>CAZGOC010000002.1:0-149373 GCA_964527685.1 uncultured Candidatus Peribacteria bacterium | reverse complement strand
CTTCTATTTACATACTTTATTGCATAGTTTCTTGATTTATTACTTCTTCTTGTTTAAGTTTATTTTCTTTAGATTCTTCTTCTTTTTTAGGTTCTTCTTGTTTTATTATTGTAAAATTTGTTTCATATATTACTTTATCTCATTCTCAATAAAACTGAATTTTATATATATTAACTCAAGGTTTTAAATTTCCAAAATCACTATTTGCAAAATATTGCCAATAAGATGAATTTTTTACAAATTTTTGTAATTGAAAATCATTTACAAATATTTTAAAAACAGTTCTTGCTGGAATAGTTCATTCTATTCTAACAACATTTTCTGTAGTTGTATATGGATTTTGTTTTGGAGAAACTATTTGATATAAAGGAGAAGTTGTAATTGGATAATTTTCAACTCAAGCAAGTCAAGTAGTTCATGTATTTCAAGTAGTTCAAGTTATTCATTTTATATTAAATAAAGTTAAAACTCATTTATCTATTATTTTTGAATTAACATCATATACTTTATAAACTATATCATTAGTTTTTTTTGAAATATTTACATCTTTTACTACAAATGTTTTTGTATCAAAATTTATTTCAGCATTTTTTCAATCAATTTCTATAGCTTTTATTCAGTCATTAAGCAAACTTCAACTTATATCTGTTTTTTCTCAACTAACTTCTGCTTCATCATATAAATTATTAAATGATATATAGCTTCCATTATTACTTGAAGTTATATTATTTGAACTTCAAGTAGAAGTTTCTCAAGTAGAAGTAGTATCTTCTATTTGTGATAAATAAAAACTTCAATTATTTTTTATAAAGAAATCCTCATTTTTTATGTAATCATCTATTAATTCTTTTGATAATGATAAATCTTTATTTTTATCATTTGAATCTCCTCTCATAATTACAAGTTTTTCTCATTTTTTGATAACAGTTGAGTTTCAAGCAAGATTTTTTACTTCTACATTTCATGATACTACATAAACTGTAGATGCAACTTCATTTTGAGATAATGAAAATACACTATTTCAAGAAGCTAAAACTTTAGCATATCTCATTTCAATATTTACATTTGAAGTTGTTTCAACCCATAAATCTGAAGAATACAATGTATAGCTTCAATCTTCATTGTATTTTAATTCTCATAATTTATTCAAATTAAATTTAACTAAATCATCTTTTAATGAAACACTATCTGAAACTACTTGAATTTTTTCTGATTTATATAATGATACCGTTCACTCTATTTTAGTTTTTTTTCATCAACTATATTCTATATACCCTTCAGTTGTAGGGCTTTGTAGGGTAACTTCTAATTTTGAAGATGAATTATTATCTATTTTAGTTGTATCTTCTTTTCAAACTAGACTATTTATAACAAACAATAATATAATTCATATAATTATAATTGGAGCTAAATAATCTTTAAAAGATTTAATAATATTTTGATTATTTAATTGTCTTCTACTCATATTTTTTTAAATTAATAGTATTATAATTAGGATTATTTACATTTATAAAGAGATTTTTAATATTTTCAAGTATTTTTTTATTTTCTTTTAAAAATTCTTTATCATTTATAATAATATAATCTTTTTCAAACTTTAATATATTATTATAATTTATTTTTATAATTTGTTTTTTTAGTATTTCACTCAATTCTAATCAAAAATTAAATCAACTTTCTATATATAAGTATTTTAGTTTATTTGTTAAATCAAACTCTATATCATAAATATATCAAATATTTTTTAAATCTTGATTTTTAACTTCTTTTCAAATTATTTCATAATAATTGTCTAAAAATAGGTTTTCTTGTTTTGAAAAAAAAATATTTCAATTTATAACTTTAGAATTATTTAATAAAAAATAAAAATAATTTAAAAAATCTTTTTTACATATGTATCAAATAACTTTTAATTTATCTATATCAAATAAAACTCAAGTAATTATAAATTGATTTTTATTTTCATCATACACTTTATTTTTATAGAAATTTTTTAAAAATGATTGCATATTTTTATATTATTTTTAATTAATTTTATAATAATAAAAATAGCTTTATTGTCAAAAAATATTGTAATAAATCAAGTTTATTACAATATTTTAAATAATTGTCTATATTAGAAATATTGAAAAATAAAATAATTTACTAAAATAACACTGCCAATTATTATTATATTTTAGTTCATTTAAAAAAATAAATATGAATAAAAAATTATTAGGAACATTAGCTTTAGTTGCTATGTTATCTTTAGCTTCTTGTGGTAAAACTGAAACTTCAACTGAAGTTACTCCAGAAGTTACTCCTTCTACTGAAACTTCAACTGAAGTTACTCCAGAAGTTACTCCTTCTACTGAAACTTCAACTGAAGTTACTCCAGAAGTTGCTCCTTCTACTGAAACTTCAACTGAAGTTGCTACTGGAACAGTTGCTGAATAATTTCAATAAAAAACTCTCTTTTAAAGAGAGTTTTTTATTTGTCCTAAATAAGATTCTAAAATCAGATAAGCTGAAAGAGAATCTTTTTTATTTTCTATTTCTTTTTTTCTTAATCAATTTAAAATATTTAATGATTCAAAAGTTGTAAACCTTTCATCAATTTCTTCTATTTCAATATCTTTAAATATTTCTTTTAATTTATTTATAAATATCTTTGTCTTATTTAATTGTTTAAAATCACTATTATATAAATCATATGGCAATCAAACTATTATTTTTGAAATATTTTTTTCTAAAATAATTTTTTTTAATTTTGAAGTAATTTCAGTTCTATTAACAAAAGGTAGCATAAATATTATTCACATATTTGTATATGCAAGTCAACATCTTTTGTCTCATAAATCTATACTTAAGTAATTCATTAACTTATAATTATTGATATTTTAGCCATTGATTCTCAAAGTTTTACATAAATATCACTTGTTCAAATCTTTTTTATATGTCAATTTGGCATATAAATATTTTTTTTAGTTAATTCTATCTGAAATTCGCTTTTAATTTGTTTTATGATATCTGTTTCTTTAATTCATCAAAACATTTTTCAATTTTCTAGAGTTTGTGCTTTAAATTCTAATTTTTTTTGATTTAAAGTATCTAGTATTTTATGTTTATTTTCTATTAAATTTCTTTTATTTTCTTCTTGTTTTTTTAAGTTTTTTAATAATTTTTCTTCATCTTCTTTTGTTAGCTTTTTAGCAAATCATTTTGGAATTAAAAAATTTGTAGCATAACTATCTGAAATTTCTTTTACATCTCAAACATGTCATACATTTGGGACTAATTTTAAAAATAATACTTTCATAATTTTTAAAAGTTAAATAATAAATTTTAAAAAAGTATAAATAAATTTATACTTTTTTAATTTTACTCTTTTATTTCTTCTAAAGAGATATTATATCAAATAAGATTTGAAGCAAGATTTATATTTATTCAATTTTTTCAAATTGCTTTAGCTCTTTCATCTGGAAGTAAGTAAACTAAAGCACTTTGAGTTTCTTCATTTACTACTACTTTTTGAATAGTTGCTGGAGTTAATGATTTTGAAATCATTTCTTGAATATTTCAATTATTTATAATTATATCAATTTTTTCTCCTGATAATTCTTCCATAACAGTTTTAACTCTTATTCATTTTGGTCAAATAAGACATCAAGCTCGGTCTATTTCTTCAAAATCACTTGAAACAAGTATTTTTGTTTTTACTCAAGGATATCTAACTATATTATCAATTACTATAGTATTGTTACTTAATTCTGGAGCATTTAATTTAAAAATTGCTCAAACAATATCTTTATTTTTTCTTGAAAGTACAACTTTTGGTCAAGTTTTTTCATCAATAATAGCCTCACTAACATATAAATAAAATCTAGCATCTGGAACATAATTATCTCTTGAAACTTGTTCTGATTTAGGTAAAACAACTTGATTTCAATTATAATCAAAAATAACTTTTCCTGATTCTACCATTACAACTTTCATGCTTATAACTTCTCAAACTTTATCTTTAAATAAGTCATAAATTTTTTGTTTTTCTGAATCTCATATTTTTTGAATAATAACTTGTCTTGCAGCTTGAGATGCAATTCTTCAAAAAGAATCTCAAATAGATCATTCTAAAACTTCATCTGTCATATCAATCTCTATAATATCTCCTTCTTCATATCACTCTCCATCTTCTCATAACTCTTCAAAACTAATTTCAGTATATGGGTTTTGCACTTCTTTTACTAAAGTTTTTCTTACTATAATTTCAATAGTTCAAGCTTCTAAATTAAAAGAAACTAAAACATCTTCATCTTTATTTCAATAATCTTTTTTATAAGCAGTTTTTATAGCTGATTCAATTATTTCTATTAATGCTTCTTTTGGTATTTTTTTCTCAGCAGAAATTTGATTAATAGCTGCTTCAATTTTTTTTAAATCTAACATATTTTAATTAATTAATAATTTAATAATTAAGACGAGAATTTTAACAAAATCCTCGTCTTTTTTGTAATAGTATTTAAATTTTTTAAAAAATCAAATTTTTATATTTTCTTTCTTAAAAAAGCTGGTACATCTAAATCATCTTGTTTTTCAACCGGTTTTACTTGATTAGATATAGGTTTTTGTTCTCAAATATTTTTTCTTCAAAATGGAGATTGTTTTTGAGCTTGGTATCAAGATGAATAACTTTTATTTGTTTCTTCATCAAATCAAGTAGCAATAACTGTAATTTTTAATTCTCAAGTATAATTTTCATTTATAGTTGTTGCAAATATTATATTAGCATTTGGGTCTGCTGACTCTGTAATAATTTTAGCTGCTTCATCAACTTCAAACATTGATAAATCAGTTCCTCAAGTTATATTAAACAAAATTCATTTAGCTCAAGCTATTGAAAGCTCTAAAAGAGGGCTGTCTATTGCAGATCTTGCTCGTTCTACTGCTCTATTTTCACCTGATCAGTATCATATTCACATCAAAGCAGATCAAGAATTTTTCATAATTGATTTAACATCGTTAAAGTCTGCATTAATAGTTCAGTTTTCAGTTACAATATCTGTAATTCATAAAACTCATTCTTTTAAAACATCATCAACTATAGCAAAAGCATCAAGTAATGGAGTTTTTTTATCAATAATATTTAAGATTCTATCATTTGGAATTGTAATTAAAGCATCTACTTTTTCTTTTAAAGCATTATATCAGTCAAGTGCTTTACCTCATCTTGATTGTCATTCAAAAGAAAATGGTTTTGTAACTACTCAAACAGTTAAAGCTCAAAGTCATTTTGCTATTTCAGCAACAACTGGAGCAGCTCAAGTCCCTGTTCCTCATCATAATCAGCAAGTAATAAAAACCATATCTGCTCATTCAAGAGCTGCTTTTATTTCTTCTGAAGTTTCTTCTGCTGCTTTTTTTCACATTTCAGGATTAGCTCAAGCTCAAAGTCATCATGTAACTGCTTTTCAAATAACTATTTTATTATCTGCTAGAGAATTATATAAAGCTTGAGAGTCTGTATTTATAGCCCAAAACTCTACTCATTCAATTCCATCTCTAACCATACCATTTACTGCATTTCAACCTCCTCAACCAACTCAAACTATTTTTATATTAGCAGCTAGTGATATTTTAGATCACATATCTATTTCTTGTGGACCAAATGAAACTTGTTGTCCTGATAAAATTCTTTTTAGTTTATCATCTTTTTTAATCATATATTTTTTATTAAAAGTTAAATTTAAGGTAATAATTTTTTAAATACTTTAGTTATAGAACCAAATAGAGATCATATATTAAAAGATATTACATTTCTTGCATCTCTATATTTATTTGTAAGTATAATAGTTCATAAAACTCATGCAAATGAAGGATCATTTATTGAAGCATCAGAAACTGATTCATCAAATTTTGGTATTCATATACTAACTGGTAATCTCAAAGATTCTTTTGATAGCTCTACAAGTCATCTCATTTTAGATCATCCACCTACAAATACAGCTCATTCTGGAAGCATTCAATCTCTTTGAATTTTTTTAAGTTCTTGTTTTACAAAAAAAAGTATTTCTTCATATCTAGCTGTAATTATTTTTGATAAATATAAAATTGAAAAAGTTCATTCATCTTGACTTGATACTTTTGAAAAATCAATTTCAACATCTTTAAATCATTCTATTTTTTCTAAAGATAATTCTCAAAAATCAAGCTTTAGTTTTTCTGCAGTATCAATAGATGTTCTAAGTCATAATGCTATATCATTTGTAACACTATCTCATCAAATAGGGATTATGGATGAAAATTTTAAACTTCATTCTTCAAAAACTGTTATTCAAGTAGTTGATGATCATATATCAATACAAACTACTCATAATTCTTTTTGCCTTTTTGACAAAACTCATTCTGGAGATGAAATTAAATTTGGAAAAACATCATAAACTTCAACTCAAATTCAAGATTCTATTGATTTTTTTATATTATTTAAAATATTTGAACTAATAGAAAATATATTAGCATTTACTTCTAATTTTCTTGCATTCATACCGATAGGTGATTTAATTCACTCTTCTAAATCAACTGTAAAGTTATCTGGAATTACTTTTAAAACTTCTCTATTTTGAAGTAATACTCCACTTTTAACCATATCAAGAACTCTTTCAATATCTGAAACCTCTATTTCATCTCAAGAAATAGCAACTATTCATTTATTATTTACAACTTCAAAAGAAGAAGAATTGAAAGATATAAAAACTCAAGTTGTTTGAAATCAAGACATTTTTTCAGCATCTTCTAAAGATTTATCAATATTTTGCTTAAATTCTTCCATGTCTAAAATATTTCACTTTCTTATAGCATTTGATTTTGAAATTCATATTCACAATATATGTAATTTTTTTTGATCATCTCAAACAAATTCTCATATAACAGTTCTTATATTTGAGCTTCAAATATCAATACATGTTATAGCATTTTCAATACTCATACTTTTTATTAAAAATTATACTAATGTTCTATTTTTTTATACAAATAAATTGCTTTAAAATAGAGTTTTTTTTATATTTTATATTATTTACCATATCAAAATATATCTAAATTATATTTATAAAAAACAACTTTAAAACCAAAAATAAAAAATTATGTTAAAAACTAACTATTTTTCTAAATTATATTATCTTATGAAAGATTTTTAATTATTTTTTCTTTTCTATTTGTACCTAAAAAATATAAGACTCGATAATATAAAAATTGATACTTATTTTAGATTTTGTCCAGAAAATGATGTAAAAAATGATAATTTCAAAAAAGCATCCTAATCAGTGAAAAGAATGCTTTTAATAGTAGTTTTTTATTAAATGGTAGCGGATGTAATAGCGTTAAAATTAATTACATTTTTTTTTAGAGTTTCAGTTTTACTACCATTAATACCGTTATTATCATCATTATTTTCAGCCTCTATTTTTAAGACAATTCTTAATTTTCATCACTTAAAAACAGTTATTCTATCAACGAATAATTTAATTAAGTCTATTTTTTTATCTTCACTTATATTATCAACTTTTCATTCATATTTTTTAACCAAATCAAGAAAATTAGATTTATTTTTTTCAACATCTTCTAATTTTGAAATAATTTCACTTAAATCATTTTTAGTTTTCTGAAATCATACAACATCAGTTTGTATATTTTTTATAGCAATTTCTTTATTTTTTACACTATTTTCATCATCATCGGTATAAAGATTTTCATATAATTTTTGAACGCTTTTATTTCATTTCTCAATTTTTTTATTTATTTCTTCAAGGGCATTATAATACTCGTTTAATTTATCATCTTTTTTATTATTTTCATAATAATCTTTCAACATTTTTTTAGGTTCTTTTAATCATTCATATATTTTTCCCCAACAAGCATCAAATAAAAACATTTCACTAATTGAATTATTTAAGCACCTACAATCTTCCAAATGGTTAATTCTTATACTTCATTTACACTTGTAATACATATAAGACTTTCAATCTTTTTTTGTTGGAGCCGACACATAATTTTTTCAACATAAATCACATTTTATTAATCACGCAAATATATTATTCGTTTCATTATTCTTTGTTGTTTGATTTTTTACTAATAATTCTTGGGCTTTATAGTATATTTCTTTATCTTCAATTATAGCAGGACAAGGAAAAGAAACCCATTTTTCTTTTGAAGTATAACTTTTTTTCAATTTATTCTTTCAGTTTTTCAATAATAGTAATTTCAAATATACATTTCATTTTGTAGTATTCTTGAAACACTTGTTGGGTGCCAACTTCCAGTTTTATTTTTTACTTTTTTAGCAGTTCATTCATATTTAATATCGTCTTTTGTTTTTTCTCATGATAATTCAAGAACCTTTTTTATTTCTCAAAGACTTTTTCATTCATTTACAAATAAGTTAAAGATTTTCTTAATTATTTTTGCTTCTCAATCATTAATTATCGCTTTTTTTCATTTTCATATTGTTTCAAAATTATATCATAACGGTGGCATTCCTCATCAAACAAAATATCATTCTTTTGCTTTACTTAATTTTCACATTATAGTCCTTTCTCTAATTAAATTTCTTTCCAGTTCAGCAATGGATCACATTATTTGTAAAATTACTTTTCAAAAACTACTGCTGGTATCAATTTCTTGCGTTGTAGATTTGAACTTAACTCAACAACTATCTAAAATCTCTACTGTTTCAAGTAATCATAAAGTTTTTCTATAAAGTCTATCAATAGCATAAACAAAAAGTATATCAAACTCTCATCTTTTCGCAGCACTTAACATTTTATTAAATGCTGGTCTATCATCTTTGGCTCAACTATATCAATCATCAATAAAAATATGCCTTTTTTTATCAATTATATAATTATCATTTTTTGATATTTCGTTTAATATTCTTTCTTGTTGTCAAGTTAATGAACCACCTGTTGCTACTTGTTCGTCAGTAGAAACTCTTATATAAGCAGCACATCTAATTTTTTTATCATCCATTTTTTATAAAATTATTCCTAAAAGTGTTAAAATATTTTTAAGTAAAAAATAAATTGCTAAAACTACTCATATGCGTAAAAACAATTTCATATATTCAGTTTGAGGTTCTTCAAATTTAAGATTATTATTTTGAAAATCATAATCTTTTTTATTATTACCTGAACTTTTATTATCATCAGATTTTCAAAAAATATCTCATAAACTTTCACGCACTTTTTGTAATATTCTATCAATACCACGATGAAAACTTGATTTATCTCAAACATACTTGTATTCTACCTCAAAATCTGGGGTATATCATATAAGCATATCAGTATTAAAGGTTTCTTCAATTTTATAATTTGAATTGTAATAATCGTTATAAAATCTTAATATCTTATTTGCCGATGCTAATTGTATTTTTGAATTTCAATTTAATTTTTCAGTTATATAACTTGGTTTTATATCATAAGCACTTATTTTGAAACTTGTATCTTCAATAATACAAATAAGATTATTATAAATTATTTCATTTAATAAAAAGTTTCCTCTCATTTTTAAGATTTATTATAAATATATTTTTTTCATTATAATAATTTCCTTCAAAAACTAAAGCGAAACTATTTCAAATATAAGAGTGATTATATAAATCGTTGCCGTTTTTGTCTTAAATAAAGTCATTTTTTGAAAATATAAAAACCTCAAATAGCCACTTTTTAGTGGCTATTATTGGTATATGAAAAAAATTAGGGAATGAATTTTATATATAAGTCCCGCAGAACGGCATTCCCAAAAACCGTTCTTGTGATTATCATCGCAGGCTATAATCTTTAATAGAACAAATAAATAAAAAACTCAAATTTTTTTTAATCTTTTTTCAAAAAAAATAAGGTTTTCACCTTATTTTCAAATTACTCATAAATATATGTCTTGGTATAACTCTCTATCAATAAAAATTTCCTTGTTTTCTCGCATCTTTTTGCTTATATTTATTTTATTTCAAAATATAAATCTTTCTTTTCTAATAACTCTTGTTTTTATAGTTCTTATTTCATTATTTCAATCACTCATACCCCTATCAATTTTGACTTTATTTCACTTATTTTTCAAAAAATGATATTCTATACCATTCAAGCTATAAATATTAGAAATACGCATTATTTTTCAATTATAAGTGGTAAATCTTGATGAAATATGAAAATAAGAAAATTTGTTTTTTGCTTTGCTTAAAATCTTACTGGTGGCCGTTTTACTTCATCAAAAAAATGTTTCTCAAATAGTGATTAAAGTTCTGGACCTCACTAAACGAACATAAAAAACATTTTGTTTTTTACTTTCCATTTTCTCTATATCATCAACATTTGCTTTTGATGGACGAGCTGAAACAATAGCATAGCATAATAACTTAAAATCTGGTAAAGATTTAATAGACTTAAAAACTATTTCTTTTGTAATACGAACCGTTCTGCCATCTCATAGGTTTCTATAACTTTTTAATCTCGTAAAATCATTGCCATTTTTCACTGATACAAACTCTAAAAATGGGTTTTCTTTTTTGTGTCCATGTTTCCATATTCAACTTAATTTTTTCACTGAAAACTTTTTGGCTTTTCCTGCTTTTATAAAATCACTTTTTGTAAATCATCAAGGAAAATCATCATAAGCAAAAAAATACCTGGCTAAAAAATAAAAATAGTGGTATTTCCACATATTTTTACTTTGAGGTATGAAATGAGTTAAATTAAAGTTTATTCATTTCATACCTCAACTTTATCACTTAAACTACCATCACAATTTTGGATCACCGAGCATAAATACTTAAAATCGTCTATATTTTTCACCATTTCCAGCATCTCAACAGGTAAAGCAACATTATGAGGTTTTAATGGGTGATTTAATCAAATGTTTTCCAAAAATAACCTCTGGAATATCATTTTCTTTATTAATTTCAAATCTTAAATACTTATTTTCTATAACACATCACTTTTTTAATAATATATTTAATTCTTTTGTATTAAATCAAGCCATATCTCACGCAAGTAAGAAACTATCTATCGTGAAATGGTATTTTTCAATCGTTCTTAATTGAAAAAAATATCTTGATAAGAAATAAAAATAATGATGGTTCCAATTATCCTCAATTAATCATAATCAAGTATCAAAATCAAGAGTAGTAAAATAAAATAAGTCCGTATTTTCCATATACATAAAATTAAAAAATAAAAAGTTTGCGGTTGTTATCTCGACATTTTCTCTATTCAAAATTATGAGTGTTTTTTCAAATCTTTTTTCAAAAATCTTATTTTTTCTTTTAGGTGTGCCGTTTTGTGTTAATACAGAAAAAATAATTAAAAAAGTAAATAAAAAACTTGAAAAAAAGTTAAAAGTTTCGTATCAAGAAATACTTATTATTTAACCTATTTTATATGGAAAAACTTACTCAAACCCAAACTTTGGTTGAAACTAACCAACCAAAACCAAAAAAAGATGATTTAACTGATAACAATACCGTTTTCATAATGGTTATAGTTATATGAGTTTTATTTTTTATGTTTTCACATTCGTGAGGTTCATCGAATAACCAAAATCAAAATACTAATCTATCAAATCAAGATAAACAAGTAAAAGATAAAATCAAATCTTTGGAACACTCTATAAAATCAATTTCTATTAAAAAAAGAGAAATAGAAAACGAATTAAGAAAATTAGAAATGGACTGATTACTTGATGATAAAATGAACTCATACGATTTAGAGTTAAAAATAGATAAATTAAAAATCAAATACGAAGAAATTGAAGAGGCTGAAAATAAAAAATATGATGAACTATATGATTTGAAACAAAAATATAATTATAACTAATAAAACTTATGACAAACAATAAAAACACATTACCTATAAACGAGATAATAAAACAAATAAAACTTAATATATTTTTATGAATAGATAAAAATAAAGAACTTATAAAAAATATATTTACTCGCAAAGATTTTGCGATTATACAACTAAATCTTTGATTAAAAGAGTTTGATATAATAGATAGAGAAAATCAAACTTGGAAAAAATTACTCGAAAGATTTTTATTTTTTTATAATCAAGTTTTTCAAACCAGTTTTGAAAATGTTTCTTATAGTCCAATAATTGTTGATAATATCACGAAAGTATGAAATTGTATTATTTTTTATAACTGAAATGCTTTATCTGATAAAAAAATAAATTGATACAGAAAAATTGCTTTATTTCATATAAATACGCCACCAAACAAAAAAGAAACTGATAAAACTTTTGAGTTGAACTTTGAAGAAAAAACTTATTTTTGAATCAAAAAATTATTAAATGAAGAAAGTTTTTCGGTGAGAAATGTTTTTAAGTTATGAGTAAAACAATACCAAGCCAGACTTATTTATAACAAAGCATCTGAATTAAAACTTTTTGAAGTTTCAAAAACAAACCCAAACGAGAAAATCTATTTTGCTAATAATTTTGTATTACTTACAAAACAAATAATTTTTGATATATTAAATACTTAAAATTACTTAATGACATTAAAAAATCACCCCGCGCGATAGGGTGATTTTGTGTTTTAATGTGTATCAATACAGAAAAAAAACGGAAAATGATAATAAAAAATAAAATTGACTTTTTTAGCTTTATTAATAGTATTAGCGGGCTTACTTATTAAAAATATTTTTACCATATAATGGCAAAAATTGTGTTAAACGTGGAGGAAACAACTTTCCACTGATTTTACATAATTTTTGTTATGGTATTTTTAATGGGTAAGCAGGGTTGTTTTCTCCACTTTTTTTATATAACGAAAAATAAACTTTTTTTCAAATAAATAAGTAGAGAAATTAAAAAAACTCTGCTTATTTTATTTTATTATTTTTTTTATTATGAAAAAAAGATTAGTTTCTTTGTTTATATTACTTTTTTCTATAAGTAATTTTGCTCTATTTAATATATCTAATGCGTGAGCTCCAATAAAACCAGGAACCGAAGTATATTATAACTATGATATAACAAAACCATTATTGATTAGTGGTGTATTTAATTCAAAAATTGATAAATTATTAAATAAAACACCAAATGATTATTACAAACAATACCAATTACTTATAGCAATTAATAATAAGATAAAATCATTAGCATTAAAATCACCATCAAAACAAGAAGTTTTTAATGAATTACAAAATTATATTATGTTAAAGATTTCATTATTATATTGATTAAGTCAAATTAGTGATGAAAAAGCAATAAATGATATAAAAAATGATTTTAAGCAAACAATAGAAAAAAAAGGAAGTTCTATACAATCTGTATTAACAGTTATTTTTGAAAAATATGTTTGAATTATTAGTATTGAAAACAATCCATGACAACCTAATAAACTTGAATTACAAAAAATAGATTTTTCAAATCAAGAATTAAATACTATACAAAATAATTTATTACAAGAAGCAGAAAAAAATAAGCAAACTCTTGAAGAAATTAATAATAATAGTAAAGAAATTACATTAGAAGATTTTAACAAAATTGCCAAGTTTTTACCAACTGAAATTAAGTTTGAAAAGAAAGATAATTTTTGAAATATAATCACATCAAATTGAACGATTGAAGATACATTCCTTTGATATGCTATTACTGATGAATTAAAAACATTTATAAACTCAAAAATTGATGCTTTTTCAAATATGAAAAAAGAAGAATTAAATAATGAATTAGCATTTTGAGTTTGAAACCTAAATCAATTATTTTGAGATGAGAATATATCATATAATTTTTTATACAATATAAAAAAAGTTGGAAATGTAAGCAAAGATGCGACAATTACAGCAAAAGAAATTAAAAATAGTCAAACTCAAAAAGTTAAATGATATTATATAACAATAACAAATAATGAAAATATATTTAGTTATTGAGCCGTAAATAAGAAAAAAATAATAATTTATGTATTTAATACTGGGAGTGGTGTAAAATACTATTTATACCCTTGACTTTATGATATTATATACTTGGGAGATAATAAATCAAAACAAGGTTTATATTTATATGTAGATTATATTGATAATAAAACCAGTTTTATTGTTAAATGAGTTAAAGCCTTTACTGATGATGAAGAATATATTCAAACTAATTCAAATGTAAATATAGTTTTTGAAGACTGAAAAACTTTAAGTAGTAAAAATAAAACTATAACTCATTCATTAAGAGACCTAAAAGATATTTTGAATAAAAAAATTACTCAAATCAACATTGACTGAAAAGATATGACAAGTTGATTACTTATTGATAAATGAAGTATTATCAATTTATATAAATAATTTATTTTTTAATTTAATTACCAATGGAAACATTAATAATTTTGATTTTAATTTTACTTGTAATTACCCCATTTATAGTATTATACTTACTTATGAAAAGTGAACGTTTTTATAAATGAAATAATTTAATGGGAATATCTTTCTTAATTCTGCCATTTATTTTTCTTACATCTATATGAATTGTTCCATTTTTTGAAATATGACAAAATGCTACTTTTTACCAATTTATGGAATATACAGCACGTGAAGGTAGAACATCAAGACTATATATATTATTAGCAATAATAATTATATGGTTATTCTTTTTATGATATATGCAGATGAAAAAATACGCACATTGATTAGTAGTATATATATTATCAATTTTTTTATTTGCGAGTATTCCAATGTTTATTCAAAATTCTTTTGATGCTATAAGTTCATTGAAAGCATCATCTGATTTTCATATATATAGATTTGATATAGGCGCTATTATTCCAATAGGTATTCTTATTCTTGCTATTACAGCCTTTTTTATACACAGTTTTATTTATATAAGAAAAGTTCAAAAATCTAATATTCCTCAACAGGAAAAAACCGCTTAAAAAATAATTAATCTCTAATAATATTTATATGAAAAAATTAATAATTTTACTATTTTTAACTTTTCTATTTTCTTGCGGAAAAGAAGAAATAAAAATAATGACTGAAAGTAAAACAAATACTGGGGTATTAGTTCAAACTTGAATTACAAATAATACTTGAAGTGAAGTAAAAATAAATACTCAAACTGGTAATATAACAAATACTTGAAGCGAAGAACCAAAAAAAGAAGTAGTTGTAAAAACTATAAAAAAAGAGTTATTTAATTTATTTTTGTATGAAAATGATAAAAAAATAGATAGTTTAACGACTTATTGAAATACAAATAAAATTGATACTTTAACTTGCTGAAATAATGGTTGAGAATTAATTTCTTATGATATTTTGGCACAAGATAAAAATTATTGAATAGTAAAAAAAGATATTTATAAATGTTGAACTGATGCTTGAAGTTATGATATTTTTGCTATGAGTTTTAATAGTTGAAAAAATGAATTAACCAACATTCCTAAAAATCTTAATATACCAACTGATGTAGCAGAACCATTAATATATAATGATGGAGTTATAAAAATAAAAGTTTTATGAGATAATGTTATTGATGGTGAGCCTGAAAGATTTATGATTACAGTTAATGAATTAAAAAACTCTTGATACTCAAAAGATTGAAAAGATTGGGTTAAAAAAGTTAAACTTGAAAAGATTTTTTCAAAATAACTTTATAAAAAGTAATAGTAAATAAAAAAAAAGATAATTATACAATTGTGTAATTATCTTTTTTTTATCAAATTAATTGTATTTTTCAAAAAAATATGATAAAATTATAAAAAATATAATTAATTTTTATTTATGGCTGATATTCCATCAAATACATGACCTGAAAATAAATGATTACAAGAAATTGTAGCATATGTAAAAACTGCTGAAAGTCTTTGAGTTTGTAAAGAAACTTGAAAAGTAGTTTATGATACAAAAAATTGTATAGCTACTATTTTTATAAAATGAAAAACAAAAACTGAAACTTTTCAATTAAGTGAAGATTTTAGAAAAGCATTTATTCAAAAGCTAAAACAACTTCCAGATTATAATTGAAGCAAGGTTCAAGAAGCAATAGAAAAATGAACTATTGAAATAAAAAAAATACCAAATAGAAAATGATATGCTATTTATGAAAGTAAAACTTGAAATCTTGTTTATATAACAAGACTTGATGGGGCAACATATACAAATATTGATAAATATAGAACGAGAGAAATGTTATCAGATTTCTTTGAAGCCTGATATTTAAGAAAATGATATTGAAAAATAGAATTAGACCCAAAAACTTGATTATGGAAATTATATAAAAAAGATTGAAAAGAGGTTCCTATTTTTTCAGATGAATATGCTACTGCTACATTAAATGCTATTAATACTATGTGGGAAGCTGTAGATTATTTTGATAAATTAATAAAAGAAAAAGAGGCTGGTATAAAATAATTTTACATCACCTCTTCCTTTATTGTTGGGTTAAATAATATTTCACGTTTTATAATTGTTCCCAATTTTGGTAATAATTTTTTTGAAACATTAGGGTATGCTTCTTCTAAACTTTTTCAAGATATAAACTTACTTAATCACTCCCTATACTCCCTATAAACCACCTCCATAGCTTTTTCCATTTCTCAAATGGCTTTAACTTCAACAGTTTTTTCTCACTTTAATTTTCATTGTCTAAATTGTGAAATCTCATCATTTGAAAATCAAGATTTTTTAAGTAATCATTCTCAAACTCATTTTCAAGCATTTAATCAATTTGATTGTATAGTTTCTCAAATAGTTTTGTCATTTAAGGCATAAGATATTTTTCAAGTTTGAGTTTCAGAAGAATACCTTTCAAGTCTTTCATATCTTTTATTTGGATCAACTAAATTAGTATTATAATTTTTTCATCATCTCCCATTTTCAGGCTTCATATAACTATCTCATCAAATATATGCTATTTTTCTATTCAAATCAGCAAATCTTTTGAAATGAGGGTTTGTTATTGCTGGAACTTCATTATTTCATTTATAAAATCTTCAATTAATAATTGTGTATCAATCTTTGGTAAACTCTTTTATTAAACTTTGTAATTCTTTTTCATAAAGTAAAACAGTTCATTTTTCAGCAATTTTTGCTCCTCATTTAACTGCTGTAATAAATCATATATTGAAAGCAAAAAGTTTTGTTAAATCTTCCATATTTCAAATATTTGTGAAACTATCTAAATACTCTTTTGTATTTCAACCATTTTTTGCTGTTTCTTGTAAGTTATTCATAATAACAGTAAAATAGGTGAAAAAGGCTCATTCAATTCAAGTTTTTATTCAATAATTAGATATTTTTCAGGTTATTGACCCAGTTATGCTTGGGTTGTTTATATAATGTAATATCTTTTCTTGGCTCCAACCTGTAAATCTAAAAAGTGAAAATAAAGTTGCTGTTGAAACCATTTCAATACCTTTCTTTTTCAATATATTTTTTGTGCTTTCATTTTCTAAATCAATTCAAACACCTGCTTGCCAACCTCATTCAATATCAAATAGCTCATACATTCAAGCCCTATATGAACTCTCAACTGCTGTAAATACAAGTGTTGCTACTGGTATTCAGGCTCCCCAAGTTCAAGCAGAAACTTTCACTGCTGCTGCTCCTCAAATAATAGTTCAGGAAATATCTATAAGTCATTTTTTTGAAGTCATTTCTCTTACTATTTTTGACATTAAAGTATCTTTATAAACACTATCAAAGTTTTTCTCATAAAGTTTTAATATCTGTTCTGATGATTTTCAAGCAGTATTTCATAATGAACTAAAATCCAATACAACATCATTTTTATCTCAAATAGGAAGTGAAAAAACTTTTTTCTCTCAAACAATTGGTGAATTATTTTTAATAATATCTTTTCAAATATCAAAAGCATAATTTCTAATTTCTTGTTTTATTAATTTCTCATATTTTTCTGGAATATCTCTATAAAGTATTTTTTCCCAAGTTATATAATCTCTTTGTTTTAAGTTTTCTTGTCATCAATTTTTGAAATCAGAAACTTCTTTATTTAATTGTCATTGTAATATAGATAATTTTCAAATAAGAATATTTGTTTTATTTGCTATACTATCAGTCAAAGAACTTTCAGCATTTTCTTTATTTCATATATTAACATTAATACTACTAACCAATTTTTCATTTTGAAAAACAACTAAACTATTTTGAAGAATTGTTTTTCAAATGTCAGTATTTTTTAATAATCAAGTAAAATCATTTGATGCTTTTTCAACTATTTTTTGTTTATTTTCTTCATATTGTTTTAAGGTATACTCTTTTGAAGCATCCATATTTTGCGGAGCATAAGGCATATTGCTTGATGCTTTTATACTTTCATCATAATTTTGTTTTGCTTTTTGTAATTCACTATCTAATCAAATTAATTTTGCTAATGGTTCTTTGTTTGTTTCTTGTCTTAAATATGCTTTTAATACATCTGGTTTTAATACTGCTACTTTATTTCAATTTAATTCTTTTTCTTCAAATAAATGCTTATATTTGCTAAAATCTTTGTCTTTTTCAATGTGTTCTAACTCGGTATCTCCTGAAAGTCTTTGAGTTGGGGTTTCTTTTTGTGTTTCTTTTGTTTCAACAGCAGGTTTATTATGTTTGATTTCTTGTGATTGTGGTTTTTTTATTTCCTTTGGTTTAATCGTTTCTGGCTTTTTTGCTTCTTTTGGTTTTTGTGCTTGTCTTTGTTCTTCTTCTTTTTCAAGTTTCTTTACTTGACTATCAAAATATGTTTTTAATTCATCAAATAATCATCTAAAAATAGGGTCTTTTTCTTTCATTTTTTCAACAAAGTCCTTTTGTTCTTCTGGTGTCATTTCTTCAACCATTTTTATTATATCATCAAAATCTCTATCTCTTTGTCTATTTTTTAACTCTTGTAGATTTGATTGTTGTTCGGGTCATATATCTTGATTATCAATAGTCATTTTTTTGTTTTATTATTTATTAATAGATTTTATCAATTAATCAGTCAAAATCAAAATCATCATTTTCATCTTCTTTAAGTTGTCTTATTCTTTTCATATTTTCAGCCATTATTTCTTGTTTAATCATTCAAATATCTACATTTTTATTTTTGAATGTTTTTAATAATTGTAGTAAAAATACTTTTTCATTTTTAATTATTTCTAATAGTTTATTTATGAATGTTTCACTTTTATTTTCTATTGATTTAATGAGGTTTTGTTTGTCTTCTTCGGTCAATAAAAAAGAGTTTTGTATGGCTTGTGTTATCATAAATAAAATAATTAATCTAATTAATTTCATTGTATTATATTTCCCCGTTTTTTCAAGTTTTTTAGCATAATTTCAAGTATATAAAAAGAGTAGTTATAAAAATATAACTACTCTTTTTAATATCAGTTTATTATTCAAGTTAAACTACTTTTCTGAATATATCAAATTCAAAGTAAGCAATCTTTCTTGACGGTGTTTCGTTCATGGTCGGAGACGCGAGACTCGAACTCACAACCCCACGCTCCCAAAGCGTGTGCGCTAGCCAATTGCGCCAGTCTCCGAAAAGTCATTAATGGTGGGTATAGGTGGATTTGAACCACCGACCTCAGCATTATCAGTGCTGCGCTCTAACCAACTGAGCTATACACCCTTTTTATATATTAAAAGTTAGAAAAAAATTCCTAACTTTTAATTGCTTATTTAATGGAGCGGGTAAAGGGACTCGAACCCTTAACCCTCTGCTTGGAAGGCAGATGCTCTAGCCAATTGAGCTACACCCGCTTATTTAAAGCTTGAGTATTTTATTAAAAATTTTTATAAAGTCAAAATTTTTTTTATTTTTGTAATTTTAAAAGTTAAAATGTCACTATATGCTAAAGATTAGGTAATCAAAAATTAATACTTAATCAATAAAATATATGACTAAATATATGTCAATTACAAAAAGAGATGTCACTACCCATTTTTACAATTAAGCCTTTTTTGTTAAATTATAAAGAAAAATACAAGAAAATGAAATAATTATAAGATTAAAAATTTTTATAACATCTTATACCTTTCTTTTTATTTTTTATTAATATTTAAGATAAATTTTTATCTCAAATATTTTAAATACATTATTTTTAATACATTCACATTCAAGGCATTCAACCCATATTAGACATATTATTATTTTCTGGTTCTTTTTTAGGTAAATCAACTATTCAACTTTCTGTTGTTAAAAACATTCAAGCAAGAGAAATAGCTTCTTCTAAAGCAATTCTTGAAACTTTTTTGGGATCAATTATTCAGCTATTAATCATATCTACATATTCATCTTTTGAAGCATCATATCAATAATTTTTGTTATTATTATCAATAATTTTACTTATTATAACATCTCATGATTTTCAAGCATTTTCTATAATTTGTTTTATAGGATATGATAGAGCAGTTTTAACTATTTTAGCTCAAATATTTTGATATTCATTTCAAAAATCAAGATTTTCTAAAACTTTTGAAGCTCTAAGTAAAGCAACTCAACCTCAAGAAACAACTCATTCTTCAACAGCTGCTTTTGTTGCATTTAAAGCATCTTCAATTCTTAATTTTTTTTCTTTTGCTTCAACTTCAGAAGCAGCTCATACTTTTATAACAGCAACTCAACCATCTAGTTTTGCAACTCTTGAGATAAGTTTTTCTTTATCATAAGTAGAGCTTGAATTTTTAATTAGATTTTGTAATTCAAATACTCTTGCCTTTATACTTGTTTCATCTCAATATCATCAAATAATTGTAGTTTTTCAGTTTCTTGCAATTATATTTTTAGCTCATCATAAATCATTTATAGAAGCATTTTCAAGCTTCATAGATAAATCAGAAGTTATAATATTTGCTCAAGTAAGTATTGCAATATCTTTTAATAATTCTTTTTTATTATCTCAAAATCAAGGTGATTTTATACCTAAAATATTTAAAACTCATTTTAATTTATTTAAAATAATTGTAGTTAGTGCTTCTCATTCTATATCTTCTGCAATAATTACTAAATCTTTAGTTCACTCTCAAAGTAATTGTTCTAAAAGAGGTAATAAATCTTTCATTGAAGAGATTTTTTGGTCTGTTATTAGGATTTTAGCATCTTTAAATTCTGCTAACATTTTTTCTGTATTTGTTACCATATATGGAGAAATATATCAAGAATCAAACTCCATTCAGTCAGTTATTTCAAGTTCAAGTCAAAAAGCAAGTCCATCTTCTATTGAAATAACTCAATTATTTCAAACTTCTTCCATAGCATCTGCTATAATATTTCAAACTTCACTATCTTGAGCAGATAGGGAAGCAACTTGTGCTATTTCTCCTTTTGTAGTTATTTTTTTTGAAATATTATCAAGTTCGTTTATAACTTTTTCTCAAGCTTTTTTTAATCAATTTTTTAATTCAATTGCATTTATTCAAGTTCTTATTTCTCTAAGTCATTCTTTTGCTATTGCATAGGTTAATATAGTTGCAGTTGTAGTTCCATCTCAAGCTAGTTCATTTGTTTTTGATGCTCGTTCTTTTACAAGCTCTGCTCAAAGTGATTCAAATTTGTCTTCAAGCTCTATTTCTCTTGCAATAGTTACTCAATCGTTTGTTACTTGAGGTAATCCATATCATTTATCTAAAATTACATTTCTTCATTTAGGTCACATAGTTACTCAAACTGTTTTTGCTACTTTTTCTATTCAAGCAAACATCTTTGTTCTTAATTCATCTCAGTATATTATTTGTTTAGACATATTTTAAAATATTAAAAAATAAATTATTCAACTATAGCTAAAATATAATCAATTCAAACTATTTTGAATTCTTGTCAATCTACTTTTACATCATCTCAAGAGTATTGTCATGACAAGACTTTATCTCAAATATTTAAATCAATTTTTTTTCAATCTTTTCCTGGTCAAACAGCAACTACTTCATAAATATAAGGTCTTTCTTTATTTGCACTTTCAGGTATATAAATTCAAGAATTAGTTATATTTTCTTTAGAAATAGTTTTTAAAACTACTCTATCTGATAAAGGTTTTATATTCATATTTTTTAAAATTAATAAATAACACTTATTAGCACTTACATTATATAGGTGATAATACCAAAGTCAAATTTTTATAAAAAGTTAAATAATTCATCTAACAGCACTTATATTAAAAAAATAATTCATCTTTAATCATCAAATAATTCAAATATATGAGGTATTTCATCATATAATAATAGGTTTTAATATAATTGAATAATCTTTTAAAAAAGAAATTATATTTTCTTCTCAAATAAAAATATTTACTCAATTTGTAAGTGGGAGATTTTCTATAAAATTTATAAAATTTTGTTTATCTTCAAGCATTTTGATTATTAAAAAGATACTTTCTCAAAGAGATTTTATGTTATTTTGCAAAAAGTTTGAAACTCAATTGTATTCTAAAATACTATTTTCTTTTGAAATAAAAAAAGCTATTTCATTTGTTTTTGAAGATAATTCTTTAGTTAAGTTATAAATAAAATCTTCTAGTGTTTTTATGTCATTTTTGTTAAAATTTGATATTTTTTCATTTATAAAATAATTTGGACTTTGGTGCATTAAATAATTTATAAAAGCTCTTAGTCATTTTGTTGTTGGTAGTCTTCAGGCTGAATTATAAGGTTGATAAATTAAATTTAATTCTTCAAGAAGTGCCATATCATTTCTAACAGTAGCTGAAGAAACTCATAAATCATACTTTTTAAGTAAAGCTTTACTTCATAAAACTTCTCAAGTTTGTAAAAACTCTTCAACAATTATTTTTAAAATATCTATATTTCTTTGAGTTAAATTTACCATTTTTATTAAATTAATGAACTTAAATTGTCAAAAAAGTTTTTAATATTATATTTATTTTTTACTTCATCATATCATTTAAAATTCTTTGATTTTTCTAAAAAAATAGGGAAGTTTTTCACCATTGATGAAACTGATATAGGAGAAAAATAAGTAACTAAATCTCAAAAAATCTCTTTATTTTCTTCTCAATCACTTATATAAATAGGAGTATTATAATTTATAGCATTGTTTAAAGTTATAGGAAAATTATTGTAAACAATAGGATAAATTACTCAAAGTGATTGTTTATAATAAGAAGATAATTCTTTATTTTCAGGATTTCAAGCAAAAATAACTAGTTTTTCTATATTTAAATTTAAAATTAATTCTCTAATTTCTTTATTATTTGCATTTTTATTTCATAAAATAATTAAAGACAACTCTTTTTGTTTATTTATTTCTTTTAAAAATTCTAAAGTTCTTTTTAAATTATTATTTGAAAAATAATTATAATCATAAATTAGATAATCATTTTTTAAAGAGTTTTTTATTTTTACATCTATCATTAAATCACTATTTGGAGAAGATGGAAAAAAAGGAGGAATTATTTTTATTTTATCTTCTCAAATATTTAATTTTTCATTTAATTCTTTTTTTGTAGCATAACTAAAACAAACTATATTTTTACTATTTTTTAGATTTTTTTTAATAGTAAACAAATAAGAATATTTATTTAAAAATTTTGTTTTTTCTATTTCTGGATATAAAATCTTTTCTAAAGATGGTATAACTAAAGTTACATTATTTTTATAAAATATAGGAAAAGTCTCTTCAAAAGTTATTAAAAAGTCATTTTTATCTTTTAATAATTGTTTTAAAAAATTAACTTGTTCTCAAAAAAAACTATAAAAATTTTTATTATAAATTTTATTTTCAACATCAAAATATTTACTTGAATAAATATTTAATAAATTATCTTTTTTGTTTAGTAAATAATAATTAACAAAATCGTTACAAAAACTTTGATTATTATTTGATATATTTCTTATATCAATTCAGATTTTCATTTTTTAAAATTAAATTGTATTTATGACTTTAATATATAAAAAAACTATTTTTTTTCAAATATTATATTTTTATTATTTTCAATAATTTCTTCTATAACATCAATATTTTTTATATTTTTTTTGGAAATTTCAAAATTTTCCCAAATAATTTTTATTTTTTCTCAATCTTCAAAACTTCAAAATCATCAAAACATGATATCTTCTAAAGCATCAAGATTTCTTCAAAAATTCATATTTTTATCTTTAATAAAGATATTTTCTATTTCATCATAAAAATCATCTAAATTTTTTAGATGATTTTTGTTTATTATAAAAGTTTTCATTAATTAGCAAAGTCTTTTATAGGATATGGAATTCATTGGTTTAAATCAAGAGTTGTTTTGTTTAAATCTTGATTTTGAGTATTTGTTAAACTTGATGGATTAATTATTCAACTAGCTGTTCATATTAAACTTTCAGGACAATCACTAGGTTGAGAACAAGAATTTTTATCATAATCTCAAACTAAATAAGTTTCATAACTATCAGAATCTTTTTTCTTTAAGCTAGTTGCTATATTATAATAAGTTCAAGAGGTTCATTGTTTATTCCAATTTGCCTTAATTTTTGGTTGTGCATAAATAGCATAAATATATCTTCAAATTCAGCTTTCCATCATTTTAGCAGTTCCTCAAACTTTTATATCTCATAATTCTGGATCATAAAGTTCTTTAGATAGGTATTTTTTTGTAAAATCACTAGTATATCAAATTACTCATTTAGCTCATATTTGATTTCAAGAGTTTGTAAGTCAAGTTCCATATACAACTCATCATCCACTTCAAGAAACAATTGATGCTATTTCTTTTCAATTATAAGTAACTTGTAATGTATTACTTGGATTTGCTGTAGTTGCTCAAGTATATCACCATAAATTAGTTGATGATTGTTCCATCGGCATAGGATAATAATTATTATCTGCTTTAAATTGTTGTAATGCTGTTTCAATAGTTCAAATATCATTTATTTTTCTTGAAGCAATTGCCTTATCTGTTGCTCCACCAAAATTTTGGTATGCAACTACTGAAATAATAGCAAGAATTGTTATTACTACGAGTAATTCAACTAAAGAAAAACCTTTATTATTAATTTTCATAGGAAACGATTAAATATTAAATACTAATACATTTTATTATAAAAAACAAAAATGCAAAGTTTTTTTACTTTTTTTAAAAAATCATTATATTTATATAAAATATAAGTAAAAGAAAGTTATGGAAACACAAAAAGAAATTATTATAGATTATACTCAAATTGACAAAAAAGTTGATAAACTAATTTTAAAAGTTAGTAATTATTTAGTGCAAATCCCTTTTGAAGAAATAGAAAAAGAAATAAAAAAAGCTTATTATTTTGCTCGTGATGCTCATCATCCAGTTATGAGACTTTCTTGAGAACCATATATTTCTCATCCAGTTGAAGCAAGTATGATATTGCTTGAATTAAAGCCAGATATTCATACTATTCAAGCTTGTATTTTACATGATGTAATAGAGGATACTTCAAAAACTTATGACGATATAAAAGAAGTTTTTTGAAGTGATGTTGCTTGAATTTGTGCTTGAATGGAGAAAGTTTCAAAAGTTAGATATAATTGAGAAGAAAGAACTATTTCAAGTCTTAGAAAAATGTTTGTTGCGATGAGTGAAGATATTAGAGTTATATTTGTAAAACTTGCAGATAGACTTCATAATATGAAAACATTAAAATTTCATCCAAAAAAAGAAAAACAAGAAAGAATAGCACTTGAAACTTTAAATATATATGCTCCAATTGCCGATAGATTATGATTACATAGTTTTAAAAATCAACTTGATGAGGAATGTTTTAAAATCCTTTATTCATCTGATTATAGGCAAATAAAAAAAGAACTTCAAGACGCTCGTGATACAATGGAATCATTTCAAAAAAATGCTAAAATAGAAATAGATAAATTATTAAAAAAAGAAAATATAAATTATGAAATAGATTTTAGAGTAAAATCTATTTATTCAATTTATAAAAAATTAAAAAGAAAAAATTTATCAAGTATTAATGAATTATATGATTTATATTGAATTAAAATACTTGTAAATGATATAAGTAATTGTTATAGAGTGCTTTGAATAATTCATAACTATTTTGCTCCACTACCTAAAAGATTTAAAGATTATATAGCTTTACCTAAACCAAATTGATATAAATCATTACATACAACTGTAATTTGAATTTTAAAAGATTATAGAACCCAACCTACAGAAATTCAAATAAAAACATTTGATATGGAGTTAAAGTCAAGTATTTGAATTGCAGCTCATTTTGAATATAAAGAAAAATGATCTAAAATAGCAACAGATATTGATTGGGTTAAACAATTAAAAGATTTGACAGAATGACTTTGAAATACAGATTTTATGGATAGTTTAAAAGTTGATTTATTTAAAGATAGAATTTTTGTTTTAACACCAAAATGAAAATCTATAAATCTGCCTCATGGCTCAGTTCCTATAGATTTTGCTTATGAAATACATACAGATTTATGAAATCATATTACTTTAGCTAAAGTAAATGGGCAACCTGTACCACTTGATAAAGAATTAAAAAATTGAGATTTAGTAGAAGTTTTTACTGATAAAAATAAAAAACCAAATCCTTTTTATATTTCTTTTGTAAAAACAACTAAAGCAAAAAATTCTATAAGAAGCTTTTTAAAAAATGAAGATAGAGAATTACATATTGATAGAGGTAGAGATATTTTAAATAATTTACTTGAAAAAGCATGAATTGAAAAGCTTGATAAAGATTTAACTTTACTTAAAAATATTGATGATAGAGAATATAATTATGAAAAAAGAATAGATGTTTTAGAGGAAATATGAAATTTTTCAACAAATCCATCCGCAATAGTTAGAAAAATAGCAAAAAATAAAAATATACTAAAAAAACCAAAACAAGAAAAAGTTTTAGAAAATAATGAAATCTTAGATTCAAAAAAATTAAAAAATATAATTATATGATGAGAAAAAGATATAGAATATAAAATTTGAATTTGTTGTGAAGGTAATTTAAAAGATAAAATAGTTGCATATATAAATTCTAAATGAACTTTTACTATACACAATAGAGATTGTAAGACTTTATCTAGACTATCAAAAGATAGGTTATTAAATGCTTATTATGAATGAGAAGAGTTAAATAATATATTTTTTTCAATATTATTTACATTTAAAAATAAAATAGGAGTTTTAAAAAATTTATCTGATATACTTTTTGAAATGAATATAAATACTATTGAAATATCATCAAGTAAAAATTGACTTAATAAAATGGACTTTTTCTTAAAATGAGAGATTTTAGATCATGATTATTTAATTATAGATAGATTTTTAAACAGAGTTAAATTTAGACTTTGAGAATCGTTAGTAAATTTTGATATAAAAAAAATAGGTGATAAATAACCTATTTTTTTATATCTATTTTGTTCAATTACTTGTAATTGATATATCTCAAATTCAATCAATATCTGAAGTAATAGTATTTTCATCTATATTTAATTTAGATCAATTTAATTGTAATCAAGTGGAAGTTATATTCATTGTTGATTCTCAATCTGAAACAGAAAATCATTCATCTCAGATTGATGTAAAATTTTCTCATGATGTAATAGTAGCTCAATTTGGATCTATTTTTAATAATCATTCATCAGTTGATATTTTAGCTCAATTTTCAGTTGTTTCAATAGTTCAATTTTCAGTAGAAATTTTAATTCAACTAGAAGTATCAATGTTTACATCATTAATTGATACATTTTTAGAACAAGAAGCTAAAGTTATAGATAATACAATAGATAATAAAATATATTTATTCATAAATAAACTAATTAAAAAATAAAGTGAGTAAATTGTATTTTTTATTTTAAATTATTTAATAAGTGTAGTTTTACAACAAGTAACATAAAAGAATTTTTATCAGATAGTTTTTTTGTTAAAGCTTTATCTATTCTAGAAATTACAATATTTAGCTTATCTTTATAAGTATTTGGAAAATTATTTTTTAGTTTTGAAACTATTTTTTCAAGTTGAGAGTTATAATTTTTATCAGACATTTTTTTATATTTATATTGAGATAACTCTTTTTTAACATAAAATATTTCTAAATTGTTTTCTAAATTAAATATTTTTGTATCTATTGAACTATTTTGTAATAATTTATATTTTGCAGTATCTGATTTAAAGGTTGTAATTTCTCATCTAATATATTTAAAATCATTTGATTTTGATATCTTATTATTTAAGATATCAAATCTTATATCAATCGCATCTCAAGCAAGTAGCGCATTTTTTGCTTCTAAAGTTGCTTGGTCTAGTTTTTCTCTTAATCTTGAAAGTAAATCATCTCTATATCAAGGATAATTTTCATTATAAAATTTTACCATTTCATTTTCAAGTCTAATTTTTACATTTTCATAAGTATTTGATGTATTTCAAGTTCAAATTAAAATTAATATTTTTTGATTTATTTCTCCTAATTTAGTTGCAATATTTTTTGCTTCTTCTGTAGCTCAAGAGCTTGATTGAACTTCTGTTGCTTTTAGTTTTCAATCAGAATCATAAAATTTATTTTTTGTATTATTGTATCTTGTAAGTAATAAATCCATATCATCTCAACTATAAATAACTCAATAACTATCATTTATTTTTATAGCAAGAGAGTTTTCAAAGTTTTGTAATAATATATCAATTAATCTATTTATATCTCAAGTATAAGTAGATAGTGATTTATTTGCTTCTAAATTTCAATCTCTAATTTCAACTAAAATCGATTTTAATAAATCTACATAGTATTTTTGTCTTTCTTCACTAAATAAAGTTAAATCTCAAGCAAAAGATAAATAAGTTTGTTTAAAATTATTATAGTTTTTTTCAAAATCTTTTTGTATTGAAAATAAATTATTGTAATTACTTTCAAAGTTTTTTAGGCTATCAATAGTTGATTTATTTGAATCATAGGCTTGTTTTAAAGTATTTTTATAACTATCTAAACTTGATGTATATTTATTATTTAAAGTTGTGATTTTTAAATTAAAAGTATCTTTTAAATTTGTATAATTAGAATTAATTACATTTATACTATTATCTAAAGTTGCTTTTTGATTTTCATTTATTGTAGTATAATTTAATGTTATATTATTTTTTATAGAACTTAGTGAATTTAATTCAGTTAAAGTTTTATCACTTATCTCTTTATTTAATAAATTTACATCATTTGTTAAATCTGTTTTAAAGTTTGATGAAATTTTTCATAAAGAAACTAAATAATCAATAGTTTTTGTATCATATCACAAAGAAGTAAAGCTTGAATCAAAGTTATTTGATAAAACTAAAGCTTTTTGCTCTAATTCAGTTGATGAATTATTTTTTAAACTCGTTAAATTATTTTCTAAACTTGTTATTTTAGAAAGCAAATCTGATTTATTATCAGCAAAAGTTATATTAAAACTAGTGGATAACAATGCAATAATTAAACTAAAAGCAAATTGTTTTTTTATATTTATCATAAAAATATACTTAATAATTAAATTAATTTATATCACAAGAATTTTGTAAATTTTCTTGTTTTATTGATTTTTGTTTTATACATAATACTTTTTTTTGAAATTTTTCAAATAAATTTACTCAATTAGTTAAATGATCAAGCATACTTGGCACTTCTTGGTCGTAAATATTTTTAATTCATTTATTAAAAGTTGTTAACTCCAAAGAAGAATTATAAAAATCTTTATATTTTATATGGTATCAATCTTTTATAGTTTCCTCAAGTCTACCTGAAACTAAAGAAAGTTGAGTTGGCATATAATAATTAAATATTTCAAGGTATTTTTTTTGTCATTCAACACTACTAAAATACTTCATTAAATCTTGAGCAGTTTGATAATTTGAGGTATTTTTATTAATTACAAAAGTATTATAATTTATTGATATATTTCAGCTATTTTCTTTTAGTGTAGGGAAAATTGAAGCTCTTAAAAATGTTTTATTAAATCATTTTTTTTCTATTTTATCAAGCAATCTTGGGTATCAAACAATTATTTGAATATCTCAAGCACTAAATGCATCTAAATTATTTTTATTATTTGCAACTAAATCAGAAAACAAAGTATCATATTTATTATCTAAATTTTCATCTCAAAACCTTACATAACTTGAAATAGCAGATTTAATATCTTTTGATGTTACTTTTTCAAGACTTGAAGGTCATTCAAGCATTAAAAATTGAGTTATTATGTCAGATGCTCAATCAACAGTTGAACCATTTCAAATTCAAATAGCTATTTTTCAAGAATCATTTCTTAAATCACTTACAACTTCATTTATATTAGCCCAAGTTGAAAGATTTTTTCATTTAACATCTCTGAAATTATAAAAAAGTCATAAATTTTCATATCACATAGGAATTCAAATAAGAAACTCTACTTCCTTATCATTTACTTTAGTTTTTTTAATTAAATCATTTGAAAAAACAACATCATAATTTTTTCTAAAATCGTCTGGTGAAATAACACTTGGATCTATTCATGAAATTTGTTTATCAAATATTTCACTATCTTGATTATTTATTAAAAATATATCGGGAGAATTTCATTGTAAAAAAGAAGACATTAAAGTATTGTAATATTCTTCATAATTAGAGAAAGAAACTATGTTAAAGTTTGTATTTTTATAGTTTTGATTTTTTGATTTAAAATCATTTAAAAAATTATTAAATTTATCTTTACTATCTTGTAAAACCCAAATAGTAAAATCTCAAGACTTTGAAGCACTTTTATTTTTATTTACTTCTCAAGTTTTTGATAAAAGTAAAAATATTGATACTAAAAATACAACTACAATTACTCAAATTATTAAAAAGATTATTTTATTTTTATTCATATTATTATTTTAAAAAAACTAAATATCACTAAGTAAATGCAAATGTATATGCATAACTTCTTGTCATCATAGAGCTCATACATTAAAATGCAATTGATATCAAGCATCTATAGATAATTTTTTTGCCATATCTTTTGCAACTAAAAACATATCAGCAATTAAATCTTTATCTTTTATAGTTATATCATTTATAGTGGGAATTTCTTTTTTGGGAATTATTAAAAGATGAGTTTTTGCTTTAGGATTTATATCTTTTATAACAATTAAATTATTATTTTCAAAAATTATATCACTTTTAATCTCTCTTGAAATAATTTTGCTAAATATAGAAGCCATTTTTTAAAAAGTTAATAATAAGATTTTAACATATTTATATTTTCTTTTATAGAAATATCATCATTATAATATCAATTTTTAATTATAATTACAATTCATATTATAGTAAAAAATAATAAAAAAATAAAAGTTAATTTATTTAATACAAAAATATTTGATGATAAATTTAAAAAGTTATCACTATTTAGCTTTTTTAAAATAAAAAATAACCAAACAAATGTTACAAAAAATATAAATATTCAAAATATTAACATAAATTTTACTTTTTATAAAAATTGATATAATAACAAAGTATTTTAACTATTTTTTAGTATATTTTTTTATTATTTTTTTGCAAATTTTAAAAAAGTATAGTATTATACTTTATATATTTTATTATTTTTTAAACATATTTTTTATGGCAGAGATAAAACAAAACAACACAACATTTTATTTATCAGATGAAATTCAAGCAGAATTTCCAGAATTAATCAAACTTATTTTAGCAACAGAAAGTATGGATGATGAAGAAAGACAATATTGGTTTGATATAATGCCTTCAATGAATGATACTCAAATTGATAGATTGTTTAATATTTTAGAAACAGAAAAAAAGAAATTAGAAGAGCTTGAATTAAAATATCAAGAAGAAATAAAATCTCTAAATGAAAGACATTTAATAGAATGGCAAGAATTCCAAAGTCGTGATGCTAAGAAAAAAATAGCTGATGCAGAAAGTAAAGATAAAGATGAAGATCCAGATGATGTATTAAATATGCTAAATAGTTTATAAAAAAACCTTTTTTAAAAGGTTTTTTTAAATTAATTCAGATATTATTTTGTCAGTTAGTGTTATATAGTTATTGTTAATTTTTAGATAATTATTCTCAATTTCTAATATTTTTTTGTTTAAAAAATTATTTAACCTCTCTTTATTTAATTTTTTAAACAAACTTTCATCAATTCAATTTGTTCTAAATCAAAACATAATTTTTTCTAAAAATAAATCATTTTCATTTAAATTTTCTTTATATAAAAACTCTTTTTTATAATATCATAAAAAATCATCTTTATAAGCATATCTTGAATTATTTAAAAAACTATGACTTCAAAGTCAAAATCAAACTACTTCACTATGATCCCAATAAGCTTTATTGTGTTTACATTCAAATCATTTTTTTGAAAAATTTGATAATTCATATCTAAAAAAACCTAATCTTTCTAGATATTTTTTAATATCTAAATATTCTTTTAAATAATTATTTTCCTCTATTCATACATTTTTCCAATTGTTTGGGTATTTTATTTTTTCAAATTTTGCATTTTCATCTAAATCTACTTCATAATAATCTTCCAACATATAAACAGATATGTGTGTTAAATAATTATAGTTTTTTAATACATACTCAATATCTTTTTTTGTTTCACCTAACTCAACAAAAGGAAGTCAAATAATAAAATCACAAGAAATATTTTTTATATTACTTTGTTTTAGTGTTTCTAAAGCATTTAGTGTTATGCTACTTCACTCTCTATTTATTTCTTTTAGTGATTTATTATTTAATGTTTGAATTCAAAAACTTATTCTATTTATTAATAATTTTTCCCATGATTTTAAATTTTCTAAACTAATATTTTTAGGTGTGGTTTCAAGGGTTATTTCAATATTATCATTAAATCAAAATTTATTTTTTAATGTTTCAATAATACTTTTTAAATCCAAATAGCTTAAAATACTTGGAGTTCATCATCAAAAATAAATAGAGTTTAATTTTTCTACTTTTCAATTATATAAATTTATATCAAAAATTAAATGAGCTAAATATTTTTTTACTAAAATTTTATCAATATTTCAAACAGATGCAAATCTACAATATTTGCATTTACTTTCACAAAAAGGGATATGTATATAACTAAACATTTTTTAATAATTTTAAATACAATTTGTATAGGAAATATAGTAAAATATTTCTTATTTTAGCTTTTATTCCTCTTCAACTGATTTTATTATCTCTTTAAATCTAAAATACTCTGTTACTCTAAGTCAGGTAAATTTTCATATTAAAAAACTAGTTGGTATAGTAAATAAGATGATTTCAGGATAAGATAATAATATAATTTTTATTGTATTTATATTTAAAATCATATAACTAAAAAGAGCTATTAATAAAGTATAAAAAAAACTTTCTTTATATTCAAGCAAATCTTTTGAAGTTATTATATTTATCATTTTATCACTAAGTAGTATAAATATTATAAAATATAAAGTGTCAAAAAAGTTTAATGAAATTAAATTAAATTCACTAATTATATTTATAAATAATATAAAACTAATTAAATTAATTCATAATAAAAAAGATATTTTAGGAGCATAAAGTAGATTGTATTTATCTGTTACAATTGATAAAATAAGGTTTAAAACTACATAAAAAAATATAAAAAATAATGTTAAATAAATTCACAATTTAAAAAACAATAAAGTTATAAAAAGAGGAATTATTACTCAAATAGGTGATAATCATATAAAATGTTTAAAAAAAATAATTATTATTAAAATAATAGGAATTATTAAAAATAAATAAATATTGTTTGTCAAGTATCATTTATTTGATAAATTGTTTATAAATTTTGAGATAAATAAAGTATTACTAACTTTTGTTTCTTTTAAATTAACATCTAAAAAATTATAATTATTTTTTTCTAAATCTTTTATTAAATTTTCTATTTTATCTTGTTTTAAAATCATGTATTTTGAATTTTCATTTAATAAAACTATTTTTTTTATCCAGGTTTTATTTGCTAAAAAATTTTTTAAATAATTTCATAAAATATCTAAATTATAAGAAGATATAGCAATTATATTGTATTTATCAAGTAAATTGTTATTTGAAATATCTTTGTTTATGTTTGATAATACAGAAAAAACAAAATCCCTACTTCACCAAATAGTTATAAAATCAGATTTTAATAATTTTTTTTCTTTAAAATTATTTATATTTGAAAGCAAACTTTTTACTTCTAAATCAGTTTTTGATAAAGGTCAAATAACATCAATTAAAATCCCATCTTTTGAAGCAAAATCTATATAGTTTTTTATATCTTGTTCTTCTATTTCATTTGAATAAAATATTAAAAAACTTTTATCATAAACAAGTATGTTATAATTACTTGAAAATATTAATTTTTTTTCTTCTTTTAACTCACTATTTTCTAAATTATTTTCAATATTTTTTTTAATTGCATATATATTTAATTTTAGTTCTTTAACTCATTTCTCGACAAAATTTTTTTTAAATATTGGTCAATTTTGAGCAGGAATTTTATCCATTTCCCATTCAAATTCATAACTATAAACTTCATTTTCCATCAAGTTTTTTACTTGAGATAAGTCTATGGTATAATCAGTATTTATACTAGAATTTAGATTAATAGATTCATTTATTAAATTTGAAAAGCTAGATAAATCATCTTTTTCTAAAAAAGAATTATCTATGTTAATATCTTTTATTATTTCTCAAGATGCATAAGTAAATGGAGTGATAAAAAGTAGTAGTAAAAATAAAAATTTTTTCATATTATTTTCTGTTAATAACTATATTTAGAGTTTTTAAAAATATTTTTAAATCAAGTAAGAAAGAAAAATTTTCTATATAAAATATATCTAAATTTACTTCTTTTTCAAAAGAATTATTATCTCTTCCATTTACTTGAGCAAGTCAGGTAATTCAAGGTTTTATTGTTAAAACTCTCATTTGATATATCTCATATTTTTCAACTTCTCTAGGTTGATGTGGTCTTGGTCAAACAAGACTCATATTTCATAAAAATACATTGAAAAGTTGAGGTAATTCATCTATTGAGTATTTTTCTATAAAATTTCAGATTTTAGTTTTTCTTGGATCATTTTTTATTTTATACAAAGGTCATTTTCTTGTTGAATTTTTTTCAATTAATTTTTTTTCAAATTCTAGTGCTTCATCATTTTTATTTTCAATTCAATAACTTTCTTTTATACAATATTTCCATTTTAAATATCTAAATTTATACAAATTAAATTTTTTTCAAGATTGTCAAATTCTCAAATTTTTATAAATAATAGGACCATCTCAATCCTCAATTTTTATTAATATTCAAATAATTACAAAAAAGGGAAGTAATAATATTATTAAAAATAAAGAACAAATTAAATCAAATAATCTTTTTAAAACTCTTGAGTAAGGAGTAATAGAAGTATTTTTAATTTCAATTACTGGAATTTTATTTATTAAAGATACTTCAGTGTTTATTTTATTTATATCAAAACTATTTGCTAAATATCTATAATTTATTCAATAAATTCTTGCAAAATCCCATATTTTATACAATTGATCATTATCAAAAATATTATCTATTAAAAGTATTTCATCTATTTCTCTTTTTTGTAAAATACTTAAAAACTCATCTAAATTTCATAAATATTTTAGTTTTGAATTTAGTTTATTTTTATTTATATATCAAACTAATTCATAAATAGATGCTTGAGAAATATCTTTTAAAATATGTTTTATTTCCTCATCATTTTTGTTTGTTATTAAAACAAGTTTTCTTTTTTTTAAAATCTTTTTATTTAATAAAATATTTTGTATTTTATTTAAAATAATTCTTTGAAAAATAACTCAAATAGCTCAAATTACAGTTGCAAAAATAATTACAAGTCTTGGAATTTCTACTTGATAAAAAAATCATTTTCAAAAATATATAAAAACTGAATAAAATAAAAAAAAGTAAATTGAGTATAAAATTATATCAAGAAATTCTTTTATTTTAGATGAATTTATTTTTAAACTATAAAGTTTGTGAATTGAAAAAATTGATATATAAAGTATGCTTCAAAATAAGGCAAAATAAATTAAATAATTGTTTGTTAAAATATGTTTTTCAAGTTGAATTCAAGGTATGAAATCATTTATTTCTCTTAAATCTCTTGCTAGAAAAAATGCAAAAAATATTATAATTGCATCAAGAGGAGCTTTAATTAATGAAAATATTATTTCATGTTTTTTCATTTTTTCTAAAAAAAATTATATAATCTAATTTTATATAATTTTTTTTTAAATCAATTTTTAATTATCTATTTGGATTTGTTGAAACAATTTGTTCTTCATAATAAGAAGCTATAACTTGTATTCAAACATGCTCACTTCAAGCAAAAAATAATCATTGCCCTACAGAACTATTTAATAATATATATTTTTCTTGATCTGTAATTTTAAATATATTTTGTAATGCATCAATAGAAGCAGGAGATTGTTTTAAAAGCAATTGAATTGATGAGTTTGTAACTATAGGTTTTCAAAAACTAGATCATAAGAAATCCTCTACATCTTGAGTAATTGTTGTAACTCATAAATTATATTTTCTTGCTCTTTTTACAAGTCAAAATAAAAATTTTGCTGAATCTTCATGTTGCATAATATTCCAAGCCTCATCTATAACAAGAAGTCTTTTTTTGTTTGAACTTCTAACTCTATTCCAAATATATGAAAGTATTATATACATTGCAGTAGGTCTTAGTATATCATCTAAATCTCTTACTGAAAATACTTGAAGTCATTCTTTTAATGAAATATTTGTTAATTCTGAAAATAATCAAGAAAATATTCAAGTAGTATATTTTTCAAGCCTTTGAGTTAAGTCTAAAGCTCAATCCATAGTTTCTAAAACTGAATACAAATCTTTCATTGTAGGAATTTCTTTTCAATTTATATCATCATCCTCTAGTGTAATTCACTTTAAATTATAAGTAATAATTATTGCTTTTTCCATAATTGAACTTTCATTTCAATTAAGTTTTCAAAGCATTAAATTCATAAGTCAAAGTAAATTTACTATAGCATCACGAAGTAAATCCCCAGGTCTAATATCTTTATCTTTTACTCAAAGAGGTAAATCAAAAGGATTAATTCTCTCTCTTGAATTTAATGAAACATCTAAATAAGCTCATCAAACTGTTTCAACTAAAGCTTTATATTCATTTTCAGGATCTATTACAATTACATCAGTTCACATCATTAAACTTCTTAGTATTTCAAGTTTAACAGCAAAAGATTTTCAACCTCAAGATTTTGCAAATACACACATATTTGCATTTTCTGATTTAAATCTATCGTATAAAATTAAAGAATTATTATGAGTATTTACTCAATAAAGTATTCAATCATCATGTGATAGAGTTGAAGATGAAAAAGGGAAAGTTGTAGAAAGTCATCCTGTTGACATATTTCTATAAACTCATAATTCATCTCTTGCAAAAGGTCAAGTTGATATAAATCAAGCTTCAGCTCTCATGTATGATTGTTTTTGTAATACATTTCTTCAAGCTAAAATTGTTTCAATATCTTTTCATATTTTATTTAATTTTTCTTCTGTTTCGGCATATATTGTTATATATAATCAAAAGTGAAAATATTTTTCTTGTCATCTTGTTAGTTTTTCTCTTAATTCTTCTACATCTTGAATTTGTGCATTTAATCAAGGGTCATTTACAAGTCATTTTTCTGCATTTATACTTCTTTCTGAATTTAGTTGAGTAAGTCTTTTTCTTAAATATTTTTGTATAAAAGCACTATCAATAGGATAAACAAACAAGCTCATATCAAATTTTGTATCCCAATTTATGATAGGAGATAGCCAATTTCATTCTAAAAAGTTTGGATATGCATAGACAAAAAAAGTTTTAGCAAATAAATTATTTATTTTTACTTTATCAGGCATAACTTTCATATATGCAGGAGCAACTAGATCTTTTATATAAGCAAGAGCTTCTTTATATTCTTTTTCTGTTTGTTTTAAAACTTTATCTTCATCTTTTTTTGATAAAGGTGCTTCTATTTTAGTTTTTTCTATTTCTTTAGAATTTACTTTTTCTACAAGAGGAATATTTGATTTAATTTCAGTTATTTTATCTTTATTTTCAAATCAAACAGTATCTCAAGAGTACCTTTTATTAATAAGTTCTTTTAATAATTCATTTTGCATAATCTAAAATAATTTTTTAATTTATATAATTATATATTTTTTTTAATTTTTTAAAAGTTTAAATTATTTTATCATATTTTTAAAGTAAATGCAATAAAAAGTTTAAGAGAAAAAATACTTTGAATTTTTAAATAAAATGAATATATTAAAAATTAAGTTTTAATATTAATTTCAAAATTATGTCTTGAGTAGTTTTGCAATCATTGTCACGAAAGTTTTGATTAAATTTATGGGTTGTAAAATCTTGGTTTTTACAAGGGGCTTTTTTTGATTTAAAATCTGGAACTAAATTTTTTGAAGAAAATATTGAAATAATCAAAGCTACTCCTTTTATAAAATGGGTTTGATGAAAAAGACAACTTATTAAACAACTTGAAAAATTATTTCCTAGTGAATTTAATAATTATTTTGAGCCTTTTGTTTGAGGTGGAGCTGTATTTTTTAATATTCAGAAAAAACAAAGTTTTCTCAGTGATATAAATGCTGAACTTATCAATACATATCAAGTTATCAAAAATAAGCCAAAATTACTTATAGAATTTTTAAAAACTTGTGAATACAATAAAGATTTTTATGAAAATATTAGATCTTGGGATAGAAGAAATGATTTTTTAGATAAATATGATAACATACAAAGAGCATGAAGATTTATTTATTTAAATAGAACTTGTTTTAATTGACTTTATAGAGTAAATTCCAAAGGTCAATTTAATGTACCTATGGGGAAATATAAAAATCCTAATTTTGTTCAAGAAGAGAATATTTTAAATACTTCAAGGTTATTAAATAAAACTAAAGCTGAAATAAAATTGCAAAGTTTTGAAAAAGTTTTAAAAAATGCTAAAACTTGAGATTTTGTTTATTTTGATCCTCCATATGATACTTTAACACAAACAGCTAATTTTACAAGCTATAATGAAAGTTGATTTGGTAGAGAAATGCAAAAAAAGTTGGCAGAAGTTTTTAGAGAATTGGATGAAAAAGGTTGTTTTGTAATGCTGTCTAATCATAATACTCCATTTATAAGAGAAATTTATGCTTGATTTAGATTTGAAATAGTAAAAGCTAGAAGAAATGTAAATAGTAAAGCAAGTGGAAGAGGTGAAGTTGAGGAGATTGTGGTGATGAATTATTAGTTTTTAAAAGATAAAAAATCATTAATTTAAAAGATAACTAAAATTTTATGATAGAATGATGAACTTGAGGTTGAAATACAAAAACATGACTTCATTTTGAATGAAAAGTTTCATTTGAACAATTATTATCAAAATTAAATTGATATAAAATTGAGAAAAAATTAAAACTTAAAGATGCTTACGATGTTTATTTTGATTGAAATAAAGTTGCTGAAACTTATAAAAAACATGATTTATATAAGTGACTTTTGATACCTAGATGAATAGATTTTAAAAAAATAATTTCAAAAAAACTACTTCCAGATAATGCAATTTATGTAATAGCCAATTATACTTTATTTATTATTGAAATTAAATACCAACAAGTAGCTTGATCTGTTGATGAAAAATTACAAACGTGTGATTTTAAAAATAAGCAGTATAGAAGATTATTAAAACCTAGTTGAATAGATGTTAGATATTGTTATATTTTAAGTGAATGGTTTATGAAACCAGAATATAAAGATGCATTAAATTATATTCAAGCAATGGATTGTCATTATTTTTTTTGAGAATTACCATTAGATTTTTTATGATTACCAACCAAAAATTAACTATGTCTAAACCCCTAAAACTACCACCTGAAAACTTTGAACTTGAATGTTCTACAGTTTGGTCATTTCCTCGTAGATGAAATTGGGCAACACATAATAGCAAATATAGATGAAATTGGTCTCCTGAAGTAGTTAGAAATCTTATTTTAAGATATTCTAAAGAGTGAGATTTTTTATTTGACCCCATGATTTGAGGTTGAACTACTGCAATAGAATGTAAACTTTTAAATAGAAATCTTTTTGCATATGATATAAATCCAAAATCTATAGAATTAACAAAAGAATTATTAAGTTTTAATAGTGATTTTGATTCAAAAATTGAAATAAAATACTCTGATGCAAGAGAAAAGCATATAGATTTAAAAGATGAAAGTATTGATTTTGTTCTTACTCATCCTCCTTATGTAGATATAATTAAATATAGCGATTGAAAAATTATGCAGGATTTATCAAATATACATGATTTAGATAAATTTTGTGATGAAATAGAAAAAGTAGCAAAAGAGTGTTTTAGAGTTTTAAAATCATGAAAATATTGTGCTGTACTTATTTGAGATACAAGAAGAAATAAACTTTATCAACCTTTGGCATTTAAAGTAATGGAGAGATTTTTAAAAGTATGATTTATTTTAAAAGAAGACATTATAAAACAACAACATAATTGTAAAGCTACTTGATTTTGGGTTAAAAAATCCAAAGAATCAAACTTTTTACTTATTATGCATGAACACTTATTTATATTTAAAAAATAACTAATTTCTAAATCCCCTTGACATAACCAAAAAAACAATTATAAAAATAAATATTATTTTTTTGTCACTTTTATTAAAAAAAGAAGTTTTAAAAAATAGATTAATTTATAATTGTTTTTGTTTTTATGAGTAAAAAGCGTATTGGTTTTTTTGTTGTATTAGTTGTTATTTTAGTTTGAATATGATACTACTCTTATAATTATTTTTTTAAAAAAGATAATAATATTTCATCTTGAGTAAAACAAGAAGATATCTTTTCTCCTGCCTATACTTGAAGTTTAACTTCTTGAATAAATGTTATGTGAGAAACAAATTTACTTTCAGAACAAAAACTGAAATTTAATGTAAATTGAACTATAAAAAGTGTTTTAGTTAAAGAATGAGATAAAGTAAAAACTTGAGATGTTTTAGCATCTTTAGAAACAAATTTAATAGAAAATGAATTAAAAGAAGCTCAAATTAAATATAATGATGCAAAAATAGCTTTAGATAAAAAATTTTTAAGTATGTCAAAAGAAGACAAACTTAAAGAAGAAATAGCTTTAAAAAATCAATTAAGAAAAATAGAGGATTCAAAATACAATTTGAATAAATTAAAGTATGATAATGATAAAAAATTAAATGATTTAAATTCAAATTTAGAAAAAGAAATATTTAATTTAGAAAAATTAAAAAAAGAATCACAAGTTTCAAAAACTACTTTATCAAAAGATTTACAAGATAAAAAAGATGATTTAGATTATAAAAAAACTACTTTAAGTGATAAAAAATGGAGTTTAGAAAAAAGTATTTTAGATGAAAAAACATCACTAGATAAATCACTAAGAGATTTTGATTCTTTATCAAAAGATATGTATGATAAACTAGATTCTGACTTAGAAAATTTTTTACAAAACTTAAAATCTTTAAATGAAATTTTAAATATAGATAGAGAAGAACAATCTTCAAACAATTCTAATTATATATATTTTTCTGCTAAAAATACAAATTATAAAAATCTAGTAGAAAGTTATTATTTTCAAGTAAAATGACAATCAAAATCTCTACAAGAAAAACTTAAAAAAATAGATAAAAATAAAGTTACTTTTGATGAATTAAAAGCTCTTCTTTCTCAAGAAAAAAGTATATCAGATGCTTTATACAATTTAGGTTTAAATCTATATAAATGAGCAAATGAAAGTATTGAAACTCAAGATTTTGATAAATGAGCAATTTCATCACTTTCTTCTATGTGAAACTCTTTTAAATCAAGTGGAGATTCTCAAAAAAAGCAAATTGATTGAGATATTGATAAATTAAAAACTCAAGACTCTAAAACTGATTTAGAAGAAAAATCAAGAATAAAAGTTGAAAATTTAAAAAAAGAATTAAAAGATTTAGATAAGTCAATAGTTGATTTTGAAAAAGAATTTAATGATTTAAATCTATTATTTCCTGAAAAACTAAAAGATTTAGAAGAAAATATAAAAGATAAAAAAGATGCAATAGATACATTAAAAAAAGATGTGGAAGATTTGATTTATCAAAATAATAAATCTTTAGAAGATGCTAAAATATCACTTGAAAATGAAAAAATTGATTATGATATAAATTTGAAAAATTTTAATAAAAAGTTTTTAGATATAAAATCATCAGATGAAATAAAATTGTTACAAAATGCTTTAGATCAAGCACAAATATGAATTGATCAAGTAAAAGAAAAATTAAAAAATTATACTTTAATTGCTCCTTTTGATTGAAATATTGCAACAAATACACTAAAAGTTTGAGATAAATTGTCAACTGATTCAACAGATGATAAAAGTATTTATTTAATAAATCCAAAACTTATTGAAATAAAAATGAAACTTGATCAAATAGATATTGTAAAAATTAAAAAATGAGTTGAATGACAAGTAAGCTTTGATTCTCAACCGGGGAAAATTTTTACCTGAACTATTGATCAAATAGACACAAAACCTATTGATGAGAACTGAGCAAAAAAATATGTGGTAAAAATGGTAATTGATATTTGAGATTTAAATATTTTTTCTTGAATGAGTGCTAATGTAGAAATAGTTTTTGAAAAAATAGATGATGCTATTTTAGTCCCAACTATGGCTATAGAGCAAGATTCATCAACTTGAGAAAATTATGTTACAATTAAAGAGAATTGAAAAAAAATTAAAAAAACAGTTCAAACTTGAATAGCAAGGGATTGAGTTACACAAATAATTTCTTGAATAAAATCTTGAGATGAAGTTTTAGAAATCAATTTTGATGCAAATAATTTTAAACAAGAAGACTTTAATTGATGAATGTGAATGTGAGGGCAAATTATACAATAATTGAAAAATATGTTAAAGTTAATAAATATTACAAAAAGTTATAATCTTTGAAAAACTTGAAAAATTGATATTTTAAAGTGAATTAATTTAGAGATAAATTCTTGAGAATTTGTTTCAATTATTTGACCATCTTGAAGCTGAAAATCAACATTAATGAATATTATTTGACTTCTTGACTCGCCAACTACTTGAGAATATTTTTTGTCAAACAATAGAGTTGATAATTTAAATGATAGTAAAACTACAACTATAAGAGCCCAAAAAATTTGATTTATATTTCAAAATTACTCTTTATTATCTCGTATGTCAGCTTTAGAACAAGTTATGTTACCACTTGAATATTTAGGATATAAGTCAAGTGAAGCTAAAAAAATAGCAACAAATTATTTAAATAAAGTTTGACTTTGAGATAAGTTAAAAAATAAACCAAACGAATTATCAGGATGACAATCTCAAAGAGTAGCTATTGCTAGAGCTTTAGCTGTAAATCCAGATATTATTTTAGCAGATGAACCAACTTGAGCACTTGACTCAAAAACTTGAGAGGAAATATTAAACTTATTTAAAGAAATAAACTCAGAATGAAAAACAATTATATTAATTACTCATGACCAAAATATTGCCTCAAAAACAAATAGAATTATAAAAATAAAAGACTGACTTATTGAAAACTAAATATAAACTAAAAAAATAATATGAGATTTTTAAAATATTTTTTATATGCAACTAAAATACTTTGGAAAAATAAACTAAGAACCTCTCTTAGTACTTTAGGAATTGTTATTTGAATAGCATCTGTAACTATTATGCTTGCTTTATGAGAATGATTAAAACAACAAATGCTTGAAAATCTTTCAGTTTCAAACGATGTTATAACAATAACTCCAAATGAATGATGAAATGGGGGAGAAGTAGTTATTCCTTGAGTTTGAAAAATGCAAACTTGAGATAATGGAACTCCAACAAATCCATCTATCATAAGAGTAAAAGAAATTTTTACTCAAGATACTATTGATAAAATAAAAAAATACATACCAAATGTAAAAACTGTTTTAGCAACTTGAAATGCTTATTGATGAGAAACAAATTTTGAATGAAAAACTATTTACTCTTCAATAGTTTGAGTAACACAAGATTATTTTAAAACAAAAAATATTAAAATAGTTTCAGGATATTGATTTACTTCAAAAGATTTTAAAAATAATTCTAAAGTAGCTATTTTATGAAATGATTTAGTAAAATACGATTTAGAATGAAAAAATCCTATTTGAAAAACTATAATGCTTGGGTGATATGCATATACTGTTATTTGAATTTTAGATAAATCAAATGATTGGAATGTAAATTATGCTATTTCAATCCCAATGACTACATTACAAAGTAGTTTTTGAGTTTCAAAATTTCAAAATTTAGCTATTTATGTTAATGATATTTTAAAAATTGAAGATACTAAAAAAAATGTATTATATTTACTTTTTAAATTATCTGAAGTTTTTTCTCCTAGTGAAGTAAAATTTCGTTTAGAATCAAACGATGAAGCTATAAAATATATTGACGAAACAGTTAAACAAATGAAATTATTTTTAGTTTGAATTGCATCAATTGCACTACTTGTTTGATGAATTTGAATAATGAATATTATGTTTGTTTCGGTAGTAGAAAGAACAAAAGAAATTTGAATTAGAAAAGCTATTTGAGCTAAAAGAAAAGATATTTTAATGCAATTTTTAGCAGAATCAGTAGTTATAAGCATACTTTGATGTATTTTAGCTCTACTTGTTTCAATAGTTTGAATTTATTTTATAAATAAATACTCTCCAATGCCAGCTGTTTTTTCAATAAATGTTTTATTAACAGCAAGTTTAGTTTCTGTTTCTATGTGAATAATATTTTGAATAGTTCCAGCATGGAAAGCATCAAAACTAAAACCTATCGATGCTTTGAGATTTGAGTAAAAAAAGTATTAATCAATACTTTTTTTAACTCTACTTTTTAGTGGGGTAGTTCAATTTTACTATTCTACTTTTGAAAATTCATATCATAATTCCTACATCTTTTTTCTTAAAAATTCATTTAATTCACTAATTGAAACTATAACTTGCTCCATACTATCTCTAAACCTCACTGTAACATTTCAATTTTCTAAATTATTACTATCAATTGTTACACAAAATGGAGTTCAAATTTCATCAAATCTTGCATATCTTTTTCCTATACTTCATACTTCATCATATTCACATTGAAAATCTTGTGATAATTGAGCAAATATTTTTTTAGCATCATCTCAAATCTTTTTTATAACAGGAAGTACTCAAACTTTTATTGGAGCTACTTTTGGATCAAGTTTTAAATAAATTCTTTCTCATTCTTCATTTTCTTCAATAGTATATGCATCAAATAAAGTTGCTAAAAGTAATCTTGTAAGTCAAACAGATGGTTCTATGACATATGGAATAAATTTTTTATTATTAACAGGATCAAAATAAGACATATCTTGTTTTGAATGAGTCATATGTGATTTTAAGTCAAAATCAGTTCTATCAGCAATTCACCATAATTCTCAAAAACCAAATGGATATTTATACTCTATATCAGTAGTAGCTAGCGAATAATGAGATAATTCATCTTTTTCATGATCTCTAAATCTTAAATTTTCTTTTTTAATTCATAAAGTATTTATTAAAAAATTCATACAATTTTCTTTCCATTCTTTATGTAAAGCTAAATCAGTTCATGGTTCACAAAAATATTCTATCTCCATTTGTTCAAACTCTCTTGTTCTAAAAATAAAATTACCTGGAGTTATTTCATTTCTAAATGCTTTTCAAACTTGAGCAACTCCAAAAGGAATTTTTCTTCTACTTGTTCTTGCAATATTTGAAAAATTAATAAATATTCATTGAGCTGTTTCTGGTCTTAAATAAACAGTTGCTGTTGAATCTTCAGTTACTCATTGAAATGTTTTATACATCAAATTAAATTTTTTACAATCACTCCAATCTCAAATTTCTCCATTATTTGGATTTTTAACACTCTCTCATCTCATAACTTCAGTTTGTTTTTCTAAAGTCCAACTTTCAGGAACTAAGTTTGGTAAATCATATTTTGAAAGTAAATTAGTACTTTTTTCTCAAAGTTTTTCAATTAAATCTTCAAGTAATTTATCTGCTCTAAATCTTTCTTTTGTATTTTTATCATCAATTAAAGGATCAGAAAAACCTCCAACATGTCATGATGCTTCCCAAACTTTTGGATTTAATAAAATAGATGAATCAAGTAACATCATATCAGGTTTTTTTTGGACAAATTCTTTTATCCAAAGGTTTTTTATATTTTCTTTTAATAAACTTCAATAAGTCCCATAATCCCAAGAGTTTGCAAGTCATCCATAAATTTCAGATCATGCATAAACAAATCATCTTGCTTTACAAAAATCAACAACATCTTTTTGTTCAACTTTTCTTTCCATAAAATAAAAAAATTAAAAAATAAAATTAAAAAAGACCCTCAAAAAGTAATTTTTAATTAAATACTTTTTGGGGTCCATTATTTTTTAAATAAAAGGACGGTTCCACCCAAATTCTTGAAAATATTTCAAGCACTTTTAATTTTTTGATACTTATTAGTAGGCTTCCAACTCTACAATATCTTGCATTATTATAAATATTTTTTAATAAAGTCAAAAAATAAAAATATCATTAAAAAGTGATATGCTACCTAAAAAGTTTGATATTAGAGTTTTTCTCATTTTTTATTTTAAATTTCTAAAAATATTATCAACTATAATTCCACAAGCAACTCAAGCATTTAAACTTTCAGCATTTCATGGCTTTAAGATAGTTATTTTTTTTGTAATATATTTTTCTACTAAACTTGAAATTCAATTACTTTCATTTCATATAACTAAAAACAAAGATTTTTCAAACTCAGTTTTATGTATATCATCTCAAGATAAAAAACTTCAATAAATAGGTATTTTTTGCTTTTTTAAATAATCTTCTAAATTAGTATAATATATTGAAATTCTAGAAAAACTTCACATAGTTCGAGAAATAACTTTAGGATTATAAAATTCACAAGTATTATTTGAAGCAATTATTTTTTTTATAGAATAAAAATCAGCTATTCTTATTATTGTTCAAAGATTTCCTGGATCTTTTATATCGTCTAAAACTAAAATAAATTCATTATTATTATTTAGTAAAGTGTTTTCCTTTTGCTTTACTATAGCAACTCAATCAGTATTAGTTTTGTATGTAGAAAGAGTTGTGATTTCACTTTCTTTAATTATTTCAAAATTATACTTTGAGATTAATAAAGAGTTTTTATTATAAAAATCTTGGCTAATAACTAGTAAAATAACTTCAAAGTCTGAGTTTAATAATTCAATTAAACTTTTTTTTCATTCAACTAAAAATTTTTTTTCTTCATTTCTTGTAATTTTATTATGAAGAGATTTTATGTATTTAATTTGGTTTTTAGAAAGCATAATTATTTATTTTAAAATATTTTTTATTTTACTTGGTATCAAGAAATTAAAACTTAAATATTATTTTTTCTTTCTTGCGAATTTATCTTTAATTCTTTTTAACTCTTTTTCTCAAAGTTTTTCAAGTAATACCATATCCATTTCTGCTGATTCATCAAATAAATTCATCTCAATATCAATTCAATTTTCTAATTTATATCTATAATCCTCATAATTTCAATAACTTAAAATAAGTTCTTGATTTTTTATAATCCAAAGATTTTGAGCAACTTTATTTACAAAATATCTATCATGAGAAATAAATAAAATAGTTCATTTATAGTTTGAAATAGCTTTTTCAAGAGATTCTCTACTATCATAATCAAGATGATTTGTTGGTTCATCAAATATTAAAAAATTTGACTCTTTTTGTCATAAAATAGCAAATAATATTTTTGAGATTTGTCCTCCTGAAAGGTATTTCACAGGTTTGTATAAAGCTTCTTTTTCTATTAAATAATATTTTAAATATCATATTAAGTTTTGCTCAGGCAAGTTTATTCCATGATTTATGAAATTATCATAAATTGATTTTTCTTTGTCTAATTCTTCATGTAATTGACTATAATAAATGATTTTTAATCATTTTCATCTTGTAAAAATTCAATCAAGCACTTCAAGCTCTCACATAATTGTTTTAAGTAGAGTTGATTTTCAAGCTCAATTTTCTCAAACAAGTCAGATTCTTTGTCACTTATTTAAATAAAGTTCATTTATATAAAATAAAGGTTCTTTTCTTCAAATAAATACTTCTTTAAAATACAAAATCCTTTCATTTTCATCTCAAACATAATCAAAAAAGAATTTTGGAGTAGGTGGAATATATGGTTTTTCTAATTTTTCAAGCCTTTCTAGTGCTTTTTCTCTTGATTGAGCAAAAGAAGCTCTTGATCAAGCTCTAAATCTATTTATTAAATTTTCTTCTTTTTTTATATATTCTTGTTGTCTTTCAAAGTCTTTTAATTTTATATCTTCAATTTTTTCTCTTTCATTTACATACCTTGAATAATTATAATGATAGAAATTTATTTGTCTTGCTGGTTGTAATTCATAAGTTTTATCACAAGTTTTATCTAAAAATTCTCTATCATGAGAAATAATTAAATATCAATTTCACCATTTATTTTGTAAATACGACTCAAGCCATTCAACTGATTTCATATCTATAAAATTTGTTGGTTCATCAAGGCAAATTATATCAGGTTTTTCAACTAAAATCTTACATAAAGCAACTTTTGTTCTTTCTCATCCTGAAATTTCTGATAATTTTTTTGAAAGTAAATGAAGTATTTGCATTCAATTTGCAACTTGATGAATAATATTTTCATAACTATATCATCATATATTATTAAATTGTTCAAGTAGGGAAGTATATTTATCAATTAAATCCATATCATCTCAATTTAGCATCATTTTTTCTTCTAAATCTTTTAATTGAAGCTCAATTTTTTTTATATCTAAAAATCAGTCTTTAATTTCTTCAAAAACTGTTTTTTCTTCATTATCAGTATATATTTGAGATAAATATCAAATAGTTATATTTCAAATATTTTCTAAACTTCCATCAAAATCTTTTATTTGCCCAGTTATTATTTTAAGTAATGTAGTTTTTCATACTCAATTTCCTCAAACTAAAGCTACTTTATCATCTTGGTTGAAAATAAAATCAATATCTTTTAAAATAATATTTCAATCAACTTCATATTTATCTACTTTTACTCTTAAATGTTTCATTTTTTAGTTAAAAAATTTTATTCTATCAGCGTTTGGATGCTCTTTTAATTTTTCTAGAGTTTTTGCTTCTATTTGTCTAATTCTTTCTCTTGTAACTCAAAATTCTTTTCAAACTTCTTCTAGTGTATAAACATCTCATCCTCAAAGTCAAAAACGCATTATAATGATTTTTTTCTCTCTAGGAGTTAAAAAATCAAGCATTTCGTATAAATTTTCTTTAAGTAAATTTACATTTGTTTCTTTATCTGGAGTTAAGTTTTTATCATCTTCAATAAAATCTCATAGTGTTGTATCTTCTTCACTTCAAACAGGAGCATCTAAAGAAAGTATATCTTGAGATATTCTCATTATTTGTCTTACTTTTTTTATATCCATATCCATTTCAGTTGCAAGCTCTTCCATAAGTGGCTCACGAGTAAGTTCTTGAGTTAGTCTTCTAAATGTATGATTAAATTTATTTATAGTTTCTATCATATGAACAGGAACTCTTATAGTTCTTGCTTGATCTGCAATAGCTCTTGTAACTCATTGTCTAATCCACCAAGTAGCATAAGTTGAAAATTTAAATCATCTATCTGGATCAAATTTATCAACAGCTCTAAAAAGTCAAACATTTCATTCTTGAATTAAATCAAGTAATCAAAGTCATCTTCACATATATTTTTTAGCAATAGATACAACAAGTCTTAAATTAGCTGCAGCTAGTTTTTTTCTTGCTTCTTGCTCTCATTTTCTAATTCTTCTTCAAAGATCTATTTCTTCCTCAGCAGATAATAAATTTACTCTTCAAATCTCATTTAAATACATTCTTATACTATCATCACTTATTTCAGATAAAGAAACACTTGTTTTTTCAACTTCTTCTTTACCTTCTTTTTTTTCAGTATTAAATAAAGTATCTTTATCAAGATTATCAATTATTTCAATTTTTAATTGTAAAAATCTTCAAAAAATATCATCAAGTAAATCAATATCATCTTCTACATGAGGTAAAACTGACATAATTTCATCTTGAGTAATTTTTCAATCTTTTTTTCATTTTTTTAAAAGTTCTTGAATTTCTTCAGGCATTCAATCAAGTATTTCTTTAGGAACCTCTATGTCTATAAATTTTTGTAATCATTTTCATACTCTTCTTTTATCTTCATTTCTATCAAGAGGCATTTTTTTAAGTCATTTATCTAAACTTAAATCAAATAATTCATCTTCATCAAAATTTTCTTCTTCTTGCATTAAATCATCTTCAGTTGGTTCTATTTTTTCTTCTATTTCTTTATCTTCTAAAACAAATTCATCTAAATTAATTTCTTCAATCATTATTTTATGCTCACTTTTTGATACTTTTGACATTTTATAACACAAATTAAACAAATAAAAAAATACTATTTTATAAATAATAAACTAAAATAAACTAAAAACACCTTCTAAAATAGTAGAAGGGCGAAAAAAATTTATTTTAAAATCAATTTAATTTTCATTTTATTTTACTAAACTTATAGTAATTTTACTGTTTTAGTATATATATATAGTAAAAAAATCAAATTTATTTTGATTTATATGATTTGATTTAGTTTATTTACTAATTAATTAACTAAATTATTTACTATAAACACACTCTCTGACCTTGATATATTTTTATTTGGTTGAAAATAACGAGTTTTTCAAAAATAATCATCCCAAGTTTTTGATTTTAATATATTTTTTGATAATGTTTTTCTATTTGCTGGCAAATCTCTAAAATCCATAAAATCATTTCAAGAATATTTATCTAATTCGATATATTTTGAAATTAACTCAAAAAATTCTATCCTTGTAAAATAATTATATTTATCATTATTTTCTTTTAATAATTCAACAACTTTACTTAAATATATATTTTTACAATCATTACTCAAACAATTTTTTGCTTTATCATTTAAATAATTTTTAATTAAATTTATTCAATCCTCTCTATTTAAATCATTTGTTGGTAAAAAATATCAATTATTTATTCAAGTTACCCATCATTTTTGAGAAATATCAACAATATCTTGATAATAAGGAGTTGAAACAAGTAAATCTTTTGGTAATATTCCATTTAATTGCTTACTTGAAACTACTTCATTTTTTGAATTTAAAATTAAAATTTCATTAAATCAATTTTTTGTTAATTTATAATTAATTAATATTAATCATAAAAATGCTTCTTTTGATGTAAATTTTACTTCATTTTTTAATTGTTCTTCACTACAATCTTTATTAAAAGTATAATTTAATAAATTTCTATTTGGAACTTTTTTTATACAAAATTTTACAGAATTATCTTTTGATTTTAGAGTATAATCTCAAGAAAAATTAAATCAAATTATGTTAACTCAAGCTCAATCTTTAAAATAAAAAACTCATTTTTTAACTTCTGATATAACATTATTTGTATTTATTGAAAATATTGTTTTTTTAGGAATAATTGCTTTTTTAGGATCAAAACTTGCAAAGTTTAATGTTTTAAAAAATGTTTCTCATATATAAATTGAAATACTTGCTTTTCAAGATATTTTTGGGGTTACTAAAAAGTCTCTAAATCAATTGTCTATTTGCAATATTCAAGTTGGAAAAATTGATAGTCTTTTAGTATCATATTTAAAATTCATATCTCAAGGAAAGCTTCAATTAAAAGGTTTTTTAGTTCTTTTATCAGTTACAGATATTCTAAAAGTTCAAGATTTTCAAAGCTCTATATTTCAACCTACATTAAGTATTTTTACATCAACTTGATAGTATCTTAAAAATTCTTCTATTTCTCTTTTTAATATCTCTTCTCTAGATAAAAGTCAGTCTTGAGAAATATTTTCTTGATTAGGTTTTTCTATATTTCATCATCATTTAATTACAGCTCAATTTGTTTCTAAAAATAATAATGGATCTATAGTATTATTATTTAAAGAAGCAAAACATATATTTGAATTTACTATTTTATCATAGTTTTTTTCTACACAATTAGGCCAATACCAAGGCCCTCTTCAAGAAACTGCTAAATCTATTTGAAAATGAAGATGATTTCAAGTACTATTTCAAGTAGATCAAACTTCTCATATTTTTTGATTTGTTTTTACAATATCTCATACTTTTACAAGTATTTTGTGTAAATGAGCATAGTTTGAGTATATTTTTTTTCAATTTACAGTGTGTTCTATTTTTATAACATTTCACCACCCTCAATTATTAAATTCTGCATAAACTACTTTTCAATCAGTCATTGCATAAACTGGTGTTTTTTTTGCTGTTGCTATATCAACTCATTGATGTCATCAATTCCCTACATCCCATCAATAATTATAAGTAGATCACCATAAAATAGTATAAACTCTTCTAAATAAGTTATAATCATTTTTATTTTTTGAATAATCAGATGTTTTTAGTATAGGTAATGACATTTTACAATCATTTGACAATGTATCAAAGTCTTGAAATCTACAGTCAACTTTACTCATTTCTTGTATAGGATAAACTAAATTTTGAGCATATAAATTATTTGGGATTAATAAAAATAACAATAAAAAAAATCACTTTTTCATTTCTAAAACAAAATTATTAAATTAAATTTATTTTAGTTTAGTGATTTTTTTAAATAATACAAAGTTTATTTTACATAAAATCTATATCTTTTGATTCTTCTTTTTTTAAGCTTTCTTTACTAAATAAAATAAGTTCTTTTTTCATTTTTGTCATACTAAATATAAAAAATGAAAATATAAATAATCAAAAGATGATAAAAAATAAATTAAATCAAAATATTTTTACTATCAAGGCTCAAAGAATTATTCAAACAACATTTGCTCAATTTAATACCACTTTTAAAGGAGCTCGTGATACTGTTGAATCAATTTCTTTTAAGTTAAATTTTTTAGCATATTCTTCATTGTAAAGTCAAGAAAAAAAAGATTGTGCTAGTGGCATAGTAGCTGCATATCATATACTATTTATAATTCAAAAAAGTAAAACAAAATACAATTTATCTGTAAGTCAAAAAAGTATTAAAGATATTGCTGAGAGTATATTTCAAAATATAATTACTTTAAATACTCATATTTTTTTTGATAATTTTATAAAAAAGTCCTGAAATCCAAATGCTGGAATTATAAGTAATCAAAGTAATACATATCAAGTAAATAATCCCATTGTTTGTTTAACTACAAACTCATCAGCATTTAGTCAAATAATTTTTTTTAAAAATTCTATTAAATAAGTAGCAACAAAAGTATCCCAAAATCAATAAATCATTATTAAACATAAAAACCATAGTATAAAAATGTTTCTTGGTATTTTAGTTAAAATAACATAAAATGTATTAAAAGATGCTATAGATGAATCATATACTTCTTTAAAATTAATTTGTTTTTTTATTTCAATAGGTTTTAATAAAATAACTTTTGAAGTTCTAGATAATTCTATTAATTTTTTAGTATTAATTTGTCATATTATTTCATCTTTTTTAGAAAGTAAATCATTTTTTAAAACATCTAATTTTATTTTTTTTATTTCTCAAAATTCTAGTGTTTTATCTTTATTGTCAAAATATTTTAAAATAAATATTAAAAATCATATAAGTATTAGTATAAATATTATAATAGCAATTTTTATATTAAAAGATAATAATATTCATGAAAAAATAAGTCATATCATTGCCCCTCATCAATTATATATATTGTATTTTGATAATATACTAGCATATTCTCAAGGAGTAGAATTATTAAATATATATGATAAAATTGTCACATCAAAAGATTCTTTTATAATTCAATAAAAAATAGATGCTAAAATTAAAAGTATAATATTTAAAGAGCTATTTAAAAAAACTAGTCAAAAATAAGTTGTTTTTTCTAAAGCACTATTCCCACCTGGTAATAAGGAAGAAATATCTTCAAAATAAATAAATTTTAAAAAAATTAAACAAGCAATAATCATAAAAATAGCTCAAATTATTATAAAATTTTTAGGTTTAATATATTTTTGTAATGCTCAAATAGGTATATCTAAAGCTAATGCTGTTAAATTTCAAACTCACAAAAATATCCCAACAAGTAGTATTGACTCAAGAAATAATCAAAAGAAAAAAACAATAGTAAAATGAAATAAAATCCAAGCAAATCAAATAAATATTCAAGTATTGTACATATTATTTAATCTTACTTTATTTTCATTACTTTCAAGAGTTACAAAGTTTGTCATAATTTTTTTACATAATTTTAAAATTATAATAATTATACCTTATTTTAAGATTTTTTGCAATAAAAAAATTAAGTCAAACTTAATTTTTTTATATTCAAATTCAATCTCTTAAATAATTTATATCATATAATAGATTTTTATCTTTTTTTAACATAACTTCAAGCTTATTGCAACTATATAAAACAGCAGCATGATTTCTTCAAGAAAATATATTTCAAATTCTTTCATAAGTATAATGTAATTTAGTTTTTAATAAATACATCGCTACTTGTCTTGGTATCATAAATTCTTTTTTTCTATTTTCTCATAAAATTCACTCTTTTTCAATTCAAAAATGTTTTGAAACAGCATCTATAATATCTTCATAACTTCTTATAGTAGTTTTTCTAACACTTTTTGTTTCTCAAAGTAAATCATCTGTTATTGAAAGTTTTTTTAGTTTTTTTGCTACTCTATCAAGTGTTGGAGTTAGATGATGTAATTCATATTCAGCAATTAATTGATTTAATATTCACTCTATTTCTCTAATACTATCTGTTACATTTGCAGCTATAAATTCAGCAACATCTTGGGGGATTAAAAATTCTCTAGAACGAGCTTTTTCTTGTAATATTGCAAGACGAGTTTCAAAATCTGGTTTTGAAATATCAACTATAATTCACCATTCAAATCTAGATCTTAATCTTGGTTCTAATTCTGATAAATCTTTTGGTGGTTTATCTCATGAAATAATTATTTGTTTTGAATTATCATATAATATATTAAAAATATTGTATAATTCGTTTTGAGTTTGTTCTTTTTTTTGTAAAAATTGAACATCATCAATAATTAAAACATCAACTTCAGCATATTTTTGTCTTAATCTCTCAACTCATTTTTTCTTAACAGCAGTTACATATTCTGTAATAAATGTATCTGTAGTCATATATCTAACAACTTTATCTTTAAACTTTTTTAAAATAGCATTTCAAGTTCATTGTAACAAATGTGTTTTTCAAAGTCATACTTCTCAATAAATATAAAGTGGATTATATGATTTTCAAGGGTTTCTAACAACTGCTTCACAAGCAGAAAATGGTAATTGATTTGATGGTCAAACAATAAAACTATCTAAAGAATATCTTAAATTAACTGTTTTATTTGTATCATCTGCTTTTAGTGGAGTTTTTGAAGTTGTAAAGTTTGGTTGAGAGGTTTGTTTTTTTTGATTTTTTGCAAAATCTTTTATAAAATCTCTACAATCAATAACTTCTTTATTTGTTGGGTTTTCAATATTAAAATCAACAACTAATTCTATTTTTTCAATTTGAGGCAAAACTTCTTTTGTAGACTTTAACATAATATCATAAAATTTAGCTTCTAAATTTCATTTCATAAATTCTGAAAAAACTCAAAAAACAACTTTTCTATCAGTTATTTCAATTACAGAAATCATTCTAAAATAAACTAAAAAATCTCATTTTTTTATATTTTTTAAAATTTTCCCTAAAATTTCACTTAATACTTCAAAATTATTCATATTTTTATATAAAAATCAAAATTTACAATTAATATTAAATAAAAAATTTGCTTTATTTATATTTGAATTAAAATTATAGAAAAAGAATAATAAGTCAAACTTTAATTTTTACTTGACAGTTATTATTGTTTAAATTTTTTATACAAAAAACAAATCTTTACTTTTAGCTAACTAATAAGAAATAAAATGAATTTTTTAACAAAATATTTTAATATTATTTTTATAAGTTTTATTACTTTATTTATTATAGTTTTTATAAATTATAAAATAAATAAAATCTATACTATTTGAGATTCTATTATTTTTACATATCCAACAAAAACACTTGATTTTGCTTGAGAAAAATTGCCTGATTTTCAATCTAATTACTTAATTAAAGAGAGATTTGATAAAGAGTTTTTAAATACTTCTTATAATTTATATCAATTTTTATTATATGTAAAAAGATTACCTTTATATATGCCTTTTATTGAAGAGCAATTAGAAAAAAATAATATACCTTTTGATTTTAAATACCTTCCTATAGCAGAAAGTGCTTTAAGAAATGATGTTGTTTCAAGTGCTTGAGCTGCTTGAATATGGCAATTTATGCCAGAAACTGCAAAAGAGTATTGATTAATAGTAAATAATGAAATAGATGAGAGATACAATTTTGAAAAATCAACTATTGCAGCTATGAAATATTTAAACCATATTCATGATATTTTGTGAAATTGGACTTTAGTTGCTGCTTGATACAATATGTGACAAAATTGAGTTAAAAATGCCTTAAATAAACAAAATGTAGATAATTATTATGATTTATATTTAAATGAAGAAACTTCAAGATATGTATTTAGAATTTTAGCAATTAAATATGTATTGATTGATTATCAATTAAAAAAAGATAATATAGATAAATTGATTTGATGACAATATTCTCAACCAAAAACAAAAATTATAAAAGTATGAAAAATAGATGATTTAAAAAAATGGGCTTTAAAAAATAATCAAAATTATCAAGTAATTAAAAATCTAAATATGTGGATTTTAAAAGATTATCTACCATCTTGAGAGTGGGAGATAACTATTATTAACTATAAATAAAAATGAATAAAGAATTTATAAATAATTATAAAGATTGAAAAATTATTAAAGAAAAACTAGATAAAAAAACAGCTGAATTAATTAAGGATATTAATAAATGATTTCATAAAGTATTAAGCCCTAATTTTTGAATTAATATGAAAAAATGAACTTTTCATGTTATTAATTGATTTGGACTATATTTAACAAACAAGGGATTTATTTATATACAAAAAATAATAAAAAAAAGAAGACTAACTTATTGAATAAAATGATTAATTGAAAATGAAAAGTGGAATGAATTAGATGAAATATTTAATTTAAATGATAAATTAAATAAAAAATATAAATTAAAAAAAGAGGGGAAAATAAATAGTTTTTTGTAAATGCTATTTTAGTTATTAAATGATTTATGACTTGAGTTTAATGACAATAACAGAATAAAAAAATTGGATATATAATCCAATTTTTTATTCTGTTATTTCTTCAATTCACTTTATGACATACTTTAAAACATCTTTATTTATATCATCTTTTTTTAAAATATTATATTTTCAAACCAGTTTATATATAGGTTTTTTTGAAATTTCATTAAATGTCAATTCTATACGAGAATTTCAATATTTTTCATCAACAGAAGTGTAGTCAAAAATTATATTAATAGTTTTAAAAATAAATTTATCTTCGTCATTTACCTTTATTTTTATTGATCTAGTTCAAGTTTCTACAAAATCTAAATCATAGCTATTTTCCAAGTTTTTATCTAAAAAATCTCATAAAATTTCAATAGTATTTTTAATTTCTTTTTTAAAATCTCAAACAAATCATAGTTTAGATTTTATATTTGTTTTACTTAAATTATTTAATTGTAAATCTTTAGTTCTCATTTATTATAAATCTTTTTTATTAACAATTATTTTATCAATAAGGCCATATTTTAAAGCTTCTTCAGGTCTCATATAATTATCTCTATCACAATCAAGTTCAACTTGTTTAATATCTTTTCAAGTATGTTTTGCTAAAATAGAATAAAGTAAATTTCAAGTTTCAATAATATTTTCAGCAGCAATTTTTATATCTTTTGCTTGTCATTCAGCTCATCATAAAGGTTGATGAATCATTATTTCAGAATTAGGTAGAGAATATCTTTTCCCCTTAGTTCATCAAGCAAGAATTATACTTCACATAGAAGCAGCAAGTCATATACAAACAGTTATAATATCACATTTTACATATTGCATAACATCATATATTGCAAGTCAAGCAGTTACATGTCATCCAGGAGAATTTACATAAATAGTAATAGGAGCTTTTGGGTCTTGTTTTTCTAAAAATAATAATTGTGCTACAACAGTATTTGCAACATGTGAATCAATAGCTTCTCACAAAAATATTATTCTATCTTCAAGTAGTCTTGAATAAATATCATATGCTCTTTCTCAACCAGGAACTTTGTCTATAACAGTTGGTATTAATGTATTTTTTATCATAATCTTTGTAATAAATAATTAAATTTACTAAATTATATTTAAAAATAAATACTATCAAATCTTTTTATTATTTTACTATAAAAATCAAATAGTTTTTTTACCATTACTTTTATTTAATCAATTTATTATTATTTTAAAATCTTCTATTGATACATCAGATACTAAATTATTTTCTATTTCTTCAATGGCTTTTTTTGTAACTATTTTATTTATAATACTTTCAATATCGGCTCACGATATATTTTCTCAAAGTTTTGCTACTTCTTCTAAATTTACTGCATCAAAAGATTTTTTTGCTTTAATTGGCAATTTATCTATATGAATTTTATAAATTTCAACTTTATCTTTTAAATTTGGAAGTCAAACATGTATTTTTGTTTCCATCCTTCAAGAACGAATAATAGCACTATCAATACTATCAATTAAATTAGTTGTTCATATAAAAATTATATTTTGCAAATCCTCCATTCAAGACATTTCAGATAAAAAAGTATTTACAATTTTTTTATCTTCTTGATGAAGCTCTCAATTTCATCTTTTTCAAAATAAAGCATCTAATTCATCTAAAATAACAATTATTTTTTTATCATTTTTTTTAACTTTATTTTTTAAAAAATTAAATAAATTTTTAATATTATTTGCTCACTCATTTAAATAAATCCCAGATAAAATATCAGTTAATTTTATATTATAAATATCAGCATCTACTTCACTTGCTATTACTTTAGCAAGTAGAGTTTTTCAAGTTCCAGTTGGTCATTCAAATATAATTCATTTTGTTGTTTTTGCTCACCAACTATCTATAGTTTTTTCATGTTTAATTAATTTTATAATAGTTTCAATTTCTTTTTTAGCTTCACTTAGTCATCCTATATCATTTAAAGTAAATTTTTTATATTGAGGAACTTGGAATTGTTTAAAATCAGTTTTTTGTTCATTGTCATAATTAGGTTGATTTTCTCAATTTGCTATACTTCTTTTAATAGCTATAGTATCTCAACTAGAAAAAAAATTTATATTTTTATCTATTTTTAATCATAATTTTTTTGATAATTCATTTATAAAAAAAATATTTATATTAATTAAATCAGTTAAATAAGATATTATATCTTGAAAATTCTCAATATTTTTTTCTTTTGATATATTTAAAGTCAAATAATTTTTGTTATTTTCTCAATAAAATCAATTAGGGTCATTTTCTCTTATTAATGAAATATTTAATCAATTAGTATCTATTTTCTTTATAGCTTTTTCTTTTAATTTATCTAAAATTTTACTTAATATTTTATAATTAATTTTTCTTTTAAATTTTTGATTTTTTAAGTCAATATTTATAGGTATTTTAAAACAATAAGTTCAAGTGCTTTCATCTATACAAAATAAATTATTTCAAAATCATTCTCAGATCTCAAAACTTCTTGAAAATATTGGGTAATCTTCTCCATTTTCAATATTTTCTTCAATTTCCTTTCTTAATCAAAATGTATTTCATATTTCTAAATGAAAATTATTTTCTTGTAATAAATCAATTTTTTTATCAAAATGAATTAAATAACTATCAATTATTTTTTTTAATTCATTATAATTTTCAATACTTTTGTTATCTTCTAAATAATTAGGTAGTAAAACAAGAGAATAAATTAATGAAAATAACATTTTATTTAATGAAATATCAGTTTGGAATTCATATCACTTATATACTTTTAATTTTTTTAATAAATCAAGTATGTAATCAAGAGAAAAGTTATCACTTTTTATAAAATCTTCAACATACTTTTCAATTATATCTACTATCTCTTTATTTTCTTTTGTTATTTTTAGATTTAATTCAATAATAGAAGCTTCTAAAGAAGCTCTATCATCAAAGCTTGATTGTATTTCTTTTATTTGTTTTAATCTATTTAATGAAGTCATAAAAATTAATTAAAAAGTAATAATTTATTTATAAATAAAATTAAACTAAAGTCAATTAATTTTCAAAATTATAAATAAAATTACTACTTTCTAAAAAACTAGCTCATCATATATTTTTATATTTTTTTTCAATAATATAGGGAAATATAACTCAACTACTAGTAGATAAATTAAATTTTATTTTAGTTAATCAAGAAATATTTTTTATAAAAAAATCTCAAGATAAATTATTTAAAAACTTGTCTTCAGCAGGTAATAAATATCAACTATTATACTCTATAGGTCAACCATAAATTACTTCTAAATTTCAAGAATTATTTTCTTTAAATTTAAAATTTATTATATCATCTTTTTTAAGTACAAACTCATTTGGAATAATTATTTTTATAGTTAAATTTGGGGTTTCTTGAGTATTGCTTTTGACTATTTGATTTTGAATTTTTAAACTTATATACAAAAAAGAAAAAGATAAAAATCATATTAAAAAAACACTCCAAATTAAAATAGATCATTTAATATTTTTTTGCATTTTAAAAGTATTTATGATATAATTTTTTAAAATATTTTTAATTATATATAAAATGCAAGACAATTCAATAAATAATGAAGATTTAAAAGAAGTTGTTTTAAATAGTGAAGAGAAAAAAAATTATAACTCTTCTAAATTTACAGAACTTGAAGGTTTAGTAAAATGATTTATTCAAAAACGAGATAGTGAAAATACACTAAAAACTATAACTTTATGAGCTATAAATTTATGAGTTTCCGATATTCATTATGATCATAGGATTTTAGATATTATAGTTAGGTTTAGAATAGACGGAGTTTTAGTAGATATTTTTGCTTTAGAAAAAAAACATTATAAATTATTACTTGAAAAAATAAAACACTCGTCTAATTTAAAACTAAATATAACAAATGTTCCTCAAGATTGAAAACATTCAGTTGATTTATGAGATAAAAAAATAGATGTGAGAGTTTCAACTCTACCAACTCCTTATTGAGAAAATGCTGTTTGTAGACTACTTGACGCTAAAAAAGCAATTATTAATTTTGATGAACTTTGATTTTTTTGGACTACAAAAAGAATGCTTGAAAGAGCAATTTTTAAAAAAAATTGACTTATTTTAGTTACTTGACCAACAGGATCAGGGAAAACAACAACTCTTTATACAATATTAGCAAAATTAAACTCAAGAGATAGAAAAATTATTACACTAGAAGACCCAATTGAGTATGAATTACCTTGAGTTATACAATCAGAAGTTAGTGAAAAAAATTGATATGATTTCTCTATGTGATTAAAAGCATTATTAAGACAAGATCCAGATATTATAATGATGTGAGAAATAAGAGATAGTGAAACTCTAGATATAGCAACTCAAGCTTCACTTACTTGACACTTAGTTTTATCTACACTACATACAAAAAGTGCTTGAGATACACTAGATAGAATTATAAATATGTGATTAAAACCATATATTTTAGCATCAGCTCTTGATACAATAATAGCTCAAAGACTTGTTAGAAAAATATGTACTCACTGTAAAGTAGAGAAAGAAAAAACAAAAGAAGAAGCTCAAATAATAAAACATATGATGAAAGAAATTTGAATGAATTCTTTACCAGCAGATAATATAAAACTTTTTACTTGACTTTGATGTGAGAAATGTAATAATAGTTGATATAAATGAAGAATTTGAATTTATGAGATACTTTCTTTAAATGATGAAATTAGAGAATTAATAAGAAATTGAGAATCTGCTCAAGAAATCATATCTACTTGAAGAAAACTTGATATGATAACTATGAAAGAAGACTGAATTTTAAAATCTTTAAAATGATTTACAACAATTCAAGAAGTATTAAAAGTTATTTAATTTAAAAAAATAAGATGAAAATAAATAAATTTATAATTATTTTTATAATATCACAAATATTTTTTTTAAAATCTTTTGCTTTAGAATGTGAAAATATAGAAGATTGATTTGAAAAGTATAAGTGTAGGATACAAAAAACTTGTGAAGTTTATAATGATAATAAAAAAGTTTTTAATACAGAAAACTATAAATCTATTGAAAGTTATAAAGAAAATGAAATAAATAAAATAACTTCTTTTTTATCATCTTGAAATGAAATATTTTGAATTAAAAAAGCTGTTGATATTTATAAAAATAATATGAATAATGTTTATAAATGCTCTATACTTTGAGCTCAAAAAAATTCATTATTAAAACTAAAAAAAGTTCCTACAAATAAAAATGTAAAAACAAGCTTTAGTCAAAAATTAGAAGAAGTTTTACAAAAAATAAAAAAACAATTAGCAGAAAATAAATGTTTAAATATTGATAAAGAAACTATTTATAACAAATTATCCATACTAAATCAAACAACATATTTGACTTGTGATTATAGTTTTTATATGGAATATTTAAAAGATTATTATAAAAATCCTGCAAATGCATTGTGAATAGATGAAAAAGATTTAAATAATACTTCAAAAGAAACTAAAGAGTACTCTATGTTAGAAGCCTCAAGAATTATAACATCTATAAAAAGTGATATAGATATAGAAGTTGCAAATGCTTATAAAATATTTCCAATAGCATATCATGCTTATAGTGAGTATGAAAATAACTTTCCAGTTCATTTTCTTATGCTGTTACTTAAAGAAGATTTTTATGTATTTAGAGAAAAATTGCATAAAGTTTTAAATCCTATAAACCAAGTAGTTTATAAAATTTCAAATGCTATGAAAAAATAATTTTAATTGTTAACTAATTTATTATGAATAAAATGGGAAGAAAATTAGAGATTACATATGATGTTATGCATACTATAGCTGAAAGTTATGATATACCTATTACTATGTTATGAGAAGAAATATCTTTAAAGATTTTAGAAATTATATGTCAAGTAGAGGAAAATAAAAATAAGCAAGATTTAAATAATCAAAATTTTTAGATTTTAAAAAACAAGTTTGAATTATTTAATTCAAACTTGTTTTTTAATCAACATATATGTATCATTTTATAGCTCTATCATTTTTTGGAACTTTTCTTGTAGTTACTTCGTTTAATCTACGGTAATTCATATCTTTTACAATTATATCAGTTGATGTTATATCAATAACAATTCATACATGTCAATAAACAGGATTATATCATTTTCAATGAAATACCACTATAGCTCAAACTCAAGGAGTAGATCAAGTTTGATGTCATTTATTTCTTGCATTAGCAAGCCATTCTTTTGCATTTCAAGACCAATCTACATTTTTATATTGAGCTACAAACCAAGTACAATTTCACCAATAAAAAGTCCATTGAGGAGTTCTTTTTACAAGTTTATAAGTTCAATTTGTATTAATAAATTCAGAACTTCATCAAGAAGTAAAAGAATATCAAGAGGTATTTTTCTTAGTATTTTGATAAACTTTTTTGGGAGTTTTGTTTATAGCTATAACTGGCTTAGGTATTTCTTTAATAGCTCAAGGAATAATTAAGTCTTGGCCTATAACTATACTTGATGAGGCTCAAGAGAGATTATTTTGAGCAATAATTTTATCTTCATCTACTTTATATTTTTTGGCAAGTGAAGATATAGTTTCTCAAGATGTTACTTTATGTATTAATCATGAAACAGGAGGGATTTTAATTATTTCACCTGGATGTAGAGTTTTTTTATTATCAAAATTATTTGCCCATAAAACAGAGTTGGTACTTACTCAAAAATTTTGAGCAATTAAAGCTATACTATCTCAAGATTTAACTTCATATTTTATAACTTCATTATATCAACTCACATCTCTATCTCAGTCCATTAATGTGTTTATTGATATAAAAGAATCATTTGAAACTATTATAGAGTTATCATCTGTATTTGTATATGAATCAATAATAGAGCTTTCATCTATATCTCATCTATAAAAATCATAAGTAGTATTTTCATAAAAAAATGATGAAAATAAAGGATATATAGGAAATAAAAAAACTACAAATAAAAAAACAATATTATAATTAATTTTATGATAAAAAGTCCTAAAAGGTCTTTTATTTCATAAATTTTCTTTTAATATTCTTGAGTGTCTATCTATTTTTGCTTTTAAATTAATATTGGATCGCATTATTTTTTTTTAAAAATAAAATGTATTAAATCAGTCAAAAAAAGGTAGTATAAAACTACCTCCTTTTTTATTATGCTATATTTAATACTTCTAATTTAGTCATACTTGCTCTAAATCAAATATTTCTAACATATCTTTTTTTAGCTTTCATTTTAAAAACTCTAACTTTTTCATCTTTAAATTGTTCTAAAACTTTGAATTCTACTTTAGAACCAGATAATAAAGGAGCTCAAACTTTTACATCTTTTCCTTCTTCATCAGAAATTAACATAGCTTCAACAACTACAGTATCATTTACTTCTTTAGATAATTTTTTTACATCAATAACATCACCTTTTCTAACTATAAATTGATTTCCACCTAATTCAATAACTGCTAACATATTTAATAAAAAATTAATAATTAATATTTTTTAAATTTACAAAATTTAAAAAATAAAAACCCAAATTTTTCTTATTTTTTATATTTTATAAAATTTTTTTAATTTACTTTGGCTGGGATGGTAGGGATCGAACCTACGAATGTCGGAGTCAAAGTCCGATGCCTTACCACTTGGCGACATCCCAATAATTAACTAAAATAATTAATTGACTGCTAAATTATATAAAAAAATCCTATTTGTCAAAATTTTTTTGATTTTTATGAAAAATTTTATAATATGTATTTATTATTAATTAATATTTTTTAAATGATAGGAATTATAAAATTTTTACAAAAAAGACCTAGTGATAAAACAATACTTACTTCAAGAGTTGTTTTTTGAGTTCTATATATTGCAATTATGTGGTATAATTTAATTTACTTAAATAAAGATATAAATTCAGTTTACTTTTTTTGACTTTTAGAGCTTAGTATAGAACAAGTTTTAGTAACAAAATATATTTTTACTTGATTATGAATTATACCAGTATTTATGTGATTAACTAATATATGTTTACTTAAGAAAAAATATTTAAAAATGGTTCAAATATTTTTTGCAATAGTTTTATTTTATGTGGCTTGAAGTATAAAAGATAGTGCAACACTTGATTTTGATATAATAATTTGACTTATGTGAATTGCTCCACTACTAGCTTGAATAACAGGGAAGTGTATAACAACAAAATGTTTAAAATATAAAGAAAAAATAACAAAAATAAGAGTTTAAAAACTCTTATTTTTGTTTTAATATTTCAATTAAAATTTTTCTTAACTCATCAATATTTATATTATTTTTTGCTGAAGTTCCAATTATTTCTTGTCAGAAAAATAATTCTTTAGTGTGTAGTATTGATTTATTTATTTCATTGTTTGATAGTTTATCGATTTTATTTAATACAAAAATTAAAGGGATTTGTAATTCTTGTAAATAATTAAACATATCAATATCACTTTGAGTTGGTCATATTTTAGAATCTAAAACTATAACTATTTTTTTTATATCATAACTAAATTCTTCTATATACCAACTAATTAAAGCATCTAGTTTTGCTTTTTGTTCTTGTCATAATTTTGCAAATCAATACCCTGGTAAATCAACAAAATCATATTTATTATCTACTCTAAATAAATTTGCTGTTTTTGTTTTTCAAGGCATTGAACTTGTTTTAACTAAATCTTTACTTTTAAAAATAGCATTCATTAAAGATGATTTTCAAACATTTGATCTTCATATAAAAACTACTTGTTTTTTGTTATCTAAAGATACTTTTTCACTCTCAATAGATATAGATTTATTAAACTTTACTTCTAAATTTTTCATAACTAAATTTGTTTTTAACTTGTATTTGTGTTATAATATATGAAATTTTTTAAAAATAACAATTTAAAATGGATAAAAAGATTATAAATAATGCAATTAGTGCTTATTTTTGACTATGATTTTTATTATTATTGCCTTCAAAAAAAGAAAATATAAATAATATTTTTGTAAAAAAACATTCAAAAACTGCTGTATTTATACATTTTTTAATGTTGTTAAATTATATAATTTTTATAAATTATAAATTATTTTGAGGATTTCAACTTTTTTGATTTTACTTAAACCATGTTATTGCATCTATAATATTTTTATGACTTTTTTGAGCTATATTGTATTGAGTTTATAAGGCTTATTTATGAGATGATTTATTGATTTCTGATTTAGCACAAAAAACAAAAACAAAAAATCTAGTTGAATTAAAAAATTCTAACTTAAATCAAGAGTGAATTTTTACTATTATTTTATCTTTAATACCTATTGTTTGATTTATATTAAGATGAAGATTTTATAATTATAAATCAATTATTTTAGAAAATAATATAAAATTTAATTTTATTTTTACTTTAATTATATCACTAACTTTTTTATTTTCTTTTGAAAATATTTGATTTTTATTTTGATTAATTTATCTAATTTTTGTTTGATTTTATTCAATAATGATTATTACAAAAAAAGAGGTTATAAATTTTAAATTAGAAAAAATAAAAACTTTTGAAGAATTATATATTTTATTTTTAGCAACTATAAAATATATAAAAAACTATTTTACAAATAATTTTAAAAATTTTAGCATTGTTTTAGATGAAGTTTTAAACAAATTTAATGAAAATAAATTAAAAGATAAAGAAATGTTATCTAGTTTAGAAAATTGAAAAATAAAAAAATTTTTATATTTTATTCCAATAATTAATTTAATTTCTTTTATTGATATAAACTCAAAAAACAAATTTTGGGTGGAAAATTGATTTATTATAACTTTATTATTTGTTTTGATACTTGTCTTAAAGTTGAATATTTATTTATTATTTTTATTATTTTTAATATCTTTCTCTATATGATATTTTGAAAAAAAAGAGTATAAAATATACTTTTTATATGATATTTATAATCTATTTAAGAAAATATTTTTAAAAATATTTTGATTTTGAAAAAAATGAGTTTCTTTAAAAAACAAAAAAAATGAAATTACTTTTGAAGTTGAAAATAAAAATATTTAATTTATAAAAAAATGTATTAAATATAAAATACTTAAATGAACTGGATAAAATCAATATTTAAAATAAAAATTTAATTTAAAATCATAATTTCTTATAGGAGTTAAATATAAAATTATTAAAGCAAATACAGCATAAATTTGTATATTATAAACTAGTTTTAAATTATTATAATCAATATTGTAAAATAATATTGTAAGAAAGAAAAAATAAATTATAGATATTTTTTTCTCCCAAGTTAGATAAAGTAAAATAATTGTTAAAATTCAATAAATTGAATAATCAAAATTTAAATAATTTGATATAAACAACAATAAACTTATGAAAAAAAACTTAAAATATATTTTTAAGTTTTTTTCTTCAATTATTAACAATGATAATAATCAAAACAAAAGAGTAAAACAAACATTATAAAAATTTTCTATGAAAAAAAATAAAGGAATTTGAGATATAATAGCAAGTAAAAAAATCCTTTTTATATAATTATTTTTATTTTTAGTTAATTTAAATCATCTTACAATTCACCATGCAAATAAAGGAAAAGATATTCTTCAAATTATTCTAAAGTATTCATTATAAGGAAAAAAAATCATTCAAATATGATCTATTAGCATTGTTAAAAATGCAATTATTGTAACCATTATCTATTTAAAATATAAAATCCAACAACTATTGGTGTATTTTCAGTTCTTAAAATATTATTTCATAAATTTATTTTTATAAAATTATTTTCTAAAAATAAATTATTTTCTTTTTCATCAAATCATCATTCAGGTCATACAAATATATTTATTTTTTTTGTAAAATCTAGTTTTATTTCATTTATTTTTTTAGAATTTTTTAAATCTGTATGAAAAAATATATTTTCTCAAATAATACTTTCTAAATTAACTTTTTCTAAAAAATATAGTTTAGGGATATTATTTCTATTTGATTGTTCAACAGATTCTTTTATAATTTTTTCAAGTCTTAAAATCTTATTTGGAGATAAAAATAAATTTTGACTTCTATTACTTTTATAAAAATAAAAATTATTATATCAAATTTCAGTTCATTTTTGTATTATTGTTTCAATTTTATCTAGTTTATTTGGAATTGCTTGATATAAATTTAAATCTTTACTTGTAAAATCTTTTACTATCTTAGATACAAAACTAAAAATAATACTTTTTTTATCAATTAAATTTATTTTATATACAAAATCAATAAAATTAATTCAATCAAAAAAAATTACTTCATCTCAAAGTGTTGCTCTTAAAACTTTATTTAGTTGATAAATTATTTCTTCATCTTTTAAAATAAATTCATCATTTCACAAAATATCAGTATTTAAATAAAATCTTTGCATAATATTTAATTATAAATAAAAAAATCTTGAGTTTTAAGTCAAGATTTTAAAAATTATCTAGGCATTCCATAAAAATCTAAACCTTTAGAGTCAACCATTGATTTAGTTATAAAATTTTTTTTCTTTCAAGTTTTAAAAAATCCTCTTTCATCAATAATTCATTGCTCAATTAGTGTTTGAATATTTTTACTTGCAAGTTTTTTCTTTGGAAAATTTTGTTTATTTTCAAAATAGTGAGTTCTTGCTTTATAAGACATGTTTTTTCTAGTTTGAGGATTTTCATTCCCCATATAAACTTGGTATGAAGATTTTTTGTTTTTTGCTAATTTTCTAGCAGCAGCTTGTTTTTTTACTACTCTTGACGAAAGTCCGTGACTATTTGCCATATTTTCTATTAAAAATTTAAAAAAGTAAAATTATTGCAAACATTATATGAAAAAATATATTTTTGCAAAGTTTTTTAAAAAAAATGTAAAAAACTTGCCAAATAAAAAAATAAGTTAAAATAAAATTAATACTTTTTAACTTTTAAAAATTATGAGTAAAATATTTTCTTTTTTAGCATCTTTATCTGTTAAAGACACTTTTAAAAAATATACTGTATCTTTTTTCATTATTTTTATTTTAACTATTGTAAATTTTTTAATATTAAGATGAGATTTTACAAGTGAAATTATAAACTCTTTATCTAAACTAAGTTTTAGTTTAATTATTACTTTTTTTGCAAGTGTATGATTTTATCTTTTAAAATACAATAAAGTAAATTGTAAAATAAAAAATAATCACCTTCCTCAATTAATTCCAGTTATTTTTTGAATATTTTTTTATTTTACTTTTGCTTTAGATATAGATTCTTGAGATAATATTATGTATTTTATCTTAACTTTAATTTGATTTATATCATTTTTGTTTATTTCTCCTTTTTTAAAAGATATTTTATCATACAAAACTCTAGAAATAAAATATGATTTACAGTTTAGGCACATACTTTATTTAATTATTTCATCATCTGTTATTTGATGATTATTATATTTACTTTGTGTTATTTGAGTTTTTGCAGTATTTACTTTATTTGATTTAAAAGATTATGAATATTATAAAATATATTGAGATCTTGCAATAATTGTATTTTCTTTATTTACACCTATTTATTTTTTACTTCAAATTAGTCAAAATAATTGAATTTATGATGAAAAAAATACAACAAGCAAATTGTATGATTTTTTAATTAAATTTATTTGAGTTCCATTTATATATATTTATTTTTTCATACTTTATGCATATACTTTAAAAGTTTTTTTAAATTTTCAAAATTGGCCAAAATGAGAAGTTTCTTGGCTTGTAATAATATTTAGTAGTTTTTGATATTTACTTTATATTTTATCAAAATATTTAGAGAATAATTTTAAATTAATCTCAATTTTTAGAAAATATTTTCCATTTATTGTAATTCCGCAAATATTTATGTTATTTTATGCAATATTTTTAAGAATATGACAATATGATTTAACTATAAATAGATATTTTGTAGTAATTTTTTGAGTATGGCTTTTGGTTATTTCTCTTTATTTTATCTTTTTTAAACAAAAAAATTTATATATTATACCATCATTACTTACTTTATTTATAATTATTATTTCAGTTTGACCTTGGTGAGTTTACCAAATGCCTTTAAATAGACAACTAAATAGACTTGAAAATAATTTAATAAAAGCACATATTTTAGATAATTGAAAAATAACTCCACTTTCAAAATATGAAGATATAACTCCTGAATTATCTAGAGAAATATATAATTGAATAGAATATAGTTGTAATTTTACTGATTGTAAAGAAATAAAAGTTATGTTTAAAGATTTATATGATGCATACTCAATTAAATATAAAAAAGATTTTGAAGAAAATAATAAAATACCATCAACTAAAAAAGAAATAACACCTCCAAAATGGTGATTTATAACTTTTTTATGAGAAAATTTAAAAGTTAGATCATACTCTACATTTAATCCAGAAGAATCAGGATATGTATATATAAGTTTAGTTTGAAATGATGCCTTTTTCCCACTTGAATTAAATAATTATACAAAAATTTATAAAGTATGAGATTATAATAATTCATCAGTAAAATCGGGTAAAAAAGATTTAAAATTAATGTCTTGAAGTGAAGTAATTGATGAAATAAATTTAGAAGATGTTTTAGTAAAAATAAATAAAACTTATAAAGATACTAAAAATACAGAATTTGAAAAAAATAATTTAACTTTTGAAGTTGTGGGGAAAAATTGAAATTATTTACTTTTACTTGAAAATATTTGATTTGATTTAAGCGATAAAGAATCTAATCTAAATATTAATTGATATTTATTAAAAAAATAAAAAGATGTTAACTCCAGCGATGTCACAATATTATGATATAAAAAAAGAATATAATGATTCTGTTATATTTTTTCGTATGTGAGATTTTTATGAAATGTTTTGAGAAGATGCTGAAATAGCTCACAAAGTTTTGTGAATAAATATTACTTCAAGAAATAAAAATGCTTTAAATCCTGAAAAACTTGCTTGAATTCCATATCATGCTAAAGATAAATACCTACCAATTTTAGTAAATGCTTGATATAAAGTAGCTATTGTTGAGCAAGTTTCAGACCCAAAACTAAAATGAATTATAAAAAGGGAAGTACAAAGAGTAGTAACTCCAGCAACTTTAAATTTAGAATGAGATAATTTTGATAATTTTGATAATAATACAATTATTTCAATTACTTATTTAGAAAAAACTAAAAAATATTGATTTTCAATTTTAGATTTATTGTCAAATAAGTGGCAAATTGCAGAATTTGACAATTTTGAGAAACTTGAAAAAGAATTATTTAAACTAAATCCTAAAGAAGTTATTTTAGATAAAAAATTATTTTGATTTGATGATTTAAAACAAATTCTACAAAAAAAATATAGTTTAAATATATATTATTTTGAAAATTCTTGGGATAGTGAAGCTTTACTTAAAAGTCATTTTAAAGTAAAAGATTTGTCTTGATTTTGAATAGAAAAAAATAGCTTATGAATTGAAGCCTGAGCTTTATTATTAAATTATTTAACCTTAAATCAAAAAAACTCTTTAAGTATTTTGAAACATATTTGATTATACAATGATTTAAATTATTTAAAACTTGATAATCAAACTATAAAAAATCTTGATTTAGTATACAACTTTTTAACTTGAAGTGATACAGTTTGAACTTTGTTTTGAGTTTTAAATAATTCAAAAACCCCAATGGGAAAAAGATTTTTAAAAAAATCACTACTAACTCCACTTTATGATATAAAAAAAATTAAACAAAGACAAGATTTTATAGAAATATTTTTAAAAGATAAAATTTTATTAAATAAAGTTAGAGAAAAACTTTCATATGTAAGTGATATAGAAATTATTTTAAATAGATTATCTTTAGATAGAGCAACTCCAAGAGATTTACTTAATTTAAAACAATCTTTAATTTCTATTTTAGAAGTAATTGATTTAATAAAAAGTTATGATAATATAAAGTTAAAAGATATATTAAAATAAAAAAATATGATTTACTTATTTGTTTGAGAAAGATATTTTAGGCAAAAACTTATAAATACATGGAAAAAAGCTTTTGAAGAAAAATACTCTATCCATAATATAATACATGTTAAAAATATACTTGATTATGAATTATCATTTTATGAACAAAACTTATTATCAAGCTCTTTTTTTGCATCAAAAAATCTCTTTATAATAGATGATTTTCCATTTTATTGAGATAAAAAAAATGATGAATCAACAAAAATAGAAAATTATTTTTTAAATAATTTATCAAAAATAATTGATGAAAATATAGTTATTTTTAATGTTGAAAAAATAGATAAAAGATCTAAAATCTTTAAAGAAATAGAAAAAAAATGAGAAATAAAAGACTTTACCATATTAAATGAAAATGATTTAAAATCAAAAATAAATGAAATATATGGTGGGAAAATCTCTTTATTGTCAATAAATAATCTAATTGAGTTAAAATGATTAAATTTTGCTAAAATATCAAATGAAATAGATAAGCTTTTAATATCAAAAGATTTTATAGACATTTGAGATTTAAAAGATGTATCAAAAGATATTGAAGAAAATATTTTTGAAATAATTAATGATATTTTAAATTTAAATAAAAAAGAGTGAATTTTGAAGCTTAGAGAATTAAGTGAATTTGTTTGAAATTTTTATTTAGTTTATAATATGCTAGTCTCTAATTTTAGGATTTATTTTTATATTTTTAAATTAAAGACTTTAAATAAAACTGACAAAGAAATAGATAAAGTTTTAAATTTATGAAATAGAAGTTTTTTAATTTCAAAAAAATATAAAATTGATTATAATGATTTTTTTAGTTTTTATGAAAACTTAATATCTCTTGATGAAAAATTAAAAACTTGAAAAATGATTTGAAGTGATGAAAAAGATTTATTTTATGAGCTTGAAAAAGTAATAATTATTTAAAATATGGAAAATATAAAAGATATTGTTTTTACATCTTATTGACTTTGATTTTTATCATTTACTATATGAATGATATTGCTTTTTTTATACTATAAATCAAGTAAAGATAATTGAATAAAATTTCAATTTATAAAAGATATTGAAAGTATTTTTTGAAGATCAAGAAAATATTTTTTTATTAATATTTTATTGATTTTCTTGATTATAATAACTTTTTCCCGACTAGTTGCAAATCCTATGATTAAAAATAAACAAACAGAAAATATTAAAAATTGAATAGATATTGCAATTGTTTTAGATTTATCATATAGTATGTTAGCTGAAGATATAAAACCAAATAGACTTGAAGTAGCAAAAGAAGTTATTTCAAACTTTACTTCTAGTATAAAAACTGATAGAGTAGGGCTTGTTTTATTTTCTTGAACCCCATTTACTTGAGTGCCTTTGACTTTTGATTATGATTTTATAACTAATTATATAAAGGATATTTCAATAAAAACTATAAATCAAAATTATCAACACTTACAATGAACAGCTATTTGAGATTGATTACTTTATTGAGCTAATTTATTTAATGATGATGGCAAAAGAGAAAAAGTTATAATATTATTTACTGATTGAGAAGCAAATAGATGAATTGATCCACTTGAAGCAATAAAATATATAAACACTAAAAATATAAAAGTCTATACTGTTTGAATATGATGAAATAAAGATACTTATGTAAATTTTAAAACTATTTATTGAAATCAAAAAGTTGAAGTTGGGGGAATTGATGAAGAAAATCTAAAAGCTATTGCAAGTTTGACAGGTGGGAAATACTATAAAGCCAATACTACAGAGACTTTTAAAGATATTTTTAATAAACTTGATTTACTTTCAAAAAATTGATTAAAAGTTAAAGTATATGAATTTTTAACACCATATTATAAAGAATTTATTTATATACTTTTTTATCTAATGTGAATTTATGTATTATTTAATTTATTTTATTATTTAAGAAAATAATGGATTTCAATGTTTTTTATGCAATTATTGTTTTAATAATTATTTGAGTTGTTTTATTTTTAACTTATAAAAAGGAGAAAAATAAATTATTTTCACTATCTTGATTGCCAAATATTTTTTTGGTTATTTCTTTAATTTTAGTATTTATTTGATTTTTTTCATATAACTTTTCTTCAAATAAAAAACAAAGTTTAAATACTTCAAATATAGTTTTTTTGCTTGATGTTTCAAAAAGTATGAATGCAATTGATTATGAAAAAAATACTAAAAGACTTGATGTAGCAAAAGAATCTATTATAAATTATATATCAAATAATCCAAATAATAAATATGCTCTTAATGTATTTGCTTGAGATGTGGTTGATATAATTCCTTTTACTTTAGATAAAGATTTATTTTTAACATTTTTAAACTCTGTAGATGAAAAATCAGTTTTAACTTGAGGTTCTGATTTTTATAAAGCTTTAAAATCATCAAAAAATAGATTTTTAACTTGAGAAAATTGATGATGAGTAATTGTTTTAAGTGATTTTGAACCTACAAATAATAATTGAAATTATACTAAAAAAGAGTTGGATGATACTTTAGTTAAATTAAAAGAATTAAATAAAGACTTTATTTTACAAAATATAAAAACATATTTTATATGAATCTGAAATCCTAAATGAAATAAGATTTTTGTTTGACTTGATATGTTATGAAATCCAATTTTTTTAAGAGATTTTTTTAATGAAGAAGTTATAACAAAGCTTGATTTAAACTTTTTAGATAAAATTAAAAATATATTTTCTTGAGAAAGCTATATTATCTCACAAAAAAAAGATTTAGAAAATGTGTCATTTAAAAACATTCCAACTAATTTGAAAATTGAAAATATAGAATTTAAGCAAGATATTTCTAGATATATTATGATTATTTCATATATTTTCTTTTTATGATACCTTATATTATTTTATTATTTTGATAGAAAATGAAATTAAAAAATAAATTACTTATCTTTTTTTTGATACTTTTTATTATATTTATACCAAGTTTGTTATTTTTATGAGAAAATTTATCTTTTTGACCTTGAAATAATTTTATATTTTGAAATTATATTAACAATATTTTACTTAAAGTTTTTCCTAAAAATGAGTATTTATTATTAAAAACTTGAGATTTTTATTATAGACTTTGAGATTATAAAAAAGCTTTACAAAAATATAATAAAGTAAATTGTAAAAATGATAAAAATTGTTTTAATTTAAATCACAATTTATGAAATACTTTATACAAAGCTTGAGAAGAACAAGTTTCAAAGATAGATAAATCAATGTATTATTTAAAATCTTTAACTTATTATCAAAAAGCACTTGATATAAAAAAAGACCAAGAAACTCAAAAAAATTATGATTTTGTATTAGATAAATTAAAAAAATTACAAGAACTAGAAAAAAGTAAAGAGGAAAAAGAGGAAGAGAAAAAAGAAGAAAATAAGGAAAAACAAGAACAAGAAAATAAAAATAAAGAGGAAAATAAAGAAGGCCAAAAAAAAGATAATAATGAGAAACAACAAGAAGAAAATAAAACTCAAGATGAAAAAAAGGAAAATAGCACTTGAGAAAAAGAGCAAATCCAACCTAAATGAGAGAGTATGAAAATAGATAAAAATGCAATTAATAAATGAGAAAAATTAAGTAATGAAGAGCAAGAAAAAATAAAAGAATATATAAAGTGATTAAAAGAAAATGAAAAACAAAATTTAGAGCTTAATAAGGAGGGGAAAAGTGAACCACAAGATATTTTTGATATATTTGACAATAATATATATTTTGACGAAAAATGATTTAAAAAAGGTGATTGATGGTAGAATAATCAATTTAACATAATTTTGTAAAGATAAAAAAAATAAATTTGACATTAAAATAAAATAGCTTAAAATTCTAACTTAGAAGATTAAAAAACTTCTTTTTATATTTTAATTTTATTTATATATGAATAATAAAAATAAAGTTTATATTTTAGTATTATTTTCTTTAATACTTTCTTTTTCTTCAGCTTCAGCTTCAGAAATTCAAATGCCATGAACTTCTACTAATTTTGATTATTCTGATTATGCTAATGTATGAGCAACATCAGATATTTCAGAATCATCTGATGAAGATAATGGAGAGGATGCTGATGATGAAGTATGAGTTAATGCAAAAATTAATAAAGATTTAAATTTTGCAAAAGATTGAGAAATTTGAACTAATGTTGAAATGGTTTGAAATATTTTAGCAGAAAAAAATTTATCAATTGGTACTAATACAGTTATCAAAGGTAATGTTATAGTAAAATGAAATTTAAAATTAGAACCAAATGTTGAAATAACTTGATATGTTAAAGTTAATTGAGATTTAATAATTTGAACTAACTCTAAAATTGATTGAACAATATATGGTTATAAAAAAGTTGATGCTTGAGTTAATGTTGAAACAAATGGTAAATTAAAAACAGCATGATTATTTATAGCAGGGACTAATTATGATTGAGTTTGAAAAATATATGTATTTTGAGGTAAAAAAATGTGAGTAAATTCTGATTTTTCTGATAATAAAGAAAAATGAATTTTAGGAAAATTAGATGCTTATTTAAAAATAGATATCACTTCAGATGAGTTTGCTGAAGTTAAAAAAATTACTTCAAGTTATGATGAAAATTTTGGAAAAATAGTTATGGATTTAAAAAGATTAAAAGTTTCTTTATCAGTTGCTAATTCAAAATTAAAATTAGCTAAAACTGAAGAAGATAAAGTTTCTATAAATTTTGAAATTTCTTCTTTAACTGATAAAATAGCATCATTAAAATCAGAATGAAAAAATTTAATTGAAAAATTAATTATTGAAACTGAACAATATATTGAAACTGAAGAATTTGATTTTAAATGAGTTAATGTTTATTTAAAAAATGAAGAATTAGCAAAAATAGATCTAAATTCTGCTACTCCAATAAAAGATGTAGTTATTAATACTAATAATAAAGTAGAAAATAAAGTAGAAGTAAAATGAAAAGATGTTTTAGTGAACTCTTCAGCAAAAAATGAAAAATTAAAATGATCAATTAGATTGATGTTAGAAAAAAAATTATCTAGCTATGATGAAGATAAAAAATCAAAGTTATATGATGTATTGCTTTCAAAAATAGATAAAATGATTGAAAAAATAGATAAATTAAAAACTAAAAATACTTTAATTCTATTAAAAGAAGTAATTGAAGACTTAAAAGATGAATCATCAACTTGAAATGAAATTGATAATTTATTTAATAGTTTAACTGGAGATGAGTCATCAACTTCAAATGAAACTACTAAAGAAGAATCAACTACACAATGAACTGAAGTTAAAACTTGAGGATCAACTGAAATTAAAGCAGATTGAACTACAGTTTCACAATAATTAATAAAAATAAAAAGCAAAAAAAATTTGCTTTTTATTTTTATTAATATGGGGTTTTAAATAAAATTTGTTGATTTTTTATTATATTAAAGTGGTTGATTTAATAATAGGAATTTTAAATTTATTTTAAATAAATTGATTTTTTTTTTTAAATACTATACTTAGTAAACCTTTATTTACTTAAATTTATATGAATTCTAAAAATCTTTTAACAGATATGCCTATTTGAAAGGCTTTATTTATTTTATCACTACCAATAGTTATATCAAATTTACTTCAAACAGCATATCATTTAACAGATGCTTACTGGATATGACATCTTTGAGCAGATGCTGTAGCTACTGTAACAGTTGCTTGAATGATTTTATTTTTAACAATTTCATTATGAAGTTGATTATCTATAGCTGGATCTATTTTAATAGCACAATACTTTTGAGCTAAAAAATGGGAAAAGGTTAATCATATTGCAGCTCAAACATTACTCATGATAATATTTACATCAATATTTTTATGAGTTATTTGATTTATTTTTGCAAGAGAAATAGTTTTGCTTATTTGAGTTGATGAAAAAATACTTACTCAAACAGTTTCTTTTGTTAGGATAAACTTTATTTGACTTATATTTTCATTTTCATTTTTTATGTTTCAATCAATTATGAGATGAATTTGAAGACCAAATATACCAATATTTATAGTATGATTTACACTTATAATTAACTTTTTATTAAATCCATTTTTAATTTGGACTTTAAAACTTTGAGTTATTTGATCTGCTATAACGACATTAATTAGTCAATCAATTGCTACAATTATATGATTTGTAATTCTTTTTTCTTGAAAATATTGAATTAAATTATCTTTCAAAGATTTTATTCCTGATAAAAAAGCAATAAAAACATCATTTTTATTATGATACCCATCATCAATTGAAATGATAGCAAGAAGTTTATGAATTTTAATTGTTACTTGAATTGTTGCTATATTTTGAACAAAAGCACTAGCTTGATTTTGAGCTGCTTGAAATGTATTGCAAGTAGTTATAATTTTTGCAATGTGACTTTCTATGGCAACTTCTATACTTGTTTGACAAAATATTTGAGCTTGAAATATTAAAAAAGCTAAAAAAGTAAACTTTATAAGTGCACTTGTATCTTTTGGGTTAATGACTACACTTTGAATAATTTCATTTATTTTTGCTCCAAATATTATTAAATTCTTTATTCCAAATGATACTGAAGTAGTTTTTATATGAAGTGAAATAATTAGAATTTCATCATTATTTTTTGGGCTTATTTGAATACAAATGTCTTTTACTTGAGTTCTAAGAGCTATTTGAAAAACAAAAATTCCTATGATAACAACTATATTATCTCAATGGATTTTAAAACTACCAATAGCATATTTATTATCTCACTATACTTTTTTAAAACTAAATTGAGTATGGTGGTCTGACCCAATAGTCTCAATTATAATGACAATAATAATTTTTATTATAATGTTAAAAATAGATTGGAGTAAATCAAATATGACAAAAGATGAAAAATTAGAAAAAGAAGTTATAGAGTGAATTATGATTGAGGAACCAGCAAAAGGATAAAAAAATAAATGCTTTTAAAAGCATTTATTTTTTTATCCAACTATTTTATCAGAAATTTTTTCATAAGAAGTTATTTCGTCTTCTTTAAAAAATCTTTTTATTTCAATTGCAGCTGTTTCTCTTGAATCAGAAGCATGAATTATATTAGCATCTATAGTAAGTGCAAAATCTCATCTAATTGATCCAGGTAGCGCATCACTTGGATTTGTAGCTCAAGTTAAATTTCTAACAGTTTTTACAACATCTGTTCAAGCTAAAACTAAAGCAACAACAGGAGATGAAGTCATATATGATTTTATTTTTGGGAAAAAAGGTTTATCCATTAAAAAATCATAATGCTCATTTACTATTGCTTCAGATAAAGACATCATTTTTAATCAAACTATTTTTAATCATTTATTTTCAAATCTTGAAATAATTTGACCAATTAGTCATCTTTGAACAGTATCTGGTTTTAATAACACTAATGTAGTTTCCATTTTGTTTATTTTTAAAAATTAAAAAAGTATTGAAATTATATGATTTTTTTTAAAAAATCAAATTTTAGTAAATATTTTTAGTATCTATTAAAACATTTTTTATTCATAATTTTGAAACTTGATTATAAATCTCATCTATATAAAATAAAGGGACTCTTATACATCAATGAGAATGACTTAATCAATCAATTTGTCAATCACTTCAATGAAGCCAGATAGATCAATCTACATGAACAGCATAAGGCATAATTGCTCATCATTTTTTTCATCATTTTACAGGATGCTTACTTGAAGTATGGTATAAATCTGGATTTTTTTGTCAAAATGTATTTAATTTAGGAGTTTTATTATTTAATGTTCAAGGAGAAACAAAAGTAGATAAATGAAGGTTTCAATTAATATAAAAAGCTAAAATAAATTTATTGTTTAATTTATAAACTAAAATTTTATTTATTTTTTGGTCAATATTTTGAGGAACTAATCAAAATAAATCTTGATTTATAAAGGTATTTTCTTTAGGTTCTTTATTTCACCTTCAATAATAAGTCATGTAACTAAATATATTTAATCATTTATACAAAGCTCTAGGTTTTTTTTCATATCAAAGCATTTTTTGGTAAATTTCAATTCTTTTTAATTGACTTTGATTTAATTTTTCTAAATTATTTTAAATAATAATTTAAATATATTTGTTTTAATGTCATATCTCATAAAACTCAATCAATACTTTTTTTAGTAAATCAAAATTCTTTTTGTAGTATTTTAATTGTTTCTATAAAATCATCAACTTTTGATTGTGAATTATTTAATTTAAAAAAGCTTAAAAAAAAATTAATTTCATTTTCTCAAACACTTAATATTGATTTTTTGAATTTTAATTTATTTTCATTTGCTATTATCTGGTCAACATCATTTTTTACTTCTTCATTTGGGATTTTTGAAGCAAAAACTAAAGATATTTTAGAAAGTCATCATAAAATTAAAGTTGTTTTTAAAAAAGCTCTTCTATCTAAATTCATGTTTGTTATTATTTTTAATATTATTTGTTTATAATTATTTTTGAGTAAAAGTCAATAATTTTTTTTTCTATTAAATTATTAATAATATAAAAATAATCACTAGAAAGCTAGTGATTATTTTAAAAATTATTTTGGTGCCCCAAGCGAGAATCGAACTCGCACTCCGTTGAAGGAATGGGATTTTGAGTCCCACGTGTCTACCAATTCCACCATCAGGGCAAAATAAAGCAAAAAAAGTATATAAAAAAATATTTTAAAATCAAATTTTTTATTTTTTACTTGCTATACTTTCAATTTCTTTATTTTTTTCATCTAAATACTTCAAAAATTGATTTTTCTTAAAAAAGTAAATATAAATTCAAATAGAAAATATTACAACAAATGAAATAGTTCAAGCATTATTTAAAAAAAATTTATAATAATTTATAAAAACTACTCAAAAAATAACCATTACAAAAGCCCATAAAAAAGATCAAATAGTGTTATATAACATAAATTTTTTAGATTTCATTTTTGCTTGCCCTGCAATAAAAGGTAAAAAAGACCTTGTTAATGGATGAAATTTTCAAAAAGTTATTCATAAGGCTCACCATTTTTCTATTCATTTTTTTAAATAACTTACTTCTGTTTTTCATATCCCAAACCAAATTCAGTATTTTTCAAAAAATAAATCTCAATATATTTTTCATAAAATATATCAAATATAATTTCAACAAACTGATCAAAATCAAGAAACAAATACAACTAAAAAAAATATTAAAAAATTTATCTCACTAAGTGGAGTATTTGTAGCAACTTCAGCAGTTGTTCAAATTATGAAAAATCAAGAAACTATTAAGAGTATATTTTGCCCAGGCATTAAAACTCCTAAAACAGGAAAAGCTTCAATAAATCAACTAAAAAAGATTATTAAATAATTATAATAACCGAGTGAATTTATAACTCATCTCATAAATTCTATAAATAATTCAAACCATTCTTTTTTAAAAATAGCAATAAAAACTAGAACAAAGCTTAAAATAATAAAAAAGATATTTAATATTTTAAAAAACACTTTAAAAAAATTCTTTAACACTTAAAAAAACTTATAAATAAAAATTGACTTTATTGTATTTAATCTATAATAAAATCAAATTTTTTATTAAATTTTTTATTAATTATTTTTTCCAAATATGTTAGATATTTTAAAACACAGAAAAATAAATTTTATTATTTTATCTATTTTTGTTATTTTTTCGCTATATTTTTTAATTTTTTCACCAAAAAATTATTGAATAGATATGACTTGATGAACTCAAAGTGAATACTCTTACAATAGTTGAAGTATAAATTTAGAAAATATTATAAAAAAACTTGAAGATAAAAAAGATGTATTTAATAATACAAATGAAAATATTTTAAATTCAGTTTCTGTTTATCAAGTTACTTGAGAACAAAAAATAGTAGTTGAAGTTTGATATAATCATATAAAAGATGAAATTAAATGAGATAAAATAAAAAATGATTTTAAAAATATAGTTTCTAATTCACTTTTAGAAAATAATTCTTCTTTTAACCTTCATAAATATACAAATATTGGGCAATCTTTTTGAGAATATATTAAAAAAACAGCAATTTTAACACTTGCAATTTCTCTTGTTTGAATAACAGTTTATGTTTGATATGCATTTTTTTGAGTTACAGCTTGAATTCCTGCTTTATCATTTGCAATAATTGTTTTAATTACTCAACTTATTGATGTAATTGTAGCATCTTGAGTTTATGTATTTTTTGGAAAGTTTTTTTTAGAATTTAAAGTAGACACTTTTTTTATAACAGCACTTTTAACTATTTTGTGATATTCTATAAATAATACAATTGTAGTTTTTGATAGAGTTAGAGAAAATATAAAAAAATTAATGAAAACAAAAAAATTATATGAAATAATTAATATTTCAATAAATGAATCAATTAAAAGAAGTATTTATACAAGTTTAACAGTTATTTTTGTTTTAATAACTATATTTTTTGCTTGACCTGAAACATTAAAATGATTTATGCTTGTTATGATGATTTGAGTTTTATTTTGAATTTTCTCATCTTTAACAATTGCTTGAGCTTTACTTTATGAATTCAATAAAAATAAAGAATTAAAAATTGAAAAAAAAATAAAATTAACTCCTGAAGACAAAATAGTTGTGTAATTTTTTTTAATTTTTAAAATCATTTAAAATGCATATTTGAATAATAATGGATGGAAATCGTAGATGGGCAAAAAATATGTGAAAACCAAGTTTTTATTGACATACTACTTGATTTAAAAATACTGAGAATATTGTAAATTTATCTTTTAAAAAATGAGTTAAACAAATAACTTTATGGGCATTATCTAAAGAAAATTTAGAAAAAAGGGATATTGATGAAGTTAATTGACTTATAAAACTTATAGATAGATTTGTTGATTTTTTACCGATGTTTAAAAAAAATCAAGCAAGATTTGAAACTATTTGAGATATAAGTAAATTACCAGAAAAAACAAGACAAATCCTGCAAAAAATGAAAGATGAAACAAGTATTTTTCAAGAAAAGATTATAACTATCGCTTTAGTTTATTCAGGGCAAGATGAAATAGTTAGAGCTACAAAAAAAATTATTAGTCAAAATATTGACCCAAATACATTGAATGAAAAAGAATTTAGAAAATATTTAGATACTTCTTTTTTAACTCCAATAGATTTAATTATAAGAACAGGATGAGATTTTAGACATTCAGGATTTACTTTGTATGATAGTGCTTATAGTGAATATTATTTTTCAAAAAAGTTTTGGCCAGAATTTGATGAAAAAGAACTTGATAATGCTTTAAATAGCTATAGTAAAAGTGATAGGAGATTTTGAAAATAATTAAAATTGAAATTAAATAAAAAAATATTATATTAAAAGTATAATATTTTTTTATTTATCTAAATGCTTGATACAATCTTAACAAAAGAAATATTACATACTACTGATAATTACATAAAATCTTTAAAAAAATGATGAATTGAAACTATTAAAGATATGTTATTTTTTTTTCCAAAAGATTTAGAAGATAGGACTCTTGTTTTGGATAGTTTTTCATATATAAATATAAAACAAAAAAACACTATTTTAGTAAAAATAATTTCTATTGAAAATACTAAAACCTCAAATAAAAAACTTCTTACAAAAGTAGTATTTGAAGATAAAAACTGATTTTTAAGTGAATGAGTTTGGTTTAATAGAGATTATTTATCAAAAAATATTCAAAAACTTATTTGAAAAAAAGTAATAGTAAGTGGTAAAGTAAAATATGATTTTTGAAAACTTTCTTTTATTTCTCCTGAAATAGAAACTAATTTATCAAAAGTTTCTTGAGAGGTAATTCCTATTTATAGAGATTTTAATTATATTCCTTGAAGTTGGATTTTATCAAAAATGGAGTTTTTAAAAAATTATATTAAATATATAGATGAAACACTTCCAGAAAATATTATAAAAAAATATAATTTTATTTCAAAGTCAAAAGCAATAGAATTGCTTCATTTTCCACTTTCAAAAAATGATTTTGAAATAGCTCAAAATAGACTTGCTTATGAAGAATTATTTGAAATAAATTATAAATCAATTTCAAATAAATTAAATAGACAAAATAATAGTGAATGAAAATCAGTTGCAATTCCTTTAAATCCTGACTTAGTAAAAGATATTTTACAAAAAATACCTTTTGAATTAACAAATCATCAAAAAATTTCTTTATTTCAAATATTAAAAGATATGGAAAAAACTCACTCAATGCAAAGACTTTTGCAATGAGATGTTTGAAGTTGAAAAACTATTGTAGCTTGAATTTCAATAATTCATAGTATTTTACAAACAGGGGGAGAACAAAATAAAATACAAGCTTGTATTTTAGCTCCAACTGAAATTTTAGCAAGACAACATTTTGAGTGATTAAAAGATTTTTTTTGTATCTTTTGATTAAAAACAACACTTCTTGTTTGATCAACTAAAACTAAAGAAAAAAAAGAGATAAAAGATAAAATATTTCATCAAGATTTTGATATAATTATTTGAACTCATGCTATTTTGCAAGAAGATGTAGTTTTTAAAAAATTATGACTTGTAATTATTGACGAACAACATAGATTTTGAGTTGCTCAAAGAGATATTTTAGAAAAAAATAATTCATCTTGAATTATTCCACATGTTTTAAATATGACAGCAACTCCAATCCCAAGAACTCTTGCTATTACTTTGTATTGAGATCAAGATTTATCAACTATTTCAGAGCTTCCATCTTGAAGAAAAGAGATTATAACAAAAGTTGTAAATGATAATCATAGACATCAAATAGAATTATTTATAGAAAATCAAATAAATCAAGGTAGACAAGTTTTTTGGATTTCTCCTTTAGTAGAAGAATCAGAAAAAATTGATTTAGCAAATGCTATAAATACTTTTAATAATTTACAAGAAATATTTTCTTCTTTTAAAATATGACTTTTGCATTGAAAAATGAAACCAAAAGAAAAAGAAGAAGTTATGAAACAATTTGAAAAAAATGAAATAAATATACTTTCGTCTACTTCTGTGGTTGAAGTTTGAGTAAATATTCCAAATGCAACAATTATGTGTATTGAATGAGCAGAAAGATTTTGACTTTCGCAACTTCATCAATTTAGATGAAGAGTTTGAAGAGGGGAATATCAAAGTTATTGTTATTTATTTCCAACCTCTTGACAAAAAACAGATAGATTAAAAGCTATGGAAAAAACTGCTAATTGATTTGAATTATCAGAAATTGACCTAGAATTAAGATGACCAGGAGAAGTTTATTGAGTAAGACAATCAGGAATTCCAGAATTTAAAATAGCAGATATTAAAGATTTAGAACTTGTAGGGCAAATAAGAGAAGATATTGAAGAATTATTAAAAGTTAAAAATAAATAAAGTCAAACTATAATATTTTATTTTTTAAAAATAATGTGATAAAATATATTTATATTAGATTTTAAAAAAATTATATGACTGAAAATATATTTCTAGATAAAAAAAATACTTCAAAAATACTAAAAGACTTTTTTAAATTTAAAAATAAACCAACAGGATTGATTATAGTTGAAAATGAAGAAAATATTGATTTTTTACTTGATGGACTTGAACAATTGTCATGTGATTTTGTTATAAAAACAAAATCTGAAATGGATAAAAAAATAAATATCATAAAAACAAATGAAATATCAAAAGATTTTTTGTCTTGATTTGATTTTGTGGTAACAGATAATAAAGAAAGCTCATTACAACAATATCTAAAAAGTTGAATTACTCCTATAGTTCCTGAAAATAACTATTTATCAAGTATATTAAAAGAATTTAATCCACTAACTAGTGAAGGAAATAGTTTTTTATATAAAGAAAACAATTCTTGGTCTATGTATTATGCAATAATTAGATACTTAGAAAATTATAAATTTCCTTATGATAATAGAAATTTAGTTAAAAATGTTTTAAAAAATTAAATCATCAAATCTAAAATAATTTTTAAATTATCTATAAATAACTTATCTTTTCAGACTATTTTTATTATTAGAGAGTTTTTATCTAAATTATTTTCTTTTAAATTTTTAGCTATTTCAAAGCTTTCTTTATCATATATTTGTGCTTGAAATTCTTTTAATTTATCAAAATCACTTTCATCTTTAAATTCATTTTCTACTGAGATACAAATTCAGTTTAAAATAAGTCAAAAACTATTCAAATCATAATTTGAAGTTGTTATACTTTCTAAAAAAACAACTTCATTTTTTTGATTTATAAAAGTATTTGGTATTATTATATCTCAAAAATTTAACTCTAAAGTATCAAGAGGTAATGAAAATCAAACTCAAATAAAATTTATTATTTCATAATTTTTTAATAAATATTCAAATCATTTATTTATATTTTCTTCATTAATTAAAACTATATTAAAATCAGTTTCTTGTTTTGAATAAATAGTTACTTCACTATTTTCTATTTTTGTTAAATTAAAAAAATCACTTAGTTTTTTTTCTATTTCATTATTTGTAGTATAAATTACTTTTGTGAATATATTCATAATATTTTTGTAAATTGTTAATTATTAGTATAATGAAAATATATTTAAATTTTGTAAAAATACAAATCTCATGAAAAAAATTTATTTAATAGATTGAAATTCATTTATTTATCGTATGTTTTTTGCTTTGCCAGAATTTTCTACTTCTTCTTGAGAAGTAGTTAATGCTGTTTTTTGAATTGCAAAATTATTTTTAAATCAATTTACCAAAGAAAATCCAGATTATTTACTTTTTATAAAAGATGCTAAATGAGAAAATTTTCGTCATCAAATATACAAAGACTATAAAGCAACTCGTGATAAAATGCCTGATAATTTAAAATCACAAATATCTTTAATAGAAGAACTTTTAAAAAATTTAAATTGTAAAATAATTGAAATTCCTTGATATGAAGCTGATGATGTAATTTGAACTTTAGCAACTTCTTTATGACAAAATAATGATTTTGAGATTTTTATACTTTCTTGAGATAAAGATTTATTTAGTTTAACGACTAAAAATGTTAAAATATATGACACTCAAAAACAAAAAATATATGATGATATTGAAGCCCAAAAAAAATTTGAAGTTCCTGCAAAAAATATAATAGATTATTTATCAATAGTTTGAGATACTTCAGATAATATCCCTTGAATACCAGGTTTTTGACCTAAAAAAGCGATTTCTTTAATTAATACATATTGAAGTTTGGAGGAAATTTATAATCATATAGATGATAGTGATTTTATAATTACTAAAAAAAATTTAGATATATTAAAAGAAAATAAAGAAATAGCCTTTTTATCAAAAAAACTAGCAACTATAATTAAAAATGTGGATTTAGAAAATTTTTATTTAGAAGATTATAGATTTTATAAAGATGAATTATTAAATGAAAATTCAAAAAATTTTTTTACAAAATATGAATTTTATTCACTATATAAAGAAGATAAAAAACTAAAAACTTGGGATGAATTAAATTTACAAGTAAATTTAATTACATCAAATTTAGATTTAGAAAAATTGTTTGATAAAATAAAATCATTTGACAAAATAGTTTTAGATACAGAGACAACTTCACTTGAAATTATGCAGGCAAAATTAGTTTGAGTATCAATATTTTTAGATGAAAAAAATATATATTATATTAATTTTTGACATATTTGAGATAAAGTTTCAAAAAATAATTTAAAAGATTTTTTCAATAAATTATTTTTACTTGATATAACAATAATAGGTCATAATTTAAAATATGATTTAGAAATTATACAAAATTTTTTATTAAAAGAAGATGAAAATATTTTTTTAGAAGATAAATTACAAATGTGACTTTTTATTTAAAAATTTATAAATAATATAAAATAAAACTCAAAAAATTGCTCCAAATAAATGCCCAACAAGGCTTATTTTAGCAGAAAATCAAATTAAAATATTTAAAATAATCCCAGTAATTCATCATTTATATTCTGTGTCTTTTTTTTCATACAAATAAATTGTCAAAAAAGAAAGTATAGCAAGACCAAATCAACTAATTCAAATAGTATTTGTTCAAATTTTAGTTAAAAAAATTAAAGCAATTCAGTTAAATATAGTAACAAAAATAAAAAATACTAAATAACTTTTTTTTCAAATAATATATTCAACTTGATTTCAAAAAATATATAAAAATAAACTATTAAACAATAAATGAAAAATTCATCAATGCAAAAAACTATACAATACAAATTGTAAGATAACAAATAAATAATTTTTATTTTCTAAAAAAAAATGATTTAATCAAAAATTAAGTAAATCATTATTAAAATATGATAAAATAGTAATTATTGTAGATAAAAATATTAAAGTATTACTTATTGATAATTTCATTTCTATTATTTTTAAATAATATTATAATTCAAAGTCCAAACATCGGTATACTTAAAATAATTCACATAGTTAAAAATCAAAATATATATCATATTTGAGGGTCAGGAGTCCTAAAAAATACTTCTACAAATATTCTAAAACTTGAATAAAGTATTAAAAAGTAAGCACTTGTTTTTCAATAAAATTTTTTATTTTTATTTATAAAATATAAAGCTATAAACAAAATAAATCACTCTAAAAAAGCTTCAAGTAAAGGAGAAGGGAAGTAAGATAATCATTTTTTTTCAACTGCTAAAAATCAAGTATAGTTTGAAAATCAAAGTAATTCTTTATTTAAATAATTTCATATTCTTCAAGCTCATATTCAAACTGGCACTATTACAGCAAGTTCATCAATGATTTTAAAAAAACTAATTTTATTTTTATAAGCAAAATATATTACAGCTAAAACCACTCATAAAAAACCTCAATGAAAGCTCATTCATCATTTCCAAACTTCAAAAATAGCAATAGGGTTTGATAAATAATAAGAAAAATCATAAAATAATATATATCAAACTCTACCTCACATTATAACTCAAAGAGCAACTAAAAAAAATAAATCATCAAGTTTTTCTTTTGATAAAATATTTTTTTTAAAAATATAATAATATCAAGATATAAATCAAATCACATACATAAGTCAATAATAACTTGGAGCAATAGTAATTCAAAAAATATTTAATTCAAAAATAGACATTTTAATAATTTGTTAATATATGAGAATTAATTTCATAAGTTATATAGTTTTCTTCAATAAATTCTTCATCTAATTTGTTTGACAAAGCATTTATTAAATCTTGTCAATTTACTAAAGTTGGAGATATATTTGGTAAAATAACAGATAATTTTGTATAATCACTTTTCATAGCAATAATTCAACTTTTTGCTGGATTTAAGTTTAAAATTTGATTTTTTATAGTTGAATTTTCTTTATTTAATAACTTTTTTGAAATAACATCAATTCTTATTTTAATTTTATCTAAATCTTTTAAAGATATTTTTTCAAATCTTTCATCTTGTAATGAAAAAATAGAGTTTAAAATCACTTCATCCACAATAGAGTTAGGAGAATTATCATTTTTTAAAGTTTCTTTTATATTTCAACTACTTCAAACTATATTTCAGTTTTTATAAATAGTTACAAATAAACTTCAAGTTTTTGAAAGTAGAGTAGTATCTTTTATTTCTATTTCGTTTTTTGAAGGTATTTTATTATTTTCTAGATAATATTTTATTGATTGTAGGGCTATATTTAACATTTTTTAAAGATTAATAAGTATTATTTTCTGAAATTGCTTCATTATATAAATCGACTTCTTCTTGTTTTATTTGTTCAAAAATATCTCAAAGTTGGTCTTTTCATGTTATTATAAAATATTTATAATATAAAAATTCAAATAATCACTTAAAAAAAAGTAATAATCAAACACTTAAAGGAAGCATTAATAATAAAGAAAGTAGTTTTGCATAACTAGTTCAAAACATTGAAAAAATAAACAAAATAATTATTGATGCAACTCAAAAACCAAAAAAACTTGAATAAACTCAAAGTAATATATATCTATAATTATTTAATAATTCTAAAATCAATATACTTCAAAAAGTTAAAATTAATATATGAAATATAAAAACATACATTATATAATCATAATTATTAACCCCTACAACTATATAAATAGTTATAAATAATATATAAATAATTATTGCAAAAACAGCAAGTTGAGAAAAGTGAATTATAGTTTTTTTATATTTTTCTTGATCAATTATTGTTAAAAAATAATAAGTAAGTAATACAACTATTATTGAGACAATAAATGTTATAAATGATAATGCAAAAGGAAAAATAGGGCTATTTCATCACATAGTGAAAGAAACTTGTCATATTTTTGAAGGTAGGTCAATTAATCATCAAAAACTAAGAACAATAAATAAAAGTAATACACTTCAAATAAATCAAGCTGTAAAGCCTCAAGCACTATGCATTAGTATATCAACAATTCAAATTTTCCTTGGTCAAAAAAAATTATCGTTTTTGCTCATATTTATTTAAAAAAATTAAGTAAAATATATATAAAAAAACTCAAACAAATATAAATATATCAGCAAAATTAAATATTGCAAAATATTTAACTCCTATAAAATCAATTACTTTAGAGTTAAAAACTCTTTCAATTCAATTTCATAAAGCTCAAGAAAGTATAAAAATAAAAGATAAATCAATAATTTTTATATTTTTATATTTTTCTTCTTTTATATAATACCAAAATATTACTCATATTAAAACTATAGTCAATATTTTTAATCATATTCAAGTAATAGGAAAAGAAAAAGCTATTCAAATATTTTCACTATATTTTAAAAACAAAAAATCACCTATTAGATTTTTTTGTACTAATAGGTTATTTTTTGCAATAAGTTTTGTAAATAAATCAATAAATATCAAAGATATTATAAATATATAAAACATTTTTTTATTTCATTAAATCACTTCAAGCTATAAGTTTTGTTTCTCTTGGTCATCCTCTTCATTCTAAATCTTCATTAAGGTAGATTAATTTAGAATTTTGAGTATTTCAAATAGTGTTTAGAGTTTCAATCCTTGATGAATCAAGTAAAAATTTTAAGATTTTATCTCAATCAAGACTTCAATCAGCTCATTTAATCATTTCAACTGATTCTCTAAATCATTTTGCAATTTCCATTCTTTGTCAAGCCATTCATTGTCAAATAAGTATTTTTGAATCTTTATCTGCTTCTGCTTGTTTAACAAGTCTTATTTTTTCTGCTTCTCATTCATTTAAAGCAGCTTCTTTTAATTTTAAAGATTCAACAACTCTATTCATAGCGCTCATAACAGATGCTTCAAGTTTTATATCTCTAACTTGGATAGAATCAAGAGTATATCAAAATTGAGCTAATTTTTCTTTTAAATTTCTTTCAATATCTTCTCATATCTCTTGTCTTTTTGAAAAAATTTCTTTATGATCAAAAGTAGAGATTAAAGCTCTTAATTGCTCATCAATAACTGATTCAAGTATTTGAGTAAAGTTATAAACAGAATAAATCGATTTATAGATATTTCAATTTACTGTATCATCTAAATTATCAACAACATAGTATATAGTATTTAATTTTACATAAACAGTTACATTGTCTGATGAAATACTTTCAACATTTGATACAAAGTTTTTTTTGTATAAATCTTGATGTTTAGTCCATTCAATAAATGGAATTAAAAAATTTATTCAAGGTCTTAAAATTCTATTATATTTTCATAAAAATTCAACAGTTTTAACTGTATTTGGGGTAACAATTTTTATTGATAGAAATCATATAATTACTGATAAAAATAATGCTGGTATTAAAAGTCATGAAACAATTCATAAAGTTATTATTCAAATTATTAAAAGAGGAGTTATAAATCACATATTTTAAAAAATTAAATTATAAATTAAGTAGTTTAAATTATAATAAAAATATAAATTAAAACAAACAAAAAAATAATTTGCTTTTTAAATGTATTTTTATATACTAGCTTTTAATAAAAAGACTGTTGTATTTTATGGTTTTTTTATATTTTAATTTTTAAAAATACTTTACCTATGCAAAGAGCAGAGAAAAAAGAAGTTATTGCAAATTTTGCAAGAGACAAAAAAGACACTGGATCTCCAGAAGTTCAAATAGCTATTTTAACTACTAGAATAGAAAATTTAAAACAACATTTAGAATTACATAAAAAAGATAATCACTCAAGAAGATGAATTATGTTAATGGTTGCTAAAAGAAGAAAAATGTTAAACTACCTAAAAAATTCAAATATTGAAAAATATGAAGAAATTTTATCAAAATTAAATTTAAGAAAATAAAAAGAAGTTTTAAAACTTCTTTTTATTTTCTTAATAATTATATAGTAAAAGACTACAAAAAATTTTCTTTGTAGTCTTTTTTATTAATTAGGCATTATAATAGGTGGAGGAAGTTTTTCTCAACTTTGTGAAGATCAAGAATTAAAACTTCACAAAGGGGGAATTATCATAGGAATATCTTTTAATTTGGGTAAATTTTTATAATCATTTAAACAAATTTCATTTATATCTTTAGTTTTTATTTTAGAGCATAATTCCTCATAATTATTTCAATTTACTACTAATTTAATTTTATTATATCTACATACATCTTGTCTTAGTTCTTTTGATTCAGTTTTTGTTTCCTTTAGTGTATCACATCATTCTAAAGAAGTAATTTTACTTTCATCATTAAACTTTAACTTAACTGTAGAAATACAATTTTCTTTTAAATCTTTATCTTTTATTATATCACATTTTTTGTAGTCATTTAATTCTTTTGGTTCTTTAGTTATTAAATTATAATAGCATAAATTAACTCTAAAATCTTTTTTTTCAGTTCATCTATCTGTTAATTTTTCACAATCTTTATTACTTTTAGCACTTCTTAAAGGATCAAATTTTGTTTCTACAGAAGATATACAAATATTTCTTACTTCACTATCTTTTATTTCATTACACTTTGATTTGTCATCTTCTTTAGTTGAAGAATTTAATATTTTGTTATATAAACTAACATCATTATCAACTTGTTTTTCTGTATTAGAAATATTAGTTTTAGAAGTAGAGTCACTATTTTTAACAAAAATTATTATTACAATAAAAATTATTGCTATTAATATAATTAATATAATGTTTAATTTTTTTTTCATTTTAGATAATAATAAAGTATAAATTATTTTTTCATTTAAGATTATTTTAATTATTTTTTAGTATTATCAAAGTATAATTACTTGACAAATTATTTTACTATTTTAGACATAATACTTGGAGATTTATTCCAATAAGTATCTCTTTGCACAAAAATTGGATAAACTATATAATCAATATCTGATATATATCTTAATCAATTAGTTCAAGAATCATCTGCTTGAGTTAGTTTTAGAGGATTAGCTCAATTTGTAGTTAATTCACTATTATTTCTTCAAGATCTAAATCAACCTCAAGATGGAATTAAATTAGTACTTCAAACTATGTCTGAAACTAAACTATATCTTCTTAAAGTAACTAAGTCAAATATAAAGGCATTTTTTTGAGAACAATTAGTTACTATATAAGGACATTTAGAACTACTTTCATCTTTATATCATCAAACAGTATTTAAAGATAATGTAGATCAATAAATATGTAATTGATTTTTTAAGTCAGTTTCAGTAGGAGTATTATATATTTTTCATCAACTATATGAAATCATAGGTCATTGAGATACTATAAATGCATCTATATTTGTAACACTTGGGTCAATAAAAGTCCATCAATAAGTTGTATTATCTCTAGTTATACTTGGATTATTTCAAGTAGGTATAGTTATACTTTTTAATCAAGCATCTGCTATAGTTCATATTAATAATCAAGAGTTTTTACCTAAAGTAGTTATGTTTGATTCTATATAAGTAGATCAATCTTTTACTATAATAGTTCTTTTTAAATCATTATTTAATATACAAGTATTATTGCTAACACAATTTATATTAACATCTCATTTAATAAATGAAATAGTTTCTCAAGATATCTTTATAGTACAATCTTTTAAAGAAGAATTTGAAGGATCATTTAGTTCTCATAATCAAATATTACCAGCATTACACCAATTTTTATTATTTCATTTTCATAAAGATGAAGCATATTTTTCTATATTTTTCTTAAAAGACGAAATTAAATCATATCTACTTAGATTTTCTCATACATTTAAGTTAGCTTTTCTTCAAGCATCTTTATCTACTATCATCAAATCTTCTTGATTTGATAATCAAGTTATGGCAATTCATAAACCACTAAGTAATCAAAGTGTTTTTATAGGATCTCATAAAATAGCATAATTTCATGTTAAATCAGCATTAGTTATTAGAAAATAATATCAAGATGCTTTTTTATTTTCATTTTCATTTTTTGGGGTATCTTTTGTAGCAAAATCAGATATATTTCTTGAAATAGATGGTAATTTTATTTTGTCACTTCATATAGTATAATCAATACTTGAAACATATCATATATTAAATCCATATCAAGCTATTTGGTAATTATTTCTTATAGGAGATGATTTAGTTAAATAATTTGTTTGGCTATCATTTAATGTGCTTCAATTTATTGTTGTTCAAGAATTTATTATGTTAGTATCAATATTTCATGTATCAAGTACACTATATATATTAAATATGTTAGGAGTAAATTTATTAGCACCACTAGAATAAGCAGGAAGATATTGTTCAAATACTGAAGTATTTATTTTATTTATTCAAAATGTAAATAGTTTTTTTGTATGGCTTTTTGTTTGACCTACATTTGCTATTAGATGATTTAATGATAAATTTTCAGTTCAATAAATCATTGGAGAAGCAAAAGGGAAATCTAAATTATAATTATTTGAAAAATTAGAATATGTTGTAGTCCCAGGAGTTGCTATTCAATAATTATCTTTTTTTGTTTCATCTAAATCAGTTTTATAATCATCTTTATTTAAAAAATCTATATTTGAAGTTATTAATTTTGTAGGTCAAGATCAATTTATAGTAGTATTAAAATTTCATAATGAATATACTCAAACTCAAGAAGTATCTATGTTTGCTTTTGGATTTATATTAAGTAATTTTAAAACAGCATCATTTGTTAAATAAGGGTATGCAGTATTACTTGGAACTAAAGAAGATAAACTATATTTATAAGTTCATAACTTAGTAGTAGAGTTAAGTGCTCATACTTCTTCTTCTTCAGCAAAATATAAATTTCAAGTATTATTTATTCATCATATATTACTAGTAGCTTTATTTTTTGCAGGTAATAGATCAGTAACTGTTACTAATTTACTTCAAGTATTATTTAATTGATCTCTTTTTAATCAGTTGTGATAATTAAATGATATATCTATTGATTTTATTTTTTTATTTCAATTTTCAACTGCAGTTACTCAAACTATTGCATTTCAATAAATATCTCTCAAAGAAGTTTCTAAATTAAATTTATCAAGTCAATTTGCAAATACTCTATTATTTCAAGTATTACTATCAATTCATACTGTTATATTTGAAACTCATTGGTCTAATACATTTGCAACAACTCTGAAATCAAGAACTGGATTTAAACAATTTCAAACATTATCACATATTTTATCATTTCAAGTGATTCAAGAAGTTGTAAATTTTGTTTGATATTTTCTATATCAGTTACTTCTATTATTATCAACTAAAGAAAAATTTTTTTGTCTTGAGGAATTGTTAATAAATCTATTATTATATATAAACATATCACTAAAATCATTTAAAGTATCACTTTTTTCTATTTCAATTTTAGTTAATCAAATAGGTATTCAAGCATTAAATTTTTCATAATTAGTTCAAGCTCATATTCAAGTATCATTTAATGCAGAAGAAAGATTTTGTGCACTATTTGCTACTAAAAATTTTGATACATTACTACTGATATTAGTATCCCAAGTAGTTATAAAAGGACTAAATCAAAGTAACTTTTTTATAGCATCACTCTCATTTGAAGCTAAATTATTTCACATATTTGGAGGAGTATTATCTTTAACTGCATAAAAAACTACTTCTGAATAATTTGCTTTTCATCAATTAACTCATGTTTTTCAAGTAGTGTTATCATATGCTCTAACTATGAAATTTCATTGAGAATTATTTAATAATCATAAATTACTTGTATTTATACCTGATAAGGAAGTTAAAGTTGATTTTAAATTATAATCTTTATCATATAATTCGTAATTTTTTATTCAAGAAACCAATCAAGAATCTAAAAGTCAATTAAAGGTATCAGATATAAGATTAACTAAATCAAAATTTCTTCATCAATCTTTATAATATATAGTATAAAGATTATTTCTATCATGATTGTTTCTTTCTACTGGAATTTCTCAAGAATAATTATTTAGTAAAGGATTGTTGTATAATCAAGAATCAGGATCACTTAAATTAATTGCACTATCAAATTTTTTTAATCAATTTTGATTTATTCAATTAATTCTAGGATTTGAATCTACATATAAATATGGACTATTTTCAGTAATTCAAGTTAACTGAAATTGAGGAGCTGTTTTATCAACTTTATATACAAATTTTGTTTCTGAAGTATTATCAGCATAATCTATTAAAAATACTTCAATAGTATACTCTCATTCTCATTCAATTTGAAGTTCTGTTATTCAATCAAATAACCCAATAAAACCACTACTTGCAACTCTTGTTCCATTAGGTGGTATTTCTATTTTTATAGTACTTAGATTTCAATTAGCAAAATTTTCTCATTTATAAGTTAATTTTCAAACAGATCAATCCTTATTAAAATATCATTGTCAACAATTTGGTAATGTTGGTAATGATTTATGAGGACTACACCATTTTATACTATAATATCAAGCTTTTATTCATGAAGTAAGAGGTATTACTCACTCTCATGCAAAAGTAGTATTTATAGAAAAAATATAACTAGATATAAATAGAAATATTCAAACTAATATATTTATTTTTGTTTTCATATATAAAGTATTATAAATTAAAATATTTTTTAGTAAAATACTTACATTTAAAGTTTAGTATATTTTTTTTATTTTGTCAAATTATAGTTACAATATTTTAAAATTATTTTGAAAATATTTATTTTTATTTATAATCATACTTAATTATTAATTAAAAAAAACAATTAAATATGATTGAAAAATTAGAAAATTTATCTATGAAAATAGACGAGGTATATGATGAATTAGGGCAAAAAATAATTTGACAAAAAACTTTGATAAGAGATCTTTTAATAGGACTTTTTTGTTCTGGGCATATTTTAATTGAATGAGCTCCTTGACTTGCAAAAACTTTAACTGTTGATAGTTTGGCAAAAACTTTAGATTTAGATTTTAAAAGAATTCAATTCACTCCTGATTTATTACCAAGTGATTTAGTTTGAAACAATATCTATAATCCTGTAAAAAATGAATTTTATATAAAATCATGACCTATTTTTACAAATTTTTTACTTGCAGATGAAATAAATCGTGCTCCATCAAAAGTTCAATCAGCTTTACTTGAATCAATGGCTGAAAAACAAGTAACTATTTGAGATACAACATTTAAACTAGAAAGACCTTTTATAGTACTTGCAACTCAAAACCCTATAGAGCAAGAATGAACTTTTTTGCTACCAGAAGCACAACTTGATAGATTTTTATTAAAATCTATAGTTGATTATCCTACAGAAAATGAAGAATTAAAAATATTGCAAAATATATCATCTATTGAAAAAATTAATTTAAAAAAGATTTTAAATAAAGATGAAATATTTGAAATTCAAGATTTAATTGAAAATATAAATGTTTGAGATAGTATAATAAATTACATAAAAGATATAGTTTTTTATACAAGAAATAAAACAGATATTTCAAAATATATTTCATACCCAGTTTCACCAAGAGCATCTATCTCGCTTTTAAAATCATCAAAAGCACTTGCTTTTTTAAATGGTAGAGATTATGTAATTCCTGAAGATATAAAACAAATGGCATATCCTATTTTAAGACATAGAATTATTTTAAATTATGAAGCTATAGCTGATGAAATACTTGTTGATGATATAATTAAAACTATTTTAGAAAATACAAAAATAAGTTAATGGTAGATATAAAAAAATTACATTTTAAAATAAATAGACTTGTTAATAGTTTATTTGTTTGAAATTATAAAACTGCATTTAAATGAAGAGGAATAGAATTTGCAGATTATAGGGTTTATGATGAAAATGATGATGCTAAATTTATTGATTTTCTGGCTTCTTTTAAAGAACAAAAATTACTTATTAAAAGATTTGAAGAACAAAGGGAATTGAGTGTGTATTTTTTAATAGATACTTGAGCCTCAATGCAATTTTGATATAAAGATATAAAAAAAATAGATACTTTAATTGAAACTTTTTATACTTTATCTTTAGCTTGAATTAAATCAAATGATATGATCTGATGATTGTTATTTAATGATAATTCTTTTGAATTTATTAAAGCAAAAAAGTGAATTAAACATATTTTAAATATTGTATCTAAAATAAAAAAAAATGATTTTAAAAAAGTTGATAATTTTGATATAAATACACCATTGAAATATTTTAATAATTTACCAATAAGAAATTCTTTAGTTTTTTTACTTACTGATAAAATAGATAGTTTTTTAGACAAAAATTTAAAAATACTTTGAATTAAAAATGATGTAGTTTATATAAATATATTTGATTATTTTGAAAATAATTTAGAGGATAATTACGGAATAGTTAGGTTAAAAGATAAAATTAAAACATTTTTTATAAATCTAAATGATAAACAAAAAGTTTTGGAATATAAAAAATTAAGAGAAAAAAAGTTAAAATTTTTTTCTCATAAACTAAAAAGCTTTAATTTAAGTTATTTATTAATAGATAATAGTATGAATATATTATCAAAACTTTTATATTTTTTTAAAACAAGATAATGAATGATATATATGATATAAAATTGCATTTTTGGCAGTTTATTTACTCAATAGATTATATAGTTATAATTTTTAGTTTATTATTTTTTATTATTTTTTATACAATACTAAAAGTATTTTTTAAAGAAGATAAAAAAATAATAATAGACACTAAAGATATAATTAATAAACAAATAAGAGATAGATTTGAATATATTATTTCAAATATAGATATTTTTTCAAGAGATATATTTTATAGAGAATTATCAATATTTTTAAGATTTGTGATAAATAAAAAAAACTTTAATGAAAATATATTTTTTATGACAATGACAGAAATAAAAAATAATATAAAAAGTGAGTTTTTAGATGATTTAGAAAAAGTATATTTTCTTGAATTTAATCATAATTTAGAAGATAATCATGAAGTAAGAAAAAATTTAATAACAAAAATAAACTCTAAGCTTTAGCTTAGAGTTTATTTTTTCTTGTTAATTAATCCCTTCACCTGGATTACTATGTGTATCTAACACATATACTTTTACATAATCAATTATATCATCCCATTGATATAATTGTTTATTATTAGATCAAATAAAGAAATCAGTATTATTTATTGAATTACAATATCATACTCAATTTCAAGAAACAAGTAGTATATCTTTGTCATATATATAAATATTTGCTTTATTATCTACACAAGTTGAAATAACTTTATAAAATCTATCATCTACTAATTTATTATTTATATCCTCACCCATATATATATTACTATAAACACCTTTTCAAAAAGATAAATAATATTTACTTCGACTTTCTCATAATTTTAATTTATTTTCTCATAAATGATATAAATAATAATTAGAATTTCTTTTTATAGCTCATCATCTAACACTTATTTCTATAGCATAATTATTTATAATTCATCAATCACCAATAGTATATTTTAAATAATCATTTCATAATTTTGAGTCATGGTGATTGTCTATATACAATCATTTAGTTACTTCTCAGTTTTTGTTTGTTAATTTATATATATCTAAATTAGTTTTAAGTTTTTTTAAGTTTAAATTACTAGCATTAAGATTAATAGATTCATAATTATTGTCTATATATCAACTTCAAGTTTGACTCAAACTATTCCAATTTGAATCATAATATATTAAATCTTCATCGAGTGGTAAAAATTGAGTGACTTTCCAGTTTTTATTTATTTTAAATAAAGTATTTTCTACACATTCATTTTTAACTTGAAAACTATTTTGTGCTTGACATATGTATGTTGGATTAAAGTATTTTTCTTTGTTATTTAGATAGTTAAAATATCATTCAACTAAAAAAGCTTTTTTTGCAGTTTTTAAAATAAATCAACCAGTTCACATCCAATAATTAAACTCTTTTTTATTTGGAGTTCTATTTAATACTTCTTTATATAGTTTTAATAAATCCTGACTTCAAGTTCAAACATAACTTATGTCACCCATTTTTTCATCATTTTTTAGATCATTATTTATATTTAAATTTATTTCAGTTTTTTGTATATTATTTAATACATTATTTTTTATTATATTTGGGATTTTTAGTATACTTCAAGTATTAAATCTATTTTCATTATCTATAGAAACTCATTTTTCATTTTCTCATTTTTTAACTTCAATTATTCAGTCTTGTATTCAATTATTTGTTCAGTTTCAATTTATATTTATAGGAATTAATTCAGTATTACTTCAACTTTGTTCTATTTTTTTAACTTCAACAACTCATTCTTTAACTACTACATTTGTAGAATTATTATTATAACTTGCTCAAAAAATAGTTCATCTAACTGCGGCAACTGCATTTGGAGTATAAACTTCAAACTCTGATTTGTCATCAAGTTTTACAGCTTTAGTCCAGATACTTCAAGCATTTAACATAATTTTTACAGAAGTAAGCAAAGAGTTATCTTCTATAAATCTCATATTTTTAAAATTGATTTCTGAATTAGTAGAACTATCTCAAATCATAGAATAACTTCAGTCTGAATAATATAAATTTGCAAATCAATTTTGAGATACTTTTAAATTATCTCACTCTTTAAAAGTATAGTTTAATACATCGCTTTCACTTTTTCAATTTATTAAAATATCTCAAGAAAAACTATCTATTTTAGCAGTAAGTAGTTTTTCTTGTGGATTATATGGATAGTTTTTTATAGAATTGTCTGTAACAAATGTAGGTCAGTTATATTCTCTAACTAAATAAGGAGAATAGTTTTTATTATCTTGAATTAATCAATTCCAGTTTGAAGTTAATTTAACTCTTGGTTCATAGTTATTTGATATAACTCAAGCAATTTGAAATCAATTATAATCTTTTGTTTTTCAATAAGCATAAAATTGATTTGTTCTTGGGTCTAGTGGAATTTTATCTAAAAATTTTTTTTGAAAAACTCATTCTCATATATATCAAGAAACTCAAAAAGTATCACTATCTTCTAGATTATGAGAATAATTTCAATCTAAATTGAAAAACTTTAAATTTCAACTAGGTTCAGGTAGTGTGCTATTTTGACTTTGAAATGATATTAAACTATTTTTTATTACTTCAATATCTGCAGTTATTTTTGAATTATTGGCTTTATCTTTAGAGCCTTCCATATATGTAACAGCTACTATTGATATAATGATTAAAATGGAAAATGTTATAATTATTTCTACAATAGAAAATCATTTATTATTTATTTTCATACTTTTTGATTAAAAAATAAATTTAGCAATTAAAAGTTTAGCATAACTTTTTATATAGTCAAATTTTTTTTTGTAATCAAAAATACTTTACTTTAAGTGTTTTTTTTTTACAATAGTAATATATTTATATTTTTAAATAGTTTTGATGATATATAACAATTTTTCTGATTGATATAAAAGAGTATTAATAAATACTGAAAATAAAGTTAAAGAACTTTGATTAAAGGATTTAAATGAAAAAGATATATTTTTTGAAATATTAAAAAATTCAACTTGAGCATTAAGAGAGTTGTTTGATATTTTTTGATTAAATGAAAAATTATTTTTAGAGTTAGAAAATATAGAAGAAATCTTTTTAAAAAAAGAAAAAAGAAACTGAGTTTATTCTTGAATGAGTAATTCTTTAAAAGAAACTATTTTACTCTCTGTAAAAATAGCTTCAAACTTTACTAAACCAAAAGCTTCTTTAGAAGACTTTATACTTGCTTTGATTAAAAATAATTGATGGTTTTCTAAAAGTTTATTGTATATTTGAATAAATCCAATAGATATTGAAAAACAATTATTTGCAATGAATGAAGCTTGAGTTATTGATTGATTATGATTTAAACAAGGTGATAATTTTGATGAATCATTAGATAAAATCATTTGAGCTTTGGATAATTTATTTGAATGAATGGAATCTTGAGATATAACTCCATTTGATAATAATCAACAACAAAAAAAGGAAGATAGTAAAACCCCAATACTTGATTTTTTTACTACTGATTTAACAAAAGAAGCAAGAGAAAAAAAACTTGATAAAGTGATTTGAAGAGATATGGAAATAGAAAGACTTTTGTCTATTTTAAATAGAAAAACAAAAAATAATCCTGTTTTAGTTTGAGAGCCATGAGTTTGAAAAACAGCAATTATTGAGTGACTTGCACAATTAATTGTTGCTCAAAAAGTGCCTTTTTCAATGAAAGATAAAAAGATTTTAGCTCTTGATATGACTTCTTTAGTAGCTTGAACAAAATATAGATGAGAGTTTGAGACAAGAATTAAACAAATTATTGAAGAAGCTTCAAAAGTAGAAAATGATGTTATTTTATTTATTGATGAAATTCATACAATTATTTGAGCTTGATGAGCAGAATGAGCACTAGATGCATCAAATATATTAAAACCTGCAATGTGAAGAGGTAAAATAAGAGTTATTTGAGCTACTACTTTAAATGAATATGAAAAATATATAGAAAAAGACTCTGCTTTAGAAAGAAGATTTCAAAAAATAGTAGTTGAAGAACCAAAATATGAAGATGCTATAGAAATAATAAGTTGATTAAAAGAATCATTTGAAAATTATCATAATTTAAATATTACACCTGAAGCTGTAAAAGAAGCAGTTGATTTATCAATTCGTTATATTACAGATAGATTTTTACCAGATAAAGCAATTGATTTAATAGATGAAGCTTGTTCTTTAAAATCAATGACATATAAATGAGATGAAACAAAAATAAATGCTTTAAAAGAAAAAATAGTTGAACAAAATAAACAAATAGAATCATTTGTTATTTCTCAACAATATAAAAAGGCATCTTTATTAAAAGAAAAAGTAAAAAAACTTGAAGAAGAATTAATTAATCATAAAAAAAGTTTTTCAATTCCTAAAGATAAAAGATACAATATTACAAAAAAAGATATACAAAAAATCCTATCAATGACTACAAAGATACCAACTCAAGATTTAGAAAAAACAGAAATTGAAAGATTAAAGAAATTAGAAAAAGTTATTTCGTCAAAAATTATCTGACAAGAAGACGGGATAAAGGCTATAACTTCAGCAATTATTAGAAGTAAAGTTTGAATTTGAAATCCAAACAAACCACTTTGAAGCTTTTTATTTTTATGACCAACTTGAGTGGGGAAAACTGAAACAGTAAAAGTTTTAGCAAGAGAATTTTATTGAAATGAAGATAATTTAATAAAAATTGATATGTCAGAATATTCTGATAAAACATGAGTTTCAAAACTTATTTGAGCAAATGCTTGATATGTTTGATATGAAGAGTGAGGATTTTTAACAAAAGAAGTTAGAAAAAAACCATATAGTATAATACTTTTTGACGAGATTGAAAAATGAGATTTTGAAGTTTATAACTTATTATTACAAATACTTGATGAGTGAAGTTTGACTGATAATAAATGAAGAAAAATAAACTTTAAAAATACAATTATTATAATGACTTCAAATATATGACAAGAAGAGTTTAACAAAGAAGCAAGTAAGATATGATTTGACTTAGAAGATGGAAAAAAAGATAATTTATCAAAAGATTTTGATAAAATAGAAAAGTCAATTAAAGAAAATTTAGGAGATTATTTCTCTCCAGAGTTTTTAAATAGAATAGATAAAGTAGTTGTTTTTAAACCTCTTGATAAAAAATCTATTTCAAAAATAGTTGAATTAAATTTAGATGATTTAAAACATAGATTAAAAAAAGTTAAAAATATAGATTTAGTTTATGATAAAAAAGTAATTAACTTTATAGCAAAGTCTACATTTAATCCAGAATATTGAGCAAGAGAAATTAAAAGATATGTAGTTGACTCTATAGAAGATAAAATTGCACAAAACTTGATTTCATCAAAAACTTATGATACACTAAGTTTAGCAATTTCAAAAAATGAAATAATTATAAAATAATTATGTTATGAAAAAAATATATTTATTTATTTTATGTGCCTTAATTTTACCAAAAATTAGTTTTGGTAATTTTTTGAGTGAACCTACAGATTTAGATTTGTATAAAAAAATAGATAAATGATATTATGATTTAGAGCTAAAATATTTAGATAAAGAACTAAAATGATGAGATGTAAATTGAAGTATAGTTGATGATTTAAATAAAAGAGCAAAACAAAATGATTTAGAAGAGTGTTTTTCTTGAGATATAAAGGTAAAAGATGTAAGAGATATTTATAATGATAGTGAAACAAATACTTTATTAAAAGAATATTTAAAAGATTGTTTTGATGAAGAAAATCCTATTTCTTTAGAACAATTTAGTAAATATTATACTATAATAGAAGAAAGCTTTTTGCAAAACTCTATAAAAACTCAAAAAAAAGTAGATAATACATATAAAATTTGAAGAATTTGAATGTATAGTGATTGATTACTTGAAAATTCTCCATTTGATTTAATGAATGATTTAGATGAAATAAATTCAATTATTTTTGAAGAAAAAATTCCATATAATTGAGTAAATAATTATAATTTATGAGCCTCTGTTAATTGAATTTTATCTTGATTAAACCCATTTGATACATTTGATTCAAATAGGTATTATAATAATTCAAATAACTCTAACTCTTGATGAGTAAATTCTAATTCTTGATCTAATTTATGAGAAGAAGTTTGTTTAGATGATAAAAATAATTCGTGATTAAATTTAGATAGTTTTAATGATATTTTATCTTCAAATAAAACAAATAATTTTTGAAGTAACTCTTGAAATAATTGATGAAGTTGAACTTGATGAGATTTAAAAACGAATTATAAAAAAGTAAATGATAATTGATGGCCTTGTAATAATTTTTTTTGTATAACAGTTAATTTTGTTGTATATAATCATAAATTACTTTGAGGATGAACTAATTTATCTATTGAATGACTTTTTAAAAGATCAAATGAACATTTTAAAAAAAAATCATCTAATTCTTTAGTTCAATCAAAAATGACTACAAATAATTTTGAATTATGATTAAAGGATTTAAATTTACCAGATATTTTTCATATTTGAATTCAAATTAGTTATAAACCAGTTCCATTATTAAATGTGGATAAAAAAGAAAAAAAACTAGATAGTGATGAATTTGAATATAAAAATTTATTTACAAAATATTATGCAAATTTATGACTTGATTATAATAGAGCAAATGATATGAGTTTGTATAATAAAGCAGAATCAAAATATAAAACTACTTTAGATAGTGGGGAATTACCTATTACTACTTATTGAGAAAAGCTTGAAAAACTAGAATCATTTACTCAAGAATTAAAAAAACAAAATGAATATATTTCACAAAATGTAATTGATAAAGAAGTTATTTGAGATGATATTGACTGATTTCAAAAAAAATATATGGAACTTGAAGTATTTGCAAGAGCTTTAATGGAATATACTTTTTGAGCTAAATGAATTATAACAGAAATGAATAAAATTCCTCAATGATGATAAAAATAACTATACTAATATGATAAAAAAAATTATTATACATTTTTTTATAATTATTTCTATATTAAGCTCTAATATAGCTTTTTGAGATTGTAGTAATAGTTGTATGATTTATGATGGACCAGCTGATATTTTAACAAAATATTTAGATAATTTAAGCAGACTTTCAAATAATTATAATAGTGAAATTTCAAAATTGAAAGTAGATAATTCAGTAAGTAAATCATATTCATCTAACAAATCAAGTATTTCAAAAGCATTTAATAATATAATTAATTGGAATTGATACTATTCTTTATTTGATTTTTATGTAATTTATTGAACAACAACAGAATATGTGCCTGAAGTTTGGAGAGATTATAATTTGCTAGAACAACAAGAAAAATCACTTGATAAATTATTTAAAAAAATTTCAGCAAGAAAATTTAGTGAAGATAGTATAAATACAATAAATTTATGTAACTGAGTTGAAAATTGTTATTTTGATGAGTGACTTAATGCAATATCATCTTTATGAGTTATTATAGAAAATCATAAAGCAGTTATGGATTATTATCGTATGTCAATAACTTGAAAGAAAAAAATTTTTAATAAAAAACTTCTTTTTACTCCTATTGGGTTTGAAAAGGATTTTTGAACTTATTATAATGAATACACATCAAAAAATTGTTCTAGTTGTGAGTGAAATACTTTTGATAGAATTACAAAACAAATAAATTTAATCTCAAATTGGCAACAACGAGCTAAAGATTGAATGAAATCTTGGCAAGATGCTATTGCTATTCTTGATTGAACTATGGATATAAGAAGTGAAGAAAGAAATGAAAGACAATTACTTGAAAAAGAGTTAAAAAGACAATGAACAAATATGCATCAATCAGATGCTATGTTAAGTAATTTAGATAAATATAATCAAAATTGATGATATTCAAAAGATAATAATTTTATAACAAATAGTTTTGATTATTTGAAAAATTCAGTAAAATCACAAATAGATAGCTTTAAAGAAAGTATTTTAGAGAACTTTAAAAAATCTTCTAAAAAAGAAGTTCCAATAGATAATTTTTCAAAAATAGAAGAAGATATAAATACATCTAAAATAATTGAAGAAGAAATATCATCTTTATATAACAAAGAATTGCCTTTTGCTAATTTGCAAGACAATACAAATTTATGACTTGAATGAAGAATGATAGAACTTCACTATGATTTAAATCAAGCAATTTGAAATTTAGATTCTACAATTAAAACATCACAAAAAGTCTGTAATGATCAATGAAAAGGATTATGAGTTTGTGAATAAATAAACTTTTCCCCAGTAAGAAATTATATTATTTTTTTAAAAAAATAACATGTCAAAAGTAAAAAAAGAAGTTTTAATTAAAAATGCTAAAGAAATAAGTGTAATGAAAGAACTTGCTTTAGTTCATAAAGAGGTTTTTGAAGAAATAAAAAAAATGGTAAAACCTTGAACTAATACAATGGATGTAAATAAATTATGTGAAGATATCTGTAATAAATACAATGTTTTATGTTGATTTAAATGAATTTATAATTTTCCTTGAAATATTTGTATAAGTGTAAATGATTGTGTAGTACATGGAATTCCTACAAAAAATATGATTTTTCAAGATGGAGATGTAGTAAAATTTGATTTTTGAGTTAAAGATAAAAGACATTGATTAAATACAGATCGAGCTTTTTCAATGATTATTTGAGATTATAAAGATTTAGAAAAAGTAAAATTTTTAAAAGTTGTTGAAGAAGCTTTGTATAAATGAATTGCAAAAGCAATTGTTTGAAATAGAGTTTGAGATATATGACATGCAATACAAACTCATGTTGAAAGCCATGGTTACCATATAGTTAAAGATTTAACAGGTCATTCAATATGATATAATTTACATGAAAAACCATATATTCCAAATTTTTGACAAGCTTGAAAGTGAGAAATATTAAAAGAAAATATGACTTTAGCTATTGAACCTATAGTTTGACTTACAACTTGAAAAATAATTGATAAATGATGATTTCCTTTATATATGGCAGACTGAAATATAGGAGCACAATTTGAACATACTATAGTTGTAAAACCACTTTATCCTGAAATAATAATTTAAAATGGAAAAAATTTCCATTTTTTTATTTTTTTATATAATAATACTAGTTATTTAATTTTAAAATATGAATTTTTTAAAAGCAAAAATTGATTTTTTAGATTGGTTGCAGTTTATGAAAAATAAATCTCCTAAAACTATAGAGCAATATAACAGACATCTTTTAAAATTTGAAGATTATTTAATTGATATTTGATTAAAAGATATAGAGTTAAAAGATTTTGATATAAAAATAATAAATAATTTTAGAATTTTTTTACATAAAAACTCAAAAAAAAATATATCAATAAAAACAGCAAATGCTTATATGATAACTTTGAGATCTTTTTTTAAATATCTAGAAAAACAAGATATACAAAGTTTTTCCCCAACTAAAATTGATTTAATAAAAAGCGAAGAAAGAAAAGTAGAGTTTTTAACAAACAAAGAGTTAAGTAGTTTATTTAATTCTATATGAGATAAATATATAAAAGATTTAAGAGATTTAGCAATAATAAAAACAATTTATTCTACTTGACTTAGAGTTTCAGAAACTATATCTTTAAATATTAGTGATATAGATTTTGTTCAAAAACAATTTACAATTAGATGAAAATGAAGAAAGTTGAGGATAGTTTTTATTTGAGAAGATGCCATAAATCAAATAAAAAAATACTTAAGTAAAAGGGATGATAATTTTAAACCACTTTTTATTAGGCATAATTATGATAAAAAAAATATTGATATATTAAATGATGAAGATATGAGATTAACAAGAAATTGGCTTTCAAGTATGGTGGGAAAAAGAGGTATAGAAGCTAAAATAACAAAAAATATATCGGCTCATACTCTAAGACATTCTTTTGCTACAACATTACTTTGAGCTTGAGCTGATTTAAGATCAATTCAAGAATTACTTTGACATTCAAGTATATCAACTACACAAATATATACACATATAACAAATCCAAAATTAAAAGAAATACATAATAATATAATAAAATAATATGAAATTAATAATTTGACTATGAAATCCTTGAGATAAATATAAAACTACTAGACATAATGTAGGGTTTTTATATTTAGATTGGTTAAAAAGTGATTTAAATATACAAAAAGACTTTGAGTTTGAACAAAAATTCAATGCAGAAATTTTGGGGGAAGATCTCTTATGAGAAAAATATTTATTTGTAAAACCACAAACTTTTATGAATTTATCTGGAGAGTCAGTTTTAAAACTTATGAGTTTTTATAAAATAAAAAAAGAAGATATTATTGTAATTTTTGATGATATATCTATGGATTTTTGAAAAATAAGATATAGGGAAAAAGGCTCTGCTTGATGACAAAACTGAGTAAAAGATATTGTAAATAAGATTTGAGATGATTTTAAAAGAATAAAAATATGAATATGATATGATACAAAATGGGATTTAAGTGATTGGGTTTTATCTAAATTTAATGAAGATGAAATGATAAAATTAAATAGTGATATATTTAAAGAAGTAAATAATTTATTAAAAACTAACTTTTTAAAATAATGAATAAAAAAATATATATAATATGAATATGATGAATATGAGTTTCTTGAATAGCAAGATATTATAACCATATTTGATGGGAAGTTTATTGAAGTGATTTAACAAATAGTGAGTTAATAGAAAACTTAAGAGCAGAAAAAATAGATATATTTATTTGAGAAAGGAGTGATTTTGTAAGCCATAATATAGATTTAGTTATTTATACTGAGGCTATTCCAAAGGATAACAAAGAATTACAAAAAGCATTAAAACTAAATATAAAAACTCTAACTTATCCAGAAGCACTTGCTTTAATTGCAAATGATAAAAAATTAATTGCTATTTCTTGAAGTCATTGAAAATCAACTACAACTTCTATGATTTCTATTTTAATGCAAAATAGCAAACTAAAAATCAATACAATAGTTTGAAGTTTGTTAAAAGAATTTGGTGGGAAAAACTCTTATTTCTCAGATAGTGAATACTTTTCAATTGAGGCTTGTGAATATAAAAGAAGTTTTCTAAAATATACTCCGTATATTTGAATTATTACAAATATTGATTTAGATCACCTAGATTATTATAAAGATTTAGAAGATTATATAGATGCATTTAAAGATTTTATAAATAATATTAAAACTTGATGATATGTAATAATTAATTGATATGATAATAATAGTTTAAAATTGGTGGGAAAAAGAAAAAATATAAATTATGTGATTGTTTATAATGATTATTATGAAATTATAGACAATGATTTAATAAAAAAATATAATATACCTGATTTTACTTTAAAAATTCCTTGAAAACATATACTTTTTGATTCTAAAATCGCTTATACAACTTGAAAAATAATTTGATTAAGTGATGATGAAATTATTAATTCATTAACAAAATATAATGGTATATGGAGAAGATCTGAAATAATTTGAGAAACATTGAACTGAAATATTTTAATGAGTGATTATGGACATCATCCAACAGAAATAAAATTAAACCTAGAAGCTTTAAAAAATAAGTATATAAATAGGGAAATAGTATGTATTTTTCAGCCTCATCAATACAATAGGACTTTAGAGTTATTAAATGATTTTAAGGACTCATTTTTAAATTGTGATTTACTTATAGTTCCAAATATATATAAATCAAGAGATACTTTGGAAGATATGCAAAAAATAAATTGAGAGAGTTTTTTAAATTATATAAATTTAAAAAATAAGATTTTTTGAAATGGACTTGATAATACTTTAGAAATTATAAAAAAACTAGATATAAATAATCCTTGAAAATATTTATTTATACTTCAAGGAGCTTGAGATATAGATAATTTAAGATATGATATAGAAGTAAAAAGAGATTAGTTTTAAGCTAATCTCTCTTTATGTATTTTTTTTTATTTTATTCCTAAAAATACTTTTAAATTTAAATCTTTCTTTCTTGAATAAATTGATATAAATAATTTAGATATAAATAATGCAGTAAATAATGAAACTATAAGTCAAATTAAAACCATTAATCAAAATCATTTAATCATATTTATACCAAATATAAATAATATAATTGAAACTATAATTCAAGTAATATTTGAATCCCATATTGCAGAAAAAGATTTATCAAATCATTCTTTTATAGCTTCACTTGTTTTTTTTCATTCAGACAATGCTTCTTTTAATCTCTCAAAAATTAAAACATTTGCATCAATAGCCATTCAAACTGATAATATAAATCAAGCAATTCAAGCTAGAGTTAAAACTATTGAAAATAATTTTATTATAGCAAGCATTAAAGTTATATATATAAATAATGAAATTCAAGCAAGTAATCCTCAAACTCTATATATTAATACTAAAAATATAATTATAGCAATAAATCACCAAATTCAAGCATTTATTAATTGAATTAAAGAATTAGCTCATAGTTTTGAGTCTATAGTTCTTTCTGAAGTTAAATAAATTGGAGCTGGAACAACTCAAGTATTTATATCATTTGAAAGTTTTACTGCTTCTTTTGGTGTGTATGATCAAGTAATAACTGCTTTTCAAGTTAAAATAGTATCATTAACAGTTGGAGAAGTAAGCAAATCTCATCAAACAAATATTGCAATAGGAGATCATTTAAGTCTTTTTGTTAATTCTCAAAATACTTCAGCTCATTCATTGTTAAAAGTAAGTTCTATCATTGGTTGAAATGCTTGATTGTATTGAACTGCTGATGAAATAAAGTTTTTTTCATTTAAAATTCTTCATTTTGAATCTTTTGCAGGCATCCATTCTGATGGTTGTCAAGAAACAAATGCATAATTAAAATCAATTAAACTTCAAGAGTTTGATTTTACATCAATTATCCAATATCATTTATCTTGAGTTGTAGTTAATTCTCAGTTAGAAATTCATATAGAACTAAGTCAAGTTCAAGTAAGTACTTCATTATAAACTCAAGTTTTTAAGTTAGTTGTATCTAAGTTAAAATAATTTTTTAAAGTTTCAGTAGTTCAAGTTAAACTTCAAATATTTATATTTTCATTATTATCTTTAAAAATAGTTGAATTTACTCAGAAATTGTATTCACTAGATTTAACTTCTTTTAAAAAATTATCTGCTAAAGTTTTTCTTTCTTCTAAATCTTTTTGAGTTATTTCTTTCCTTTGTTCTTTAAATTCAATCTTCATTACTTTTCAAATAGCATCTTTAGCTCTTTTTATATTTGCATCATTTTCCTCTTTATTACTTCATTTTAGAGGAATTTGAACAATTATATGTTTTTCATTTCAATAAGTTGCTGTTGTTATAACTGAATCATTTATTTTTAAACTTTCAATTCTTTTGTCAACTATTGATTTTAATCATTCAATAATACTTTTTTCTTTTTGTAAATTGTATCATTCTTCATTTTGAACTTGTGATAAATCTATTTTATAATCAAGCTCAACTCATCCTTGTAAATCAAGTCAAAGTCTGTATTCATTTCAAGAGAAAGGCATATTTATATTGTAAATATTCCAAGGTATAGCATAGTATATTGTTGCAACAAAAAGTATTATTACAAATGCTAATTTATAAACTAATTTTTCCATAATATTTTAAAAAGTATAAAGTTAAGAAAGTTTATATACTTTTTTTAAAAAAAGTAAAGAAAAAATCTTGCATTTGCAAGATTTTTTTTGTAAATAAATATTTTTAATTTAAAGCTTCATAAACTTCTCAAGCTATTTTTATTGAAGGATTTAGAGTTTTTGCTCAAATAGCCCATTTTGCAGGACAAGCAGTTCAAGGATTTTTATTCATAAATTGTAAAGCCTCAATTTTTCTAATTAATTCATCACTATTTCTTCATAAAGGTCATGAAGTAACTTCTATTCATCTAATAATTAATTCTGGATCTATTATAAAAGTTCATCTTCAAGCTATTCAAGTCTCTTCATCAAGTATATTATACATATCAGCAACATTTAAAGCATGATCTGCTAGCATAGTATATGGGAAATTTTGCATTAATTTTTCATGTTTAACCCAAGCTCTATGAGAAAATACAGTATCAGTTGAAGCAGAAAGTACAGTTACTCCTAATTCATCAAATTTTGCTTTAGCATCCGCCATATCTTTTAATTCAGTTGGACAAACAAAAGTAAAATCAGCTGGATAGTAAAATAATACTGTCCATTTTCCTTTTAAATCTTCTAAATTAACTCTAGTTTCATCATCTTTTATTGGATCATAAGCTGGTAAATCAAATAAAGGAGCAGGAGAGTCTATTTTAGCAATATTGTAATAATTTAATTCTTCCATATTTTTATAATTAATAATATTATAATGAGAATAATTCTCATTTAGTAAACTTATATTAATTATTTTAAATCATAAGTCAAAAGTTTTTATTAATTAATTTATTTTGATAATTTTTAAAAATTAATATACTTATTTTTAATTAAAAAAATAACAAAAAATATTTATGAAAATAGATAATCTAACTTTAAGTTTTTGAAATAAAAAAGTTTTAGATAAAGTAAATCTTGAGATAAAAAAACAAGAATTTGTATTTATAATATGATATAGTTGAAGTTGAAAAACATCACTTATTAGAAGTTTGATAGGAGATTTTAAACCAGAAAATTGAGATATAATACTTGATGATTGAAGTTATTTATATAAAAATTTAAATGAAAAAAATTTAAGACAATATAGAAAAAAAATATGAGTTATTTTTCAAGATTATAAATTACTTGAATCAAAGACTGTTTATGAAAATGTAGCTTTTGCGATGGAAGTTTGTAATTATAAAGATAGTGAAATTATAAAAAAAATTCCAGAAGTACTTGAAGCAACTTGATTATTATTAAAAAAAGATAGATTTGCATCTGAATTATCAGGAGGGGAAAAACAAAGAGTTTCTATAGCTAGAGCTTTAGTTCATAATCCTGAAATAATTATTTGAGATGAGCCAACTTGAAATCTAGATCCAAAAACTGCATTAACTATTATGGAAATATTTGAAGAATTAAATAGACTTTGAAAAACTATTATAATAGCAACTCATGATAAAAATATAGTTGATAGTTATAAAAAAAGAGTTATCTCTTTTAAAGATAAAAAAATATATTTAGATGAGGAAAAATGAAGTTATCACATATAAAAAAAGCTAAAAAATTTTTTTTCTAGCTTTTTTTTTAAAAAATTACATTGGAGGTAATCATCAGGCAGGAATATTTAATCACATTTGTGACATAACTCATTGCATTTTTTCAGCAGCTACTTCTTGAGCCCTTTTAGTTCATTTATTTATAGCCTGAGTTATAGCTTCTTCTAAAGCCTTTTTTTGACTATCTGATAATCCAGGAATTAAAGTATTTGTTTCAAAATCTGTTTTTTCAACTTTCATTTCTCAATTTACTGAAATAACAAGTCAATTTACTTCTGCTTCAATTATAGTATTTTCAAGCTCTTTTTTAATTTTCATTGCTTCTTGTTGAAGTTTCATTAATTCTCACATTTTTGACATGTCCATAATCTATATTTTTTAATTATTTTATAAAGTAAAAATAATATATTTATATTATTTGCAGTCAAGATTATATTTTTTTGCTTTTTTTTTGCAAATATTTTTTTTATATGATACAATACTTTTGTATTTTATATTTTTATTTATTTTATATATGACAACAACAATACAAACAGAAGAAGATTTATTAATTATTTGAGATACAGATAATGATATAATTGATTTTGACTTTGCTTGAAGTGCAGAAACTTCAAATGTAGAAAAATCTTTAGAAATTGTAGATACTCCTAAAGTAGATGAAGTTAGCTTTGATTTTGGATGATTTGATTTAGTTTGATGAAATGAAGTAGAAACTGAAAAAAAAGAAGAAATATCTTTAGTAGATACTGAATTAGTAGAAGACAATAATACACTTGATATAGATTTTTGATTTTGAGATAGTTCTATAACAGAAGAAAAAACTGATTTAGTACTTGAAGATTTAAAAAAAGAAGAAATAGTAGAAGATTTAAAGCAAGAAGAAAAACAAGAAGATTTATTTGATTTAACACAAGCTAAAGAAGAAACTACTTTAAGTAATTTAACTACTTTTGTTGAAAGTAAAGAGGAAATAAAAGAAGAAGTTATTGAAAGTAAAGAAGAAAAAATTTTTGATAGAAATTCAATACTTGATGAAACTATTTCTAAAATACAACAAAGAAAAGATTTTATTTCTAAAATTAAATTAAAAAAAGAAGGAGAAGTTTCTAGTTTAGATGAAAAAATTGCAAAATTAAAAGAAGAATTAACTTCTTTAAAAAAAGATATAAAAGATTTAGAAATTGAAGATGGAGCATTAGATTTAGATATAGCAAATATTGATAAAATGAAAAAAAGTGTTTTAGAAACTGATTCAACAAGAACAAGAGAACATAAATTAGGTAAAATTAAATAATAATATTAAAATAATAATCTATGGCAAATTTAACTGTACGACCAATATTAGATCATTGTATAAAGATTTGAGCATCTGATATACATATGTCAGAATGAGAAAATATATGATTTAGAGTTCATGGAGAACTTTGAAAAGTATCATGAACTCCTCTTGATACACTAAAAGCAAAACAAATTTTACTTGAATTGTTAAATGACAATAAAGAAGCAGTAAAAGAATTTTTTGAGAAAAGAGATGCTGATTTTGCTTATATTCATACTGACTGAACTCCTTTTAGAGTAAATGCTTTTTATAAACTATGAAAAATAGCATTTGTTTTGAGAAAAATAGCTTCAGAACCAAAAAGTATTGAAGAATTAGGGTTACCTAGATGAGTTTCAAAATTTACAAAAGCAAAATGATGACTTATACTTGTCACTTGACCAACTTGATCTTGAAAATCAACTTCAATGATTTCAGTACTTGATGCTATAAATAAAACAAGAAGAGAACATATAATTACTATTGAAGATCCAACAGAGTTTATTTTTAAAGATAATTTATCTATTTTTTCTCAAAGAGAAGTTTGAAAAGATACTCGTTCATTTTCATCAGCACTAAGAGCTGCAATGAGAGAAGACCCAGATATTGTTATGGTATGAGAGATGAGAGATAAAGAAACTGTAGAAGCTGCAGTAGAACTTGCTGAAACTTGACACCTTGTTATTTCAACATTGCATACTGCAGGTTCTGTGCAAACTATAACAAGACTTGTAAATTTTTTCCATCCAGAATTACAACATTCATTTAGATATAAATTATGAGATATATTATTTTGAGTTTTATCTCAAAGACTTATACCAAAAATATGATGATGAAGAGTTTGAATATTTGAAGTAATGATGATGACTCCTTGAATAAGAAATTTAATTCGTGCTTGAGATTTGGTTCAAATAAACAATGCAATTGAAATGTGACAATCAGAATGAATGATTACTATGAAAAATTATGCTGATAATTTGAGAGACAAATGAATTGTAAAAGAAGAAGATTATATAAATTATTTTATGGATGATATGTAAAAAAAGTAGATTTTTCTACTTTTTTTTTTGATTTTTTTTAAATAGCTATTTTATTTGTAATTTTATATAAAAATATATAATAATTAGAGATTATTATTAATAATATACTAAATTATGACTAATTTTATGAAATTAAAACAAAGTATACTTTTACTTTATGTTAAAAATAAAGCTATTTTTAATATTTGTTTTTGAGTTATTTTTATAATTATTTTTTCTTGAATATATTATTTAAATAAAGATAAAGTTAATAATTTAATATCACAAAATTTTTCTATATTTGAAGTTAGTGGATGAAATTTTGATTTTTGAATAAAAAAAATTCCATACAATACTGCATCAATAGATATTTCATTTTCTAAAAAATTAGATGAAAATAGTATAATAAAAAATAGTTTTAAAATTAATCCCAAAGTACCAGGAATTTTAAAACTAAAAGATGGTAATACTTTAAGTTATCAACTTAGTGATAAATTGAAAATAGGACAAGATTATACTATAACACTATCAAAATCAATAAAATCATTTAATTGAAAAACTTTAGATAATGATATTATTTATATAGTTTCAGCTTTTGCTTGAGCAAATATTGTTAAAGTTTTGCCAGAAAATAATTTGGTTGATTTAAATAAAAACTTATCAGTATTTTTTAGTCTTCCAATGGTGAGTTTAAGTGATTTAGAATCAAAAGATAGTTTTTCTTGCCCACTTGAAATTACTCCAAAAATTGATTGAAAATGTAGTTGGACTACAACTTCAGTTTTAGAATTTATACCTAAAAAATCATTTGCTTGAGCTACAAAATATGATTATAAAATCACAAATTCATCTTGAATGAATTATAAACTAGAAAATGATTTTACTTGAAGTTTTACAACTCCTGAATTACAAGTAAATTTAAATGATAGTTTTACACCAAAAAATTATATAAACTTAAGTTTTAATTACCCAGTTTCACTTGAAGAAATAACTAAAAATTTAAAAGTTTTTACTCCAAACTCAAATAATTTAAATTCAAAACTTGATGAATTTAAAATAAAAATTGAAAGTGTAAAAAATTTAGAAAATTCTTTTTTAATTAAACCTTTAACTTGAGAATTTAATTATGACACTGATTATAAGGTAAAAATTAATGCTTGATTAAAGCCAAAATATTGAAATATTTCACTTAAAAATGAATTTGTTAAAAGTATTAAAACTACATCTTTAATATCTGATATTTTTATTTATAAAAATATCTATTCAAGTTCTTGAACTTTAATTGATACAAAAAATATGACTTATTTAGAATTTATTCCTAATAATAATATATTTTTTAATTTAAATTTCTTTGAAGAAGTTGCTTTAAATAAAGAAATGTTTTTATTTAAAAATGATAAAACTTGAGCAAAAATAGATTTTGATATAGCATATATAAAAGAAGAAAAAGAGGAAAAACAAAAAAAAGAAATATTTGAAAATAAAACAAAAATTCGTTTGGATTTAAAAGAAAAACTAGAAAATAACTCAAGTTATAGTTTAATATTATTAAAAAAAGCAAACATATCTTTAGTTAAAGATATAGTTTATACTTACAAAACATCAAAAGATTTACAAATAACAAATTTTAAATTTTTAGATTATTCAAAATCTTGTTTATATGTAAATAATACTTTAGATGAATTAACTAATGAATCACTAAACTCTTGGGATCTAGGGTATTATTCTTGATGAGAAAAGTTTATTACTTTTTCAAATTCTTGAATTATAAAATCAGTTTCAGAGTGACAATATATTGAGGATTGGCAATTTGAAGAATCATTAAATGATTTAAGTTTTGAAGAAAAAAATAAAAAATTACTTGAAAAATGATATTGTCCAAACTCTTCTACTTGAGAGATTTTATATGCTATAGAAACAAGATTATCTCCAAATATGTGATATGATTTAAATATTGCTTGACTAAAAGATATTTATTGAAATACTCAAAAAACTATATTTAAAAATTCTTATAAAACAACTGATTTAAAAGAGTCTGATAAATATGTTTATACATCATTTGCAAATAATACAAATGTTTTTCCAACTTCAGTTCCAGTTGTTGTTAATATTCAAACTATTAATACTAAAAAAGTTTGGGTGGAAGTATGTGAAATGAATGATTTGGATTATAAAACATATTTAAAATCACCATATGGAGATTTTTCTTGTTGAAAAAAAGTTTCTAAAGAGCTAGAAACAAAGCTTGTGTATTGGAAACTTACACATAATAAATTTGATTTAGAAGATGATATTTTATGATATAAATCAAAATCTAAATATATTTGAATTGAAGTTTATTCTTCTTTAGATAAATCAAAATCAAAAAATTATTCAAAAAACTTAATAGTTAGAACTAATTTAAGTGTATTTTTAGAAAAAGCATCAAATAAATCTCTTGCTTATGTGACAGATTTAGAAAAAAATATAGAAGTTCCAAATTTAGAATTTGAATTTTATGACTTTGATTATAAAAAAACAACTGTTAAATATAGTTATGATAAAACAAAAAAAGTTTATGTAATTGATTCTGATTTAAATGCAATTAGTTATATTTTAGTAAAAAATGATAAATATTTTGCTCTTATTTCTCAAGATGATTTTTTTTCAAATTATGATTTTAAATATATTTCTGGACAAGATAGTTCTATAAAAAATTATGCTTATATTTATTCAGATAGACCTATTTATAGACCTTGAGATGAAGTACAAATTAAATGACTTTTAAGAGAATTTAACTTTGACTGATATAAAAAATCAAAAATAACATCATGAGTTTTAAAACTTATTGGTGAGGATTGGCAAACTTATAGAACACTTGATATTAAAGTAGATAAAAATTCAAATTTTACTTGAAGTTTTGTTATACCAAAAGATTCTACTTTATGAGATTTTAGATTTCAATTTACTTATAAAATACCTTGAAATGAATATGATTTTGAAGTTTATACAAATTGATGATTAAGTATAGAGGCTTATAGAAAACCTTCTTTTAAAGTTGAGGTTGAAAGCTCTAAAAATGATGTGTTATCTTGAGAAAAAGTAAATTTTAAAATTACTCCAAAATATTATTTTGGTTGAAAAATGATAAATACTTCATGAAATTATTCTATATTAAGTCAAAATTATTTTTTTGATGGTAAGGAGTATTCAGATTATCAATTTGGTGAATGAAGTAATTATTTTGATTGTATTTATTGGGGGTATTGTAACTACTGAGATAAATTAAATTCTTGAAATATAGATTTTAAAATTGATGAAAATTGAGAATTTAATTTAGAACATACTTTTTGAGATAAAGTTGAGAATTTAGAAAAAATTTACACATTTAATTTTGAAGTAAAAGATAGAGATACTTCAAAAACAGTAAATAATAGTGTTTCTAAAGTTCTTCATACTACTGACTCTTATGTTTGATTAAAAGCTAATTATTATAATTCTAAAAGTGATGGAATTAATTTTCAAGCAATAACACTAGACTATGATGCTAAACCAGTTTTTTATAAAAATATAAAAGTTGAAGTAATTAAAAAAGAATACAAACAAGTTAAAAAACTTTGAGTTGATGGAGTTTTTTATAATGAATATGCTGTAGAAGATAAACTTGAAAAATCATTTAATTTATTAACTGATGATAAATGACAAGTACAATATAACACAAAAACTTTAGGGGATTGAGAATATGAACTAAAAGTAAGTTATACATGATTAAATAAAAAAACTTTTACTTCAAGTCAAATCGTTTATGTAGCATGAAAAGACTATATTTCATGGTGAAATGATAATAATACTGTTACTGATTTAGAGTCAGATAAAATAACATACAAACTTTGAGAAACAGCAACTTTTGTTTTAAAATCTCCAATAAATAATTGAAAAGCTTTGATTGTTGTTGAAAAAGATGACTGAATACTTGATTATTTTGTGCATGATATCAAATCTTATTGAGATAAAATTGAATTAAAATTAACAAACAATCACTATCCAAATGTTTATTTAAAAGCTTATTTAATTTGAAGTGAAAAAAATAATCCACTTCCTGTGTTTAAAAGAGCATTATCTGTTGTAAAAGTGTTAACTGATTATAAAAAATTAAATGTAACTATTTTAACTGACAAAAAAAACTATAAACCTTGAGATAAAATGCAAGTTACAGTTGAAGTAACTGATAATAATTGAAAAGTAGTTCCAAATGCAAATTGAAGTTTATCTGTAGTTGATGAAAGTGTTTTAGCTTTAAAATGAAATCCTAAAAAAAATCCATACTCATTTTTTTATGATATGAAAAGATATCTTTGAGTTATAAGTTATTCAAATTTAAAATATTTAGTAGAAAAACTTGAAGTAAAAGATGTATCTGATTGAGAAAAATGATGAGCTTGAGATCAAGTTAAATGAGGTGAAACTAAAAAACCAAGATGAAATTTTAAAGATACAGCTTTTTGGTTGTCTGATTTTACTACAAACACTTCTGGTAAAGCAATAATAACTATACCAGTTATGCCTGATAATCTAACTACTTGGGTGCTTGAAGCTTTAGTTTCAACTATTGATGATAATAAAATTTGAATAAATTACTTGACTGTAATGACTACAAATCCACTTATGATAGAAGATAATTTACCAAGATTTTTGTCAACAAATGACAATATTACTTTTACTCCTGTAATTTATAATAAAACAGGGAAAGATGATGAATTTATTGTAAAAATTTCTTCTACAAATTGAAAATTATTATCTAATACTAAAACAATTTTTATAAAAAATTGAGAATCTTCTAAAGTTGAATTTAGCTTTGACACACAAAAATTAAATGATTTTAAATCTCAAGATATTTCTACAATAATTATAAATGCACAATCAAAAACTGACAAAACTATATCTGATTCAATTAAAAAAATTATCCCAATTAATAATTCTACAATTGTAGAATATACTTCTACAGTTTGAAAAACAAGTGATATTAGTTTTGATGAAAAAATTAATTTATGAAATATTAATAAAAAAAATGCTACATTAACAATAAATTATGCTTGAACTTTATTTAATTATTTATTTGATTCTATAGATTATTTAGCTAATTATCCTTATTGAAATGCTGAACAAAAAACATCATCAATTATGCCAAATATTTACATAAAAAAACTTTACAATACGAGTTGAAAAGAGTTTGATTTAAAGAAAAAACTGATAAAAAAATATATTGACAATAATGTTTGATATAAAGAAATATCTGTAGACGAAGCTATAAAAGATTATTTAATAGAAATTAAAAAATTTGGGAATACTGACTGATGATTTATTTATTGGTATGATACAAAATATAAAATTTCAGATATTCATCTTACAAATTATATTTTAACTTCATTGTCTGATATAAAATCACTTTGATACGATGTAGATAAAAAAGTGTTAGATAATGCAAAAAACTATTTAAAAAATGAATTTTATAAAAAAGCTATTTGTAATGAAAAAGTTTTTAATAATTGTATAAGTTTAGAACTAAAGCAAGAAATACTTTTAGCTTTAAATTCTTATGATAGCAAAGATTATGAAGTATTTAAAATGTATAAAACTTTAGATATTTCTAAATTAACAAAATTGCAAAAAGCTAAATTAACTTCAAAATTATTAAATATATCTTCTTTAACTAAAACAGAAAAAAATAATCTAAAAAGTGATTGAGTAAAAGAAGTTAGTAATATTTTAACAAATGAACTAATTTTTAGTCCTAAATGAGCTTTTATTTCAGCAAGTTCTAATTCAAGAGTTTATAATACAACGATTCTTTTAGAGATTATTTGAAATATTTGATTAAAAGAGTTTAAAGATAGTGAAAGTATTGTTGATAATATGATTAGATTTATAACTTCTTCTAAAATAAATTGAAATTTTGGATCAACTTATGATAATTTATTTATAATTAAAGCTTTAACTACTTATTTAAGTGCTTCAAATGAACTAAAAAATACTGATATGTTTACTAGATTTAGCTTAAATAATGAAGAAATAATTACAAAAAAAATTAATAAAGAAAATATATTTGAGAGCTTTAGTAAAACAATTGAGGCAAATGATTTACAAAATATTAATATTTTTAATATTACAAAAAAATGATCTTGAAGCATTTATTATGATTTAAATTTAAAGTATTTTGTTCCAACTATTGATTTAAAAGCTAGAGATGAGGGATTTTATGTAGATAAAAAATATTTTTCTTTCAATGAATACAAAAAAATTGAAGCTTTAAAAGATGAAGAATATTCTAAATATTTATCTTGAGAAATAATTTATGATGAGTTAAAATATCCTAAAGAAGTTGTAGAATATTTAACTCCAATTAAAACTTGAAAAGTTTGAGATTTGGTACTTGTTTACAATAAAGTTGTTACAAATGAAGATAGAGATCAAGTTGCTTTAGAATCATTTATTCCATCTTGAAGTGAAATAGTAAATACTTCTCTTGCTACTGAAAATAAAGAAGTTACAGATATTGCAACAAATATATATTTAGATAGAAAAGAGTTTAGAGATGATATGTATTTTGGTTTTGTAAGAGAATTACAAGCTTGAATTTATAATTATTCATATACTATTAGATTAACTCACACTTGAGATTTTAATATTAAACCAAGTCAAGTTTTTGAGTTTTATAATCCTGAAGTTTTTGGTAGAAGTAGGGGAGAGGAGTTTATAGTTGAGTAGAAAAATCAAGACCGAAGGTCTTGATTTTTTGTAAATAAGCTTATAATGAAATAAATTTTAAAAATTAATTTTTAAAAATATGGAAACTTTATTACAAAAATTATCTGGAATTACAGATAATGAAGCAAATATTTTAATTGACAAATATTTGGATTTAGTAGAAGATTTAGAAGATTATTTAGCTATAAAAAAACATCAAAATAATAAAAATACTTATTTATCAGAAGATGAGGTAAATGACTTATTTTTGTGATTTAAATAATATGAAAAATGTAAGAAATAACATTATTATAACTAAAGAATTTGCAATAAATTTACAAAAATATTCAGAAAATAAAAAAACTCTTTTGAAAAAAGTTTTAGAACTTAAAAAATATTTGGAAAATAATTGAATAGACTTGGAATTTTTTAAAAATTATGATGTAAAAAATCTATGAAATAATTATTTTAGAGTAAAATTTATTCCTTATAGAGTTGTTTTGTTTGTGAAAGATAATAATAGTTTTGAATTTGTAGAATTTTTTAAAAGAAAATGAAAACCAGATTATAAAAATTATAAATAAAAAATTAAAGTTTAATTTTAAAAACCTTTTGGCTTTTATTTTTTCTCCACCAAAACTTCATCACTTCCAACTATTTCTCAGTTTTTGTAAATTTCAACTTTTAAATTATTTTTTTCACTTAAGTTTTTTATATTTAAAAATTCTCAAGATATTTTTTTATTATCTAAAAACCAATCAAAGTTGTCATAATCTATATTTGTATAAAAAGACAATTTTATCTCTTGATTTTTTAGAGGAATACTTGGATTAATTTCAAATATACTTTTATTTAAAGGGGAAGTGATATTTATATAATTTTTTGTATCTTTTTTTAGATTAACTATATTTGATTTTATCTCTTTGTTATCAAGTTCATACACTATTTTTCTGAAAATATCTCAAGCTCAACTCGCTCAAGAAACTCATTTCATTTCACTTCAATCTTTATTTCAAACCCAAACTCAAATGATATAGTTTGAAGTATATCAAATACTTAAATTATCTCTAAAATTTCTTGAAGTTCCTGTTTTTACAAAAACTTCTCTATTTGGAAAATCAAGATTTGAATTAATAGGAAATCAAGCAAGTTTAAAATATCTGTTTGTTAAAATTTCTTCTACCATATCAATATATTTTTTATCTGTAATTTTTTTACATTTGCTTTTATTCTCTTTGTCTTGTAAATATATAGAAGTATTTATATAATTTATATCACAAAACTCCCCTTGTTTTGCAAATATAGTATAAGCTTTTGTAAGTTCATATAAACTTACTTCAGCACTTCATAAAGCAAGAGAAAGTCAATAATAATCAGCATTTTTATTTATACTAGTTATTCAAACTTCTTTTAAAAATTTCATAAAGTTTGAAATTCAAATTTCATTTAATAGTTTTACAGCTGGAATATTTATACTTTGAGAAAGACTTTCAGCTAAAGTAACTTCTCATTTATAATTAAGTGAATAATTTTTTGGTTCATAAATATTTCAATCAGCAGTTATGTAACTAACAGGTAGATCAAGAATAGTTGAAGAAGGAGTTTTTTGTAGATTTTCAAAAGCCATTAAATAAATAAATGGTTTTAGTGCACTTCATGGTTGTCTTAAAGCTAAACTCCCATTTACTTGACCATTTTCACTCCAATAATTGTTTCATCAAATCATTACTTTTAAATCAAGAGTATCTCTATTTACTATAATAATTGAATAATCAGAAACATTTTTCCAAGCAAGAGTTTTTAAAGAATTTTTAGCAAGTTCATCTATTTTTTGAGTTAAGTTTAAATCTATAGTTGTATGTAACTTCCCCTTAATCCCCCTCAACTGAGGGGGAAGCAAAGCATGGGAAGCTTTCAAAAAATCAATTACATAAGGTAATTTATTTTTTTCTCAAGAGTAAAACTTTAGTTTTTCATCTAATATATTATTTTTTTCTTGAAGTGTAATTACTCAATTTTTTTCTAAATAATTAGTTAAAATTTTAAATCTTTTATTAAAATTTGCTAAATTTGTTATAGGATTGTATTTGTTTGGATTTTTTATAATAGTTAAAAGTCAAAGCACTTCTGCTTTTGTTAAGTTATTTAAATTTTTATTATAATAAAAATGGCTTGCAGATGCTACTCAATAATTTAAATATCAAAAATTTATACTATTTAAATAATAATTAAGTATTTCATTTTTTGAGTATTTTTTATTTAATGCAAGTGATAATATAAATTCTTTTATTTTTAATTTATATCATCTATTTTCATTTAACCAATAATTATTTCTAATAACTTGATTATCAATTGTTGAAGCTCACTGCAAACTATTACCAAAAATATTATTTTTAAAAGCTCTTAAAATTCAAATATAATCAATTCAAGAATGATAATAAAATCTTCTATCTTCAATAGATATTAAAGCATTTTTTAAAAAATCTGGGATTTCATTAAATGAAGTTTCTCTGTGTCTGTATTTTTTATCAAATATAATTTCTCAAATCTCATTATTTTTATCATCATAAATGATAGTAGAAAGAGGTATTTTTTTAAGTTCTACTTTTAAAAAATAGGGAAATATAAGATACAATAAGATTAAACTAAATAAACTTATGATTAAAATTCAAGTTTTTTTCATAAAATAAACAAAAAAATAAACTCAAACTTAAGTTTATTTTTTAAAATAATATTTGCAAATTAAAATTTAAGTGTACAAATCATTCAGATTGTGTAGTAAATTTTCATAAAATCACTACGGCTAATTTAGCTACTATGTTTGCTTATCCTGATGAAATTAGAAGAATTATATATACAACTAACTCTATTGAAGGATTTAATAGATGACTTAGAAAATATACTAAAACAAAGACTATTTTCCCTACTGATGCTTCTTTAGAAAAATCCTTATATTTAGCTATGAAAAATGTTACTAAAAAATGGATTTGAAACATTCCTCACTGGGGTAAAATTTATTCTCAGTTTAAAATATATTTTGATGGGGGATTTTAGTTTATTTAATTGGTTATTTATTGTTCTTTAACATAACCTGAAAAAATAAATACAAAAAAAATAGTAATTAAAAGATTTTTTCTTATAATTACTATATATATTTATACAAAATTTCTATTTACACAAATTTTTGCATATTCCCAGACTTTTTAAGTCTTTATTTTTTTACTAATATGTTTTACACTTGAGCTTTATAAAAAATACTTTTATCTTCTAAAATAGCAGGACATTCAAAAGCAATCCAGTTTTCTTTTGGAGCTCAAACTTTTTTTCAATTTACTTTTTCATTTTTTCAGTAATAGTAGAGTCAAGAATACATTTCATTTTGTAAAATTCTTGAAATTGAGGTCGTATTCCAAGTTCAAACTATATTTTTATATCCACTTTCTTTTCATTCGTAAAAAGTATCATCTTTAGTTTTTACTCATTCTAATTCAAGAGCTTTTTTTATTTCTCAAAGACTTTTATTTTTATTGGATTTATAGTAATTACTTTTTCTACTCCATAATCATAAGGGGCTTTATGTTCAATACTTCCCATTACTACTTTTACTCAGCTTCTTAAATATGACTCAGCTTCTCAACCAGAGCTAAAATAAAAATCAAATTTATATTCTATAATATAATTCATTAACATTTTATTATTAAACACATCCTCAATTTTAAAATATGATTTATAGTAATCATTATAAAAAGCTAGAATCCTATAAGCTGATGAAAGCTGAATATTTGATTTTTTTCTAATTTTTCAATTATATAACTTTGTTTTATTCAATATTTTGAGATACTGAAATTTTTATCGTCAAGGATAGTTTTTAATTTTTCAAGAGTTTCATCATCTTTTAAAAAATATGTTATTTTTGGCATAAGTAAGCAGAATTATTTTTAATTTAATAAGTGGATTTTACTGAAAAAAAAGAAAAGTAAAACAAATTTTTATTTACCTTTCTCTTTTTCTATCTTTAAACTTTCTATCAAATCTTTTTTAAGTTTTCAGTTTGAATATTTTAAAATATCTTCTTCTTTTGTAGGATAATAGTTTTTAAAGAAATAATCTTTTAATTGTTTAGGAGTTTTTGAACTTTTCTTAAATCTCATTTGTTCATCTTTGATTTTCGTTCTTTTGTCTTGGATGAAATTGAAAATATTAAAAGTATCGTGAGAATTGAGATATTTTTGTCATAATTTGAAAAACTTGGCATTTTCTGATAAATAGTTGAGTTTTATATCACAATTTCTTCAAAAATCCATTTTAAGCTCTTTTTTTTCATCTATCTACAGAAATGTCGAAGAACTTGCTGAAAAATGATCTTTAAAAAAAGTCATTTGAGCCTCAAAAAAAACTTATTTTGAAAAAGTAAAACATCCTCATATTCATCTAATTGATGAAATAACTGGAGATATTATCGATATGGATATAGAAAAAATTCCTGATTTTATACTCCCAAAATGATTTGAAGCCAATGATTATGATATAAAGATTTTTGGAAAATTTACCAAATAAAAACTCGCTTCGCGAGTTTTTATTTGGTAAAAATTTCTACTATTTTTCAAAATTCTTTTAATTTTTCGTTTTTCAAAATTATATCTTTAACTGCTAAAAGTGTATAATATCATTCTGCATGTTTTTTTTCTGATTTTAAAATTATTTCTGCTTCAAAAACAGTCTTTCACTTCCCTACCAAATTTCAAAAATATCTATTTCTAGAGTTTCCAAAACAAGTAGCAATTAAGTCTCCCCCAAGAGAAAAATCTGAAAAATGTATATTTTCCTCTCCTCACAAACTTTTGAGTAATTCTGGGAGCTCTTTATAAAGTTCACAAAAATAATATCAAATCGATGACATTCAAAGTCAACTTCACTCAAGGTATCATATATAAAGTGCAAAAATATTTTTTATACTTCCAAAAAGTTCGATATTTTTGATATTTTTTGAAAGAGAAATTTTAAGATTTTTATTTTCAAAAAGATATTGTAAATTTTCTAATAATTCTTCATTTTTACATCCAATTTGTGCTCATAGAATCTTTTCTTCCACAAGTTCACTTGCAATCATTCACCCAGATAAAATAGCATAATTATACTGAAAATCTCATAATTTTTCTGCTAATATATCACTTGGAGTTTGCAAAGTTTTATTATCAATTCATTTTGAAAGATTTAAAAAAGTAACTCAAGATTTTAAATTATTTTTTATATTTCATACAAAATCTCCAACAAATTGTGCTGGTATAGCAATAATTATCAAGTCAAATTCTCTTAATCTTTCTAAATTATCTAAGAAAATAACATTTTTTTCTAATTTTACTCAAGAAAAAAAATATGGATTTTCTCATACATTTTTCAAATGTTGTAAAACAAATTCATCTTTTTCGTAAGCAAAAAATTCTGTATTTGGATGATTTTTTGAAATATGATTTAATACAGCAAATCAAAATGCTCAAACTCAGATAATTATAGTTTTCATAATGATTGATTTTTATAATGAATTAATTTATAACTTTTCTCCCCTTTTGTAATAGAAATAACATCAAAACGAATTTTCTCAAAATTAATATGATGTCAAACACACCGATATTCAATCGTTTTTTGCAACTTAAAAAGTTTATTTTTTGTTATACTCTCCTCTCAAGTACCAAATTTATCACTACTTCTATATTTTACTTCTATAAAAACTATGAGATCATCTTTTTCACAAATCAAATCAACTTCTCAAAATATAGAAAATTTAAAATTTGTTTCAAGTAATTTATATGAGTTCTTTTTTAAATACTCAATAGCCAAAATTTCAGCTTTATCTCAAGATTTTTTCATGATTTTATATATCTAAAATGAGTTGATTTTTATTCTCCACAGAAGAAATTTCAGATAATATCTTTTGTGTTATTTCTTCTATTGGTAAAATTTCTCCATTTTCAACACAATCAATTTTTACCCAATCATCATACATTTCTACTACTTTCATAGCTTTATCCCAAGCATTTTGTAAGTGATTGATATCTTCTTCGTGAAGATCCATTTTTTTCCCATCTTTTAAATATTCTCTTTTTTCTTTTTTTAAAACAAGATTCTGACTTACTTCTGGTGTCACATTTAAAAAAATTACTTTATCTGGCTTTGGTATTCAAAAAATATTGTATTCCAAATCATAAAGCCAATCTAAAAATTCTTTTGCCTCATTATCATCCTCAATTTTCCCTGTTTGATGTATCATATTAGCTGAAACATAACGATTGGAAATAATATAATCATAACTATCAAAATCAACATATTTTTTATCCATCATAGAATCATATCTATCAATAGCATAAAAAATAGATGCTAATTTTGGAGAAAGAGTTTTTCCATATTCTCCATTGAGGTATTTTTGAACCATAAAAGAAGATGCATATCAATACCTTGGATAATCAAGTATTTTTACTTTTTTCCCTATTCATTCAAAATGTTTTCTTAAAATCTCAACTTGAGTTCCCTTCCCACTTCCATCAATTCCATCAATTACTATAAACATAAAAGATATATTAAAAATTATTAAGTTTAAGTATATATATTTTTTGCAAAAAAAAAGTTTTTATGATAAAATTTGATAGTATTAATTTATACATATTAATTTAAAGATATGAATGGAATAATCGAAAATGAACAAATTGGCTGATTTGAAAATATGAAAAAAGAGTTAAAACTTTCTTTAGAGTTATATTTAGAAGAAAGATTAAATTCAAAATGAGAGAATGAAAAAAAACAAAGTTTTTTGGATAAATTTAATAATTTTTGAATAAAAGAAAAAAGAGAATATAGGGATTATTTGTATCAAGTTATTAAAAATCCATTAGAATTAAAAGATTCAAATGATGACTTAACTCAAATAAAAGTTTTAGTTGAAAGTTTAAAAAGTATTGATAAATTAGAAATTTATGCTTGAATTTGTAATAATTGTAGATTACTAGATGAATTTGGATTATAATTTCAAAAAAAACTTGTAAAAACTAAAAAGAAAAATATAATCCTGAATGTTTATACACTTTAAATATTTTTTTATGAAAAAATCAGAAAAAACTGTAGAGTTAGAGATGTTTTGTCAAAACATCTCTAACAAAAAAATAAAATCAGGTTTCACCCTCGTAGAACTAATAGTTGTTATCACAATTCTAGCAATCCTAGCAACAATATCATTCATATCTTTTCAAAACTATAAAAAATGAGCAAGAGATTCAGTAAGAGTTACAACTCTAAAAAATATTGAAACTTGACTTGATATATACAATGTTCAATCTTGAAATTATCCAACCCCAGATGAATATACAGACATCATCTGAGTATGATATCAATGATACGCTTGAACAGATATTCAAAGAGTAATAAGAATAAACAAAGAAGTAATTGATCCTCTAGATAATACAAAATACCTATACACTCTAAATAAAAACAAAACTAAAAAACAATTATGAACATTTCTAGAAGAAAAAAATCAATATTTTTTTTCATATAATTTTCTAAAAACTTATGCTAGTGATAGTAATTATTTAGATAGATATCTATACACTATTTGAGATAAAGTTTGAATATTTTTAGATAATGAAACAAATAAACCTATTCAAGAATTATTTAATACTTGAAGTTTAGATTTATTGTCAAATACATGAACATATATAGTTCAATTCACAAATGAATCTTCAAATAGTTGAACTATTACCTGAACCTGAACAGATTTATTAACAAATATAAGTATAATACAAAACTCATGTGTATTATGAAATACTTTAATTCAAAGTTGATGGCAAACTATTTGATATAATAAAGAAAATGTTGAATATAATGAAACCTGTAGTTGAATAACTAGAAAATGTACTAATGGAGTTTTAAGTTGAGATGATAGTTATAAATTTGATACTTGTAGTCCAAAAACTGCACTAAACTGTAATTCAAGAAATTATAGTTGATATACTATTCCAGTTATATTACATGGTTCTTGAGTAATAGTCTCAAAATCTATAACAAACTGAACTTCAAGTATTACTGCAAATTGTATTAATAATAATTTAACTTATTCATCAGAAAGTATAGATTGTTGAAGTTATGTATTTGACTCAAATAATAATACTTGTAATGAAAATTTATGTAAAGATTCAAGACCTATTTATTCTCAAATAAATTGAACTCAACAATATAATATATCATGGTTTCATGATGTACAATCATGAGTTTGTCATTTCATATGTCAAGCATGATATTATTGGAATTGAAGTGATTGTATAGCTGCTTCAGCATGATATTATGTAGCAAATCAATGACAAACTTCTCAAACAGCTTGTTGATGAGATGATAAATACCAATCTCTAACATGACAAACAAGTTGTAATACTGTAACTGCTTGATATTATACTTCTTGATGAACTTCTACAACTAGAACAACTCAAACACAATGTGAAGTAAATAATTATTGTACTGCTTGAGTAAAAACACCTTGTCCTGTATGAACTTCTTCACCAATTTGATCAACAAGTTTATCAAATTGTATAACAAATACATATACTGTTAGTTGAACTTTTTGAGTTAATGCTAACTGAGCTACCATAACTTGATGTGGTAAATCAACTATTGCTGACACAAATTGAAATTTTTCTATTCAAGCTGATTATTGAACTAATTGTCAAAATATTACTGCTTCTAGAACTAATTTTTCTTGTATAACAAGTACTAATTGACCTAATAATTTGACTTTAGACTTTTCTTCTGTTTCTTGAAGTTGTTCTGACGTTACACCACCTACTATAACAAGTGTAACATCTTCAAGTTCTGCTTGTAATAGTATAACTTTTACTATAAATTGAGCTAGTGATGTTATATGATTGCATTCTACTCCTTATAGTTTTGATTGATGAGCAACTTGGCAAGCTTGAAATACAATCACTTTTTCAAACACAAGTTATACTATATCTGCAAATCTTGTAAAAGTAAAAGATTTTGCTTGAAATATTTATACTCATACTAATAGTGTAAATTGAACTAGTAGTAGTTGTTATACATATAACTGGTATAGCTCAGGTTGGGGATCTTGTAGTTCTACATCATATTGGTGAGGTTGGGGATCTTGTAGTTCAAGTTGTTGATGATGAACAATGTGGAGATATTGTGTACAACCTACCTGAACTCAAAATAGAACTGTTTATTGTAATAGAAGTGACTCAACTCAAGTATCTGATAGTTACTGCACTTGAACTAAACCTACAACAAGTCAATCTTGTAGTGCTGATTTAGCCTGATGTTCATGGTCTTCTTCTCAAAGTAGTAGTTGTAATACTCAAAGTTGTTGTGTTGCAACTGTATGACAAAGTTGTTGTAAAGTTCAAGAAGATCAGTATCAATATCAATATTACAAAGATAATTGATCTGGAAATTGTACAATATTATATAGTAGTTATACTGCACGGTGATTTACTTGTTGGGGACCTACAAGTTGTTGATGTCAGGCATGATGATGTTGTGCTGTTAATGTGACTCCAACTTGAAATAACAGATGTGCTACTTCCTGAACTATTCAATGTGGTTGAAGTTGTCAATAATTATAATTTTAAAAAAATGGTGTTCTTTAATTTGAAAAACTAAAATTAGTAATACACCCCTTTCTATTTCTGCAACTAATTTAGCTAAATATAATTCAGCAACGGATTCTTGGAGTCTTGCATCTTCTACTTGGCAGGTAAGTTCCATAACTTGTAATTAAAATATATATAATACAAGTTAATAAACTTTATTCCATAGTAAATTCTTAAATCTTCCCAAAAATTAATATACTAAAATATGGATAATTGAAGGAATGGGGCTAGATTATTTATATTATATAATATGTATAAATTAAGCAGGTTATGTAATAAATTTTCATAAAATCACTACGGCTTGTAAATATTATAAACAAACAAGATTCTTTTCCAAAAGATTTTCTAATTTTTGCATTGGTGTAATATAATTTATTCATCAATGCTTTCTTTTTGTATTATAGAATACAAGCCAATCCAGAAGTTTTAGATTAAAATCTTTGTTAGATAAAAATTCATATTTTCTAAAAAATTGTTCTTCAAATATTCTCCAAAATCTCTCTATTTTTCAGTTTGTTTGAGGTCTTCTTACCTTTGTATATTTGTGTACTATATTTAGTTTTTCAAGCATTATTTCAAAGCTATGATACTTTCTTCCAGATATATGATGAGTGGTAAATTCAAGTCTATTATCAGAAAGTAACTTTTTAATAATTATTCACTTATTTTTAAACCATTTATAAGCTCTTTTTAAAAAATCAGATAATATTTTTGCTTTTTTGTTTGGTAAAGTTTCAGTATAATTTATTCTGGTAGCATCATCAATTATTGAAGCCATATATTTCTTTTTCATATCTTATGATTTTGGCTCTATTTAATTTTTTCTCAATCTTTTTTCAGTTTTAAAAATAGCTTTAATTTTATATCACTGATTTGCTTTGGTAGTGCTTTTATGAACGGTAAAATCTCAGGCTTTTTATCTGAAAATTATTTTTCTTATTGTGTTATAGTGTACTCTGTAATATCACGATAATTCTTCATAATAATCTTCCTTATTTTTTCATTTTTTAATTTTCATTTTCTCCTTATACTTTGTGAAAATTTCTTTTCTTATTAGTGGAGAAATTTTTGTCAGGGAGTGCATAGTAGTTAGCATTAAGATATAAAATAACTCTTTTTGTTCCGAGTGATTTTATTCATTTTTGCTTTCTACACAACCTGATTATGCCTTACATTTAAGGCATCACTTCTAAAGTAATTTCTTTAGATCATTTATTAAATCATAAATCAATTGATTCAATTTTTATTTTGTGAGTTCAAACTTCTAAATTATCTGTTTTTATTTCTTCTACAAATTCTCTTTGTTCAATTCATATTTTATAAGGATTTCTATCTATATAGATATTTGTTGATCTTAATTTTCAAGTATCTTCTATATTTCATCTTAAATTAAAAGGTTGTCATTTGTAAAGAGAAATATTTAGACTTTCTGGGATAGTATTAATTTATACATATTAATTTAAAGATATGAATGGAATAATCGAAAATGAACAAATTGGCTGATTTGAAAATATGAAAAAAGAGTTAAAACTTTCTTTAGAGTTATATTTAGAAGAAAGATTAAATTCAAAATGAGAGAATGAAAAAAAACAAAGTTTTTTGGATAAATTTAATAATTTTTGAATAAAAGAAAAAAGAGAATATAGGGATTATTTGTATCAAGTTATTAAAAATCCATTAGAATTAAAAGATTCAAATGATGACTTAACTCAAATAAAAGTTTTAGTTGAAAGTTTAAAAAGTATTGATAAATTAGAAATTTATGCTTGAATTTGTAATAATTGTAGATTACTAGATGAATTTGGATTATAATTTCAAAAAAAACTTGTAAAAACTAAAAAGAAAAATATAATCCTGAATGTTTATACACTTTAAATATTTTTTTATGAAAAAATCAGAAAAAACTGTAGAGTTAGAGATGTTTTGTCAAAACATCTCTAACAAAAAAATAAAATCAGGTTTCACCCTCGTAGAACTAATAGTTGTTATCACAATTCTAGCAATCCTAGCAACAATATCATTCATATCTTTTCAAAACTATAAAAAATGAGCAAGAGATTCAGTAAGAGTTACAACTCTAAAAAATATTGAAACTTGACTTGATATATACAATGTTCAATCTTGAAATTATCCAACCCCAGATGAATATACAGACATCATCTGAGTATGATATCAATGATACGCTTGAACAGATATTCAAAGAGTAATAAGAATAAACAAAGAAGTAATTGATCCTCTAGATAATACAAAATACCTATACACTCTAAATAAAAACAAAACTAAAAAACAATTATGAACATTTCTAGAAGAAAAAAATCAATATTTTTTTTCATATAATTTTCTAAAAACTTATGCTAGTGATAGTAATTATTTAGATAGATATCTATACACTATTTGAGATAAAGTTTGAATATTTTTAGATAATGAAACAAATAAACCTATTCAAGAATTATTTAATACTTGAAGTTTAGATTTATTGTCAAATACATGAACATATATAGTTCAATTCACAAATGAATCTTCAAATAGTTGAACTATTACCTGAACCTGAACAGATTTATTAACAAATATAAGTATAATACAAAACTCATGTGTATTATGAAATACTTTAATTCAAAGTTGATGGCAAACTATTTGATATAATAAAGAAAATGTTGAATATAATGAAACCTGTAGTTGAATAACTAGAAAATGTACTAATGGAGTTTTAAGTTGAGATGATAGTTATAAATTTGATACTTGTAGTCCAAAAACTGCACTAAACTGTAATTCAAGAAATTATAGTTGATATACTATTCCAGTTATATTACATGGTTCTTGAGTAATAGTCTCAAAATCTATAACAAACTGAACTTCAAGTATTACTGCAAATTGTATTAATAATAATTTAACTTATTCATCAGAAAGTATAGATTGTTGAAGTTATGTATTTGACTCAAATAATAATACTTGTAATGAAAATTTATGTAAAGATTCAAGACCTATTTATTCTCAAATAAATTGAACTCAACAATATAATATATCATGGTTTCATGATGTACAATCATGAGTTTGTCATTTCATATGTCAAGCATGATATTATTGGAATTGAAGTGATTGTATAGCTGCTTCAGCATGATATTATGTAGCAAATCAATGACAAACTTCTCAAACAGCTTGTTGATGAGATGATAAATACCAATCTCTAACATGACAAACAAGTTGTAATACTGTAACTGCTTGATATTATACTTCTTGATGAACTTCTACAACTAGAACAACTCAAACACAATGTGAAGTAAATAATTATTGTACTGCTTGAGTAAAAACACCTTGTCCTGTATGAACTTCTTCACCAATTTGATCAACAAGTTTATCAAATTGTATAACAAATACATATACTGTTAGTTGAACTTTTTGAGTTAATGCTAACTGAGCTACCATAACTTGATGTGGTAAATCAACTATTGCTGACACAAATTGAAATTTTTCTATTCAAGCTGATTATTGAACTAATTGTCAAAATATTACTGCTTCTAGAACTAATTTTTCTTGTATAACAAGTACTAATTGACCTAATAATTTGACTTTAGACTTTTCTTCTGTTTCTTGAAGTTGTTCTGACGTTACACCACCTACTATAACAAGTGTAACATCTTCAAGTTCTGCTTGTAATAGTATAACTTTTACTATAAATTGAGCTAGTGATGTTATATGATTGCATTCTACTCCTTATAGTTTTGATTGATGAGCAACTTGGCAAGCTTGAAATACAATCACTTTTTCAAACACAAGTTATACTATATCTGCAAATCTTGTAAAAGTAAAAGATTTTGCTTGAAATATTTATACTCATACTAATAGTGTAAATTGAACTAGTAGTAGTTGTTATACATATAACTGGTATAGCTCAGGTTGGGGATCTTGTAGTTCTACATCATATTGGTGAGGTTGGGGATCTTGTAGTTCAAGTTGTTGATGATGAACAATGTGGAGATATTGTGTACAACCTACCTGAACTCAAAATAGAACTGTTTATTGTAATAGAAGTGACTCAACTCAAGTATCTGATAGTTACTGCACTTGAACTAAACCTACAACAAGTCAATCTTGTAGTGCTGATTTAGCCTGATGTTCATGGTCTTCTTCTCAAAGTAGTAGTTGTAATACTCAAAGTTGTTGTGTTGCAACTGTATGACAAAGTTGTTGTAAAGTTCAAGAAGATCAGTATCAATATCAATATTACAAAGATAATTGATCTGGAAATTGTACAATATTATATAGTAGTTATACTGCACGGTGATTTACTTGTTGGGGACCTACAAGTTGTTGATGTCAGGCATGATGATGTTGTGCTGTTAATGTGACTCCAACTTGAAATAACAGATGTGCTACTTCCTGAACTATTCAATGTGGTTGAAGTTGTCAATAATTATAATTTTAAAAAAATGGTGTTCTTTAATTTGAAAAACTAAAATTAGTAATACACCCCTTTCTATTTCTGCAACTAATTTAGCTAAATATAATTCAGCAACGGATTCTTGGAGTCTTGCATCTTCTACTTGGCAGGTAAGTTCCATAACTTGTAATTAAAATATATATAATACAAGTTAATAAACTTTATTCCATAGTAAATTCTTAAATCTTCCCAAAAATTAATATACTAAAATATGGATAATTGAAGGAATGGGGCTAGATTATTTATATTATATAATATGTATAAATTAAGCAGGTTATGTAATAAATTTTCATAAAATCACTACGGCTTGTAAATATTATAAACAAACAAGATTCTTTTCCAAAAGATTTTCTAATTTTTGCATTGGTGTAATATAATTTATTCATCAATGCTTTCTTTTTGTATTATAGAATACAAGCCAATCCAGAAGTTTTAGATTAAAATCTTTGTTAGATAAAAATTCATATTTTCTAAAAAATTGTTCTTCAAATATTCTCCAAAATCTCTCTATTTTTCAGTTTGTTTGAGGTCTTCTTACCTTTGTATATTTGTGTACTATATTTAGTTTTTCAAGCATTATTTCAAAGCTATGATACTTTCTTCCAGATATATGATGAGTGGTAAATTCAAGTCTATTATCAGAAAGTAACTTTTTAATAATTATTCACTTATTTTTAAACCATTTATAAGCTCTTTTTAAAAAATCAGATAATATTTTTGCTTTTTTGTTTGGTAAAGTTTCAGTATAATTTATTCTGGTAGCATCATCAATTATTGAAGCCATATATTTCTTTTTCATATCTTATGATTTTGGCTCTATTTAATTTTTTCTCAATCTTTTTTCAGTTTTAAAAATAGCTTTAATTTTATATCACTGATTTGCTTTGGTAGTGCTTTTATGAACGGTAAAATCTCAGGCTTTTTATCTGAAAATTATTTTTCTTATTGTGTTATAGTGTACTCTGTAATATCACGATAATTCTTCATAATAATCTTCCTTATTTTTTCATTTTTTAATTTTCATTTTCTCCTTATACTTTGTGAAAATTTCTTTTCTTATTAGTGGAGAAATTTTTGTCAGGGAGTGCATAGTAGTTAGCATTAAGATATAAAATAACTCTTTTTGTTCCGAGTGATTTTATTCATTTTTGCTTTCTACACAACCTGATTATGCCTTACATTTAAGGCATCACTTCTAAAGTAATTTCTTTAGATCATTTATTAAATCATAAATCAATTGATTCAATTTTTATTTTGTGAGTTCAAACTTCTAAATTATCTGTTTTTATTTCTTCTACAAATTCTCTTTGTTCAATTCATATTTTATAAGGATTTCTATCTATATAGATATTTGTTGATCTTAATTTTCAAGTATCTTCTATATTTCATCTTAAATTAAAAGGTTGTCATTTGTAAAGAGAAATATTTAGACTTTCTGGGTTTGTAATATTTATTTTTGGAGGAATATCATCTTTTAAAGATATTGTAATATTGTAGTTTTGTTCTCAAGATAAGTAAACACTATCTAGTGCTTTAACTTTTAAATTATAGCTTCATTCATATCATTTTGGTATATTTATATTTCAAGCATAAACTCAAGATGTTTTATTATCTATTTTTATATCTTGAATTAAAGTATCTCATAAAAATATTTGTAATTTAATTATAGGATTTGAGCTTTTATATCAGATTTCTACATAATTATATCAATTTATAAAATTATCTCAGTCTTGTATCTTTGTTTTTACTTCTATATTTGAATTAGAAACAAGTTTTTCATCTCTTATACATTCTTCATCTTTATAATCTGAAATAATATTTGAAATATTTCAAAATTCTTTATATCAACTTTGTTTTGCCCATGCTTGAACTCAAGATTCCCAAACTTTATTGTCTGGATCTATAGAGTGATATGCTATATAATATCAAGTTTTAATAGCAGAAGGTGGAGTATTTGGTCATACTTTTCAATTACACATTGCATCAACTTCTATTTTTTGCATACTTTGATCATACTTTGTTGGAACATTTGTAAAGTAACTACTTACTGTCAAACTAGGCTCAAATCATTCTGGTGCAAGTAGTCAAGATATTTTTGAGATTTTAGCTGATTTTAATCATTTTGGTTTTAAAAATTCTTCTACTTTTAATCAAGAATGAGCATATTCCATAAATTGCTTCCACATAGGAGCAGCTCAATTAAGTCAATCAGCTGTTTGAAATAATTTTGTTCAGTCAGTATTTCAAGCCCAAACTACTGTTGTTATTTGAGGAGTAAATCAAGCAGTCCATATATCTCAAGGGAAATATTCTTTTTTTCAATTTTTTATAAATAATTTATTTGAAGTTCAAGTTTTTGCTCAGGCAGGTCTATTTTTTAAAGTTAAATTTGTATTCCAAAATTCAGTTGGTCTAGTTGATGAATTGGACATAATATAATCCATAATATATGCTGTTGTATCATTTAAAACTTTAGTTCACAAACTAGGTCTTTTTTGCTCTATAACAAGTCATTTACTATCGAGTATTTTTGATATGGGATTTATCTCAATTTTTTGTCAATTATTTGGAAATACAGAGTATGCTTGGATCATTTCTAAAGCAGTCATCTCTCAAGATCCTAAAGCAAGAGGAGCTCAATAAGTAAAATTTTCATTTAATGATTTTACTCAAGTAGTTTTTAGATAATCTATAATTCATTTTTGCTCTCAAGCAAGGAAATAAAGTTTTATAGCAGGGATGTTTCTTGAACCATTTAAAGCAGTCATTAAATTCATTTTTCAATTAAATTTTCATTCATAGTTTTTTGGTTCATATCAACCTGGGAAAGTTGTCTTTATATCATAAATAGGAGTATAAGGTCAAATAGGATTTTTATCAATTGCAAGTGCATAAACATAAGGTTTAAAACTACTTCAAGGTTGTCTTTTTGAAGTAATCATATCTACATTTCAATCAATTTCTTTGTTAAAGTAATCAGCTCATCAAACATATGCAAGTATATCTCAAGTTTTGTTATCAATACTTATCAAACTTCAGTTATTTGCACCAAATTTTTTTATATTTGAAGATACTTGATTTGACACAATCTCCATTGCTTTATCTTGTAGTTTTGGGTCTAGAGTTGTATATATTTTTAATCAACCACTTTCAAGTATTTCCTCTCCATATTTATTTGATAAATAATCTTTTACATACATAACAAAATGAGGATATTTTATATCTTCTCTATATTGATTAAATTCAAGTCAAATACCTTCTAAAAGAGATGCTTTATAATCATCAAAAGTTATATAATTATCTTCAAGCATTCTTCAAAGTATAAAATCTTTTCTTCAAGTTTGGTATTCTACATATTCTCAATTTACATCAAATCTTAAAGAATTTAAAAAATTTAGTAAATCACTATAATTTAATATACTACATCAGTCTTTATCTATAGAAATAGAATTTTTAAAATATTTTTTATCTAAATTACAAACTAAAAGTCAATTTTCTCAAAGTCTTTTAGCTGTTAGTTCTTTTAAAAAATTTGTAAATGTAATATATGAATCTTTTTTTTCTTCAAGTGATTTTTTAGATATCAAATTAGTTATACTATTTTTATCTGCTTTTGGGTATGAATATATATTTCCTACAAGTCTTTGGTATTGGGTATAAGGAGAGTAGTAAGTTGGTCATTTTGGTAAACTAGCAAGTATACTTGACTCTAAAATATCAAGGTCTTTTGATTGTTTTTTAAAAAAAGTTAGTGATGCTTGTTCTATTCAAAAAGCATTGCTTCAATAAGCTATTTTATTTAAATATAATTCAAGTATTTTTTCTTTTGAAACTTCATTTGTTAATTTATAAGCTAAAATATATTCTTTTAGTTTTCTTTCAAGTTTATCAACAAAAGTTTCACTTGAACTTCTATTTTCAATAATAGTATTTCTAATTAATTGTTGAGTTAGAGTTGAAGTTCAAGCAAATCAAGTATTTTTTCATAAAATTCAATAATAAAATGCTCTTAAAAGTCATATAACATCAAACCCAGGATTTTCCCAAAATCTTTTATCTTCTCAAGATATAATTGCATTTACCATATTTTTTGAGATTTGATTGTATCAAACATAAGTTCTTTTTTCATCTCAATATAAATTATACAAAACTCCTCAATTTTTATCATAAATAGTAGATGATTGAACTATGTTTAGATTTTCAAGTTTTTTAACATCAGGTAGTTTTGAAACTATATTTACATAAATTAAAATTCAAGATATTAATATTAATCAAAAAAATCATAAAATACCATAAATTAAAAATATTTTAAAGTTTTTATTGTTAAAGTTTTTAAATTTTTTCTTTTTTGTCACTTTGATTGTTTTAAAAGACATAGTTTTTTAATTAGAAGTTTAAATTTTTATAATCATCTCATATGATTATTTCTATTTTTGTTTGTGGATTTTTTGAATATTTTGGTAATACATCAACTTTTTCACTTCATCAAAATATAAACATTTCAAGAGCTTTTACAGTTTGAGGAATCTCCTCTCAACTTCAAGTTGTATAAAGTATTTTTGATTTTTCATATTTATCTCAAGAAGTGTTTCATATAGAGTTTTTATCTGGGATATTAAATCAATATTTTTTTAAGCTAGTTGCTATGTCAAAAGCAAGTCAAGAAGCCTTTGTTGAATTAAATATATTTATAGGCAAGTTTTCTGCATAAACTAAAGGATAATTAAAAACTATATTTGTATAATTTATTAATTTTGAATAATTTGAAGGATTTCTCTTTGTTCATCATTCTTGTAGCATAACTGAAACTCAACCAAAATCAGCTCTTAAAGGCACATATAAAAATCATCATTTTTCACAAGTATAGCTTCAATAAAAACATCAATCATTTAAATTTGAAGAAACTATATTTTCTTTTGGAATTTCTTTTAAAAATAAAGCAAGATCAATCATTTGTCATAAGTCAAAATTTGTTATAACATGTTCTTGTAATATAGCATAAATTGATTTTATTTTAGATGGGGAAGTGAGTAAATCTAGAGATAAAAACTTTTCTCTTAATGCTTTTATAATTAATTGTTGCCTTAATGATCTATCAAAATCACTTGTTGAGTGACGAGATCTTGCATACATAAGTGCAGTTTTTCAATCAAGAGTTTGTAATCAAGGATTTATTTTAAAAGTTATATAACTATGATTTGGTCCTGGATATGTATTGTCTATAATTTGAGCAGGAACATCTATATTTATACCTCAAACACTATCAATAACTTTTCTAAATCAATTAAAATCAAGATTTACAAAATAATGCATTTCCTCTCAAGTTATTTTACTCAAAACTTCATTTAGGCTTTTTATAGCTTCAAATTCATCTTTTGATTTTCTTAAAGCTCTAAAATAAACTTCATTTATTTTTCAAGCTCAAGAAGTTGGGTACTCTACATATAAATCTCTTGGAACTGAAAACATTGAGATTGATTTATTTTTATAATTTATAGATGCAATTAAAATACTATCTGTTAATTCTGGAGCATCATTTTCATCTCATCCTCTTCAAATAATAACTATATTTGTTTTTCAGTTAGTTATTTTTATAGTTGATTTTTTTTCTATTTCTTCTAAATTTAATCAAAGTCAAGAAAAAGATAGTAGACTATTTAAATCAAATTTTATTTTAGAAACTTCTTTTAATGTGATATATCAAACAAATCAAACAATTATTAAAACAATTATTACAAAATACTTTAAGAAATTACTTGAATTTTCTTTTGATTTTATAAATCATTTTTGGATATTGATTAAGTTATTTATATCTAATTTATTTTTACTAATTTTTGTTTTTTTAAACATTTTAGAGATTTAATTTTAATTGAAACTAGTTATATATTTTTTTAAAAAAATTTCAAGGTTATTTTTTGCATAATTTTTTATATATTTTGCATTTTTTATATATTTTTTTATAATTATATAAAAATAAAGTCTTTATCAATATTTTTATGAAAAAAAATAAATTATGAGAAACTCTTGTTTGAGTATTAATTATATCAGTAATTATAATTATAATTATGTTTTCAATGTCAAAAATAGTTGAATATGATTCTAATTTAGATTTTGAATATAATAAAATAAATTATTTAGAATTACTTAAATCAAATACTTCAAAAATAATCTCAAAAATTGATTTATCTAATTTTTTAGAAAATGAAGAGATATATTTATACAAAACTTGATCTTTAATAAACACTTTTTCTTGAAGTGCAAACTCAAACTATAAATATATAAATTATTTGTGAGAGCATGTAGATACTGATTATGCTTGAATTGTTTATGCAAGAGTTTGCTTGATTTCAAAAGTTAGTGATGAATGACAGATGATAAAGTGCTCTTTAAAAGAACTTATAAAAAAATAACTTTTAAATTATGAAAAAATCTAATAAATGATTTACATTAACAGAGCTTTTAGTTTCAATTATGATTATATCAATAATCATATCTTGAATATATTTATCTATGTCAAAAATACTTGCAAATATGCAAAACTCAACTATTTTGACAAATATCTTTGAAGATGTAAATGCCTTTAAAATAGATAATATATTTTTATCTTATAATAGTTGACAAACTCTTTCTTGATGATTTTTACTTTTTGATGATCAAAAAACTTCATGAGTTTTGATTTGATGATTTTTAGATGAAAATAATTGATTTAATTATAAACTAAATCTTGATTTGACAAAATATCAAAAAAACTATTTTTGAGCCTTTTATTTAGATGAAAATACTTTGTCTTGAATATTAAATAACCCCTCTATTTTAGAAAATTTAAAATTTAATAAATGAAAAATCTATAAAAATATGCTTTTAAAAGATATAAAAATAACTACCTTAAATCAAAATATTTTTGAAGTAAATTTAGAAATACTAAAAAAAGAATTAAATGAAGTGTTTTGACAAGATAAAAATAATACTTTTATAAAAAAAGATGATTTTATAAAAATAAACCTAAATTTTTAAAATATGAAAAAAAACAATACAAATTGAAACTCAATATTTTTTGTAATTTTACTTATTACTCTAACTTTATCACTTTGAGTTTTAGTTATAAATAAGCAAAATTATTTTGAAAAAAGTACACAAATTAAAAATATTGAAAATATACTTTCTCAAAATATTATTTTTGATTCATCTAATTATATAAATACTTTTTTAAGTGTTAATAAAAAAACAGAGTTTTATAAACCAATACTTTGATGCCCTTTAGATATAAAATACTTTTCTTGAAGTGAATTAATTTGATCTTGAAATACTTCTTTAGATGAAACAAACAAAACTTGTACTTGAAGTATTGATTTAAAAGATTTAGTTTTAAATTATAGCCTGAGTTATTTAGATTTTTTGACTTGAAGTCTTGATTTAACTTGATTTACTTTAAACAAAACTTGAACTTGATATGATTGAAGTATTTGAGATAAAACTATAACTTTTGAAAATCCCAAAATAAATACTAACTATATATCTCAAAAAATACAAAAATCTTGAATTATTTTAAAAAATACTTGATACCAAAATATATTTTGGTCAAATGACAAAATAAATTATTTTATAGATGAAGATTTAGCTAATATTGAACCATTAAAAAAACTATGAAACACATCTTCTTGAACTTTGTATTTTGATATAAATTGAAGTTTTTCTTGAAAAATAATTGAGTTTGATAAAAATATTTTTAATAATTCAAATAAATTAGTAAAAATTAGTGAAAACTACTTTTTTTCTAACTCTTGAGCTATTTGATACTTGCAAGATGATAAAAGTATAAATTCAAATACTTGAACTGCTTTAAAACTTGATTTTACAAACAAAGATTATGCAATTTTTTTGTCATATAATTCTTGAGTTTTAGACAATATAAGATATAGTTTAAATATTTATAATGATGATAACTTAGTTTATATAAATCCCATAAAGTATTTAAATGAAAAAATTGATTATTTAGCAAATATTATTATAATAAATAAAAATAATTTTTACTATAAATTAAAAAATATAACTAAAAATAAATAATATGAAAAAAAATAATTTTTGATTTACTTTAGTAGAATTAGTTGTTGTTATAACTATATTAATAATACTTTCTGCTATATCATTTATATCATATCAAAAAACCATAACTGATGCAAGAAATGCTACTCGTAATACTGATATGTCAAATATAAAAATGAGTCTTAAAAATCATAAACTAAAAAACGGGTGATACCCAAATCCTTGAAGTAGTTTTGATATAACAAACTCTTGAGTAATTATAAAACAATGACTATTAAATGATTGAGTTTATACTATGGAGCTTGATAAAAAACCAACTGATCCATTGTTTAAAACTCAAAACTATCTTTATTCAATAACTTCAAATAAACAATTTTTTCAAGTAGCTATGAGTTTAGAGGACGAGGCAGTTTTAAATGACTATTGATTAATAGCATATGTTGATTGAGATTATCAAACTTTAAATAGTGGCTTTATACCATCTATAGTTTTTGCAACTAATCTTAGTTGAAGTTTGTTATCACTTTCTAGTAGTTTTATAGTTGATAAATGAACTTTAAATTTACCATATCAAGAAGATTGAAGTTTTATAAAAACAGCTACCAATTTAGGGGAAACAATAAATGAAACTTGAGTTTCTATTCCTAAATATTATTGATATAGTAGTTGTCAAGAAATATATGAAAACTGAGCTAGTATGTGAAGTTGAAGTTATATTTTGAATTGAAATACAAACTCTCCTACAGGTTGTTAGGCGACATCTACTTTTTGTTTTAAAGAATATCATCTTGAATACTAAAGTCAGCGAAACCAAAAACTTTTTTTTGCCCTAGTCGGGCAATTTTGGGGGAGGATGAAAAGGTAAAAATTCTTTGAATTTTTGAATAAAATAATTATATTAAAATCAATAATTTAAAATTAATAATTTTTAAATGCAAACAACAAAATTAGCTATTTTTGAACAAAAAGAAATTAGAAAGATTATTCATGAAAATGAGTGGCATTTTTCAGTTGTTGATATTATTGAAGTATTAACTTGAAGCCCAACACCAAGACAATATTGGGGAAAAATAAAGGATAGAGAATTTATAAAACTTGAACTGTCCCCAATTTGGGTACAGTTGAAAATGAAAGCACCAGACTGAAAAATGAGACTAACCGATTGTGTAAATACAAAAAATGCTTTTAGATTAATTCAGTCAATTCCAAGTAAAAAAGCTGAACCATTTAAAATGTGGTTAGCTCAAGTATGAAAAGAAAGAATAGATGAAATAGAAAACCCAGAGCTATCAATGGATAGAATGAAAGAATTATATGAACAAAAATGATATTCAAAAGATTGGATAGATAAAAGATCAAGAAGCATTGCAGTAAGACAAGATTTAACTGATGAATGGAAAGATAGATGAGTTCAATTTTGAGCAGAATATGCAATTCTAACAGCAGAAATAAGTAAAGCAGCTTTTTGAATGACCCCAAGTGAGTATAAAAATTTCAAGTGATTAAAAAATGAAAATTTAAGAGACCATATGACAGATTTAGAATTAATTTTTAATATGTTAGCAGAAGCTTCTACAACGAAAATAATGAAAAATAAAAATTCTAAATGATTTAATGAATGTAAAGAAGCTAGTAGAGAGTGATGAAGTATAGCTTGAAATGCCAGAAAGGAACTTGAAAATAAATCATGAGAAAAAATAATTACTCAGCAAAATTATTTAGAATGATGAGATAAGAAAAAATTAAAATAATTTATTTCAGTAATTTTTAAAATATGATAGATATAAATGACAATTTAAAATTTGATTGAGTTGAGTTTAAAAATGGATTAATGCATTTTTATATTCTAAAAAAACTTATATTTAATTTATATTATAAAAAATATGTACTAAATATCATTATATCAATTAACTGATGAGAAATTAATTTATGAGATATGTGGGAATCTTATTTATCTATAAAAAAATCAAATAAAAATATTATTCAAAATTTAGAATATGAAGATATAGAAAAATTAGGATTATTTTTAAGTATATCTAGAAAATGAATGAAAATTAGAAAAGAAAGTTTTGGAGAAATGAATAATTATGAGAATTTAAAAAAATAATTAAATAAATTAAACAATGAAAAAAACTTTTAATCAAGAAATAGATAATTTAAAAAAAGAATTAGAAAAAGCAGAAAAAACTAATGATTTTATGTATTGTCAAAAGTTGATTGAAGATATTATCAAATTATATAAAGATAATAATTTAAAATGAATCCATAAAACAGAAATTCATATTTATAAAGAAAAACTAAGAGAGATAAATTTAAAATTACCTGAACAATTAAAAAATTTTTCACAAACTCTTGAAATAAAAAATGAAACAGTTCAGAAAATAGCTGATTTTATTATAAATACTAAAGATTCTAAAAATATTTATTTTAATATTTATCGTAATTTTGAAATAAAGTCTGATGATATTTATCAAAGTTCATCAAAAAATACTCCTATTTTTTTGGAATTAGCTGCAATGTCTTTAATTGATGATGAATGAAATAGTTTAAAAGTATGAGAAGATAAACTGAATTATTGGTATTATGAAAACTATCAACTATATCAATGATATTATTGATGATTTTTATCAACAGTATTTAATAGATTATTCGAACAAAATTATTTTAATAATGATTATTTGATTGAATTATTTCAAAAAAAGTTTTTATTTTCTAGTATATCATCATTTGAAAAATTTAAAACTTGAATAAAAAAGTATTGTGAATGAGATTTTATATCTAGTATACATATTTTAGTTCCATTATTTGAAGAAGTATTTTTACATATTTCAAATAGTTTATGAATTGATACAATTAGATTGGGTAAATGAAAAGAAATAAGTACACAAACTAAAACATTATGAACTGAAATGTTAAAAAATAAAATCTTTGATGAAACTTTTTGAAAGAACTTTATTCAACATATTGATTTTATTTTATTTAATGATTTTTGATATAAATTAAGACATAAAATTGCTCACTGAAATATTGATTTTAGAGAATGTAATTTCCATAATGTAAGTATAGTTTTATTTTTATATTTTTGATTATGGACAAAAGTAGAAATTAATTATAAGTAATAGCTAATAAATATATTGCTTATTGAATAGTTTTACTGTTTTTTAAGTTTAGTTAATTTCTTTGCCACTATCGTGGCAATCCTTCCCCCAAAAGCTCGTTATCACTCGCAAAGATGTATTTCAAGCATATTTTGATTGTAGAAAAAATAAAAGAAAAACTCAAAATGCTATAAGTTTTGAAATAGATTATGAAGCAAGAGTTTTAAATCTATATGATGATATCATAAAAAAAAGATATAAAATGAGTATTGCAAGATTGATCTTATTTGTTTTTTTGAGACAATGTATCTGAAAGCAAAGATAGTCGTCAAATATGAGCTTTTTCAATAGATAGTTTTATAGCAAAAGTAGTTTTAAATTAAAGTAGTTAATTTATTTATAACTTCAGCCTCCACTTCATAAATATTTTTTCAATTTACGATAAATCATGAGGCTCTTTTATGTCATCAACCTCACCAATTAGAACAAAATAAACTTAAATCTATTATATCGCTTTTGGCTCTAAAAGTTCATTTTATACTTCAATCATCAAGTTCATAAAGTAAAAATCATA
>CAZGOC010000001.1:386293-387103 GCA_964527685.1 uncultured Candidatus Peribacteria bacterium | reverse complement strand
GCTGTAAAAAATAATGTTCCATTTACATTTGTTAAATTAGCAGGACTTGATCAAGTAGCTCAAGCTATAATATCTTTAACTAAAGAATTTCATCAGCTAAAATTTCATGTTGTAAATGTTCCGGTTTGTGAATAAGTTCAGTAAGCATCTGAAGTTCAATTAAAATAAGCATATCTTACTTTCCAATTATATGTAGTATTTGGCAACCAGTCTTTAATTCATATTGAATCACAATTAAGAGAACTTACAAAATTAGTTGCTATTCATCATGTTACAGGATAAGTGTTTTTACAAAAATTATTATAACTAGTTCAAGTTCAAATATAATATTCATATGAATAAAATGAATCTGTTGGTGGTAAAACAGCTTCTTCCCAAGTTAAAACAGGATCTATATTAACAGTTTCTCAAGAAATTGATGAAATTAAAACAGCTGTTCTTGCTTGAGTAGTAGTTTTTGTTGTAAAACTCCAAATATCACTCCAAGCTCAACAAGATCAACTAAAACAAGCTCTTACTTTCCAATAATATTTAGTATTTACATTTAAATTTTGGTATTCATAAGATAAATCTAAATTATTATATGTTTTAGTAAAAGAATAACTATTTGGTGATATATTTGTTGCTTGAGAATCTGTTCAAAATCATATTTCATAAGTATCAGCTCAAGTTATATTCTCCCAAGATAGTATTGTTTTATATGAAATTCAAGTAGCTGTATTTAAAGGGGTTGATAAATTAGCTTTCATCTCTGAAGTAGTAAAACTCCAAATACTACTCCATGTGACTCCTCCATCAGCACTTATCTTC
>CAZGOC010000001.1:104245-386193 GCA_964527685.1 uncultured Candidatus Peribacteria bacterium | reverse complement strand
AATTAAAAATTGGATCTAATTCTACTGCTGTTGAATTATTAGTAGGATAATTTAACATTCATTTAGTAGTAAAACTCCAAATACTACTCCATGTGACTCCTCCATCAGCACTTATCTTCCAATAATATTTAGTATTTCAATTTAGATATTTTCAACAATTATCACTTAACTTTCATCAACTTCAAGTAATTGTACAAGCTCATATTCATATTATATTTTCTGCTGTTGTGTCTGTTCATAATGTTATATGATATGTAGATGCTACTCAGTCCCAATTAAAAATTGGATCTAATTCTACTGCTGTTGAATTATTAGTAGGATAATTTAATGTAAGTGATTTTGTTGTAAAATTTGATATATCACTCCATCAAGAATAAAGTCAAGAAACTACTCATCTTACTTTCCAATAATATTTAGTATTTTGTTGTAAAATTCATACTAAACTTGAAATATTAATATTTCAAGTTGATGTTACATCATAATCTGATAAAAGATTTATTGCTCAAGTATCAGTTCAAATTGATATTTGATAACCATCAAATATAGTATTTTCACTCCATGAAATAGTTAAATTTGTAGGTATTTGCAATTCTTCATTTTGAGGATATAATAAATTTACTTTTGGTAAATCTCAAGCATTAACATCAATAGTATTTGATACTAAGCCTCAAGTAAAAGTTAAATAAATCAAATTTCAAGTTCAAAAATTTATATATGGTCAACAATAACTATTATTATAATCCATATTTCAAGTTTTTCATGTAAATTGTTCATAACAATCATAATTGTTAGAAGCTAATAAATAATTTCAAATTATTCAAGGTCATCAATTAAAATTAAAACTAAATCACCCCTCTATAGAAGAAAAATAAGTTGATGTAATTTCTGGTAATTTAATACTTAATGATTGTGAATATAATTGTCATCATTCATTATCATTTGCTATAATTCTTATTGTATTATTTGTTCAATTAGTATTAAAAAAACAGCTAGAATTTGAACTATCAATACTTCAAGTTAAAATACTTAAAAAATTTTGGTTGCATTCAAAATTATTAATTTCTATTTTATAAGTTAATCATCATCAAATAATCCAATCAGACCAATCACACTCTATTCAATTATATGCAATATATCTACACTTAACAGTATTATTTGTATTATTAATCCATGGTCAAACTCCTCATAATAAATTTTCTTGTTCTCTATTTGCTATACAATTTCCTGAATCATTTCATCAATTTATTCACTTACAAATCCAACTTACATTATTTCAAGCAGTTGGAAAAGTAGGACTTACTGGGGTAGCAGTTCATGTTAAACATAAATTTCATTCAAAGGAAGTTTTATCTGAAGAATAAGTTTTTGCTGCAGATCAACAAACTCAAGCTATTTGATTTAGGCCCCCTATTGAAGCAGTACAAGTTGAAGAATTTTGTCATCAACTAATTTCACAAATCCATGAAGTTGGATTTCAAGTAGTTGGAAAAATAGGACTTGCTGGATTTGAGGTTCATAAACTACAAAGATTTCAACTAAAATTTGTATCAGTTATTAAATAAGTTTTTGCTGCAGATCAACATTTTCATCTTTTTTTATCTATTATTGGAGCTTGTCAAGCTACTATAAGTTCAACTAAATTTGGATCTCATCAAAAACTACTTAAATAATTATTATTTATATTATTTACTAAATCATCATCATTAGATCAACATACTAAATCTAAATTAGCATCTTGATCTTTTAAAACATCTTTAATTAATTCATTAGTTTCTATATTATTTGATTCAATATTTCAAAATGAATATGGTAAATTATTTTTTCAATTAGCTATAAAAAGAGTTCAAGTAGAAAGTAAATTTACATCTTCATTATTTGAAAAAATTAAACTAGGTATATTAGTTATACAAACTCAAGTAGCGGTTTTATACTTTATTGTTCATTTATAATTTCAATCAACTTTTGAAACTATATTATCATTAGATGCATAAGTTTGATTTATAATAGGAGATAAATATACATATTCTCTATTTTCCATTAAAGTAGCTATTTGATATTCTTTTCTTTTTGAATTTACACCATATATATATTTTTGACCAGACAATGGGTCTAATGGGATTTTGTTATAGTCTAGTTGTTTTGTTATTAAATTTCAAATTTCTCATTTATATATATATGTTTTTCAATTTATTGTTCAAGAAAATACTTCTCAATCTGGCATAGGTAATTTACGAGTTTTAGATAAATGAATTTGTAATCATATATTTAAATTTTGAATTGTAGCTAATCTATTTGCATCTCTAGCATCTTTCATATAAAAAGAAAAACCTATAAAAGATATTGTTGCTAATATTCAAAGAATAGAAGTTACAACTATTAATTCTATTAATGTAAATCATTTATTTTTTGTATACATATTTTTATAAAATTATTAAATTAATATTATTATTAACATAATAATAATTTTTTTTTTATTTTCAAGTTATTAATTATTTAGTTAAACTAAACAATATAAATTAAGATTTGTCATACCTTGAAAATTACTAAATTTATGATTAATAAAACTAAAAATATTCTTCTTTCTAGTTAAAAAAATTCCCAATGGAAAAGAAAAAAGTTTTTTATTTGACAAATACTAAAATATATGGTTTAATATATTTGTAATACTTATTGATGGTAATTTAAAACTACCGAAAATAAATAAAAACTTGTAAAAAACAAAAACAAAAAAATAATTAAAAAGTATAATAAAAATTCTTCCAAATTATATAATATATTAATTATATAATATAATTTTGTGAAGCAAGGCTCCCAAATTTACCTTGTTAAAAACTTAGGAAAGATAAGTATTACATTAAAAAATAAAGCTCTATACAATTCCAAAATTAAAATGCATTGGGAATAAAAGTATGGAGCATTTTTTGTATTTCAAACTACAAAAAAATAGAGAATAAATCTCTATTTTTTTAATAATTTAAACTAATATTTTATTTTCTAAAATCTCATCTTCTTGATGAATTTCTATTATCTCTTCTTCATCTAAAAGAGTCTCTTCTATCATCTCTTCTATCAAAATTTCTTGATCTATTAAATCCTCATCCATCATCTTTTTTTTCTTTAGCATGAACAACTAAAGGTTTTACTGGATTTTTATCTTTAAATACTTTTAAAACTATTGATCAAATATCTTCTGGTAAATCAACATATGAAAAATTTGTTAAAATATCTACTTTTCAAGCACCTAAATCTCAAAGTCAAGATTCATTTGCAATAAAAGATAATAACATTCAAGGATTTGAGAAATTATCCATTTTTCATTTAGCTACAAAAACCCTAATCATTCAATCATCTCTTTTAGCAAAACTTCTTTCACTTCTCTCACCTCTTTCTCATCTATCTCTTGAATTAAAATCTCTTGAGTCTTTAGATAAAAATTCTCTATATGATTCTTTTTTAAAATCATCTTTATAAAATTTTTTAAGTATTGCTCATACAATAACTTCTGGATTATGTACTCAAAGTATTTTTTTTGCAATATCTAAATAATCAATTTCTTGTGATGAAATAATATTTTCAATATCAGTTTCTAGTCATTTTATTTTATAATTAACTACTTCTTCTCAAGTTGGAATTATTTCTTTTTTGATTTTAGCTTTTATATGTCTTTCTATGAAAAATAATTTTCTAGAATCACTATTTGAAACTATAGATATAGCAGTTCAAGTTTTTCAAGCTCTTCAAGTTCTTCATATTCTATGAGTGTAGCTTTCTGGATTATCTGGTAGGTCAAAATTTACAACATGTGATAAATCTTGTACATCTATTCATCTTGCTGCTACATCTGTTGCAACTAAAATAGAAACTGATCTTGATTTAAATCTTGAAAGTACTTTTTCTCTCATATTTTGTTCAATATCTCAGTGAATTGCTTCAGCTAGATATCATTTAGAAGATAATTTTGCTGATATTTCATCTGTTTCTGCTTTTGTTCTACAAAATATTATTCAATAAAAATCAGGTGTTATATCAAGTATACGGCACAAAACTTCAAATTTATATCATCTTGGAGCATCAAAATATATTTGAGTAATATTTGAATTTGTTAATTCTTCTTTTTTTATTGCAATAGTTTCATAATCTCTCATATAGTTTTTAACTATATTTGCAATAAATGGAGGCATTGTAGCTGAAAATAAAAATACTCTTTTTTCTATAGGAGCAAATTTTAAAATTTCTTCTATTTCTTCTCTAAATCAAACATTTAGCATTTCATCTGCTTCATCTAAAACAAAGTATTCTATTTCATCAAGTTTTAATCTTCATTTTTGAAGATGGTCTGTTACTCTTCCAGGAGTTCAAACTATTATTTTTGGATTATTTCTTAGTTCAGACATTTCATTTCTAATACTTTGTCCTCAATAAAGCAATGATATAGAAACTTCTTTATATTTTGAAAAAGATTTTAATTCTTGAGCTATTTGTATAGCAAGTTCTCTAGTTGGAGTTAAAATAAGTGCTTGAGTTCTATTTAAAGAAATATTTACTTTATCTAAAATAGGTAATCAAAAAGCAGCTGTTTTCCCAGATCAAGTTTGAGCTTGTCCAACAACATCTTTATTTGTATTTAGAGCTATTGGTATAACTCAAGCTTGAATTAGAGATGGTGTAATATATCCTTTTTCTTCAATTGCTTTAAGTATATCTTTAGATAATCCTAAAGATTCAAAATTATTCATAATAATATGATAAAAAATTAAAATTTTATAACAAACAAAAAATAAGCATATAAGCTTTTAAAAAAAGCTCAAATTAAATTAACTTATTTGTTTGTTAATATTAATTTGAGTTTAGTTTATCCTTTTAGTCGCCTACATACTTATTTTTAATTTAAAAGTATGATGATAATAAATTTTTTAAAAAACTCTAATTAAAACTTAACAAGTTTTGTTATAGGTTGTATTATAGTAATTTTTTAAAAAAGTAAAAGTTTTTTTAGATTTTATATAAAAAAATTTGCATTAACTTTTTTATATAGTATAATTTCAATACTTTATAAATATAATTTTAAAAAATTATGGATAAATATAAAAAAATATGACTTGTAACTTTTTGAATGTTACTTTGAGTTGTCTGATCTTTATATGCTGCTTGAAATATAATAACAAACTTAACTCAAGAAGTAAAAGATGGTGATATAATCTCATCAGCCTATTATAATAATTTAAATTGAACAAAAGCAGATTGAAAAGCTTGTAAATACTCTTGATGAAAAATCGTTTGTATAGATGATTTAAATTGATGATGAACAAGTACAACGACTGATATAACATGAAAAGATAATATTTTTTCAACGAATTGTGAATATAAAGTTTTATTAGATAATGCTTATTATATTGCAAATAGAGTTTGAAATGCTACACTTAATAATCAAGGGGTACCTACAAATCGACTTATTTGGTCAGCAGGTGGTTGAATTGAATGTTGAGTTCCATGATGATGATTACATGGATGAAATCAACAAATTTGGTGTAAAAATGTCAATTCTTCTATTTGGGAAATTAATAAAACTCCTTCAGAAAGTCAAAGTCTTTGATTTAAAGTATATGAAACATGTAATTGATGATGATGATGATGATCAAGCTCTGGATGAGGAGAAACAACTCCTATGTATAAAACTATTTTTCCATCTCCAAATTCAACAACTTGATTATCAGAAGCTCAATTGCAAGAAAATGTAGATGCTTGGAATTGACTTGTACAAGAAACAATAAATAATTGGATAGAAATACATTGAGAATGATCTGCTTTTATGAATGATATATTAGCTCCAGGATGATGGAAAGAAAGGTGCACTATGTCAAATACTACTTTTACTATTCCAACCCCAAATACAGATTATTTTAATCTTTGTTCATGAAATATTTGTAATATATGAAAAAAATTGCCTTTTGCTTCACAAACAACAGCAATGTGTTGAATATGAGGCCCTACTTGTCAAAGATCTCTTTGGTATATAACTTGTACATATTAATATTATTATTTGTATAAGAAAAAAATACTTATTTAAAAATAAGTATTTTTTTATTCTTTTATTAAATCTTCATGTATAGAGTTTGCAGCAAGACAGCCTTCTGCAGCTGACATAATAGTTTGTTTAAATTTGTTTGAATTAGTTGTTACATCTCAAGCAGCATAAAGTCATTTTAGAGATGTTTCTTGTCTTTGATCAACTACTAAACATCAATCTTTATCTTTTTTTAAATCAAAACTATCTACTATTTGAGTATTTGGATTACTTCAAATAGCTATAAATATACCATCTGCTTTTATTAATTTTCAAGATTTTAATAAAACTTCTTCTAAAAACATTCCTCCTGATATTTTTTCAACTTCTTCTTCTAAGATAATTTCAATATTTTCTCTTTTTTTTGCTTGTTCTATCCAAACATCTTCTGCTCTAAAAGTACTACTTCTATGAACTAAATAAACTTTTTTACATATATCAGCTAAATAAAGACTTTCTGTTAATGCGGTATTACCCCCTCAAACAACTACAACATCTAAATTTTTATAAAAATTTCAATCACAAGTAGCACAATAAGAAACTCATTTTCATAAAAATTCTTCTTCTCATATAACTCACAAATGTTTGTGAGAGTTTCAAGTTGCAATTATAACATATTTAGCTTGGAACTCTTTTTTAGAACTCGTTTCTATATAAAATAAATTATCAACTTTTTCTAATTTAGTTACAAATTCATGCAACACTTCACTTCAAAATGTAGTAGCATGAGTTTTAAAATTATCCATTATATCTTTACCAGTTGATGATATAACTCAAGGCCAGTTTTCAACTTTATGAGAAGTAGCTAGAGCTCATCAAGCTTGTGCTCAAATAATTAAGTTTTTTATTTTATATCTTGATGCATACATTCATGCAGGATATCAAGCACTTCAAGCTCAAATAATTATTAAATCATATTTTTCCATATTTTTTAAATTAAATTTTATGAATTTTTCAAATTATTATAATATGCATACACCTCTATTTTTTAAATAGCATATCAATTATAAAATTTCTTTTTTAATTATTTCTACTTCAATTGAGTCAATTATAGAGTCAACTACATCTTTTATTTTAAATATTATAAATACATTTCCTTCTTCAAATCATTCTCAGATGAGTTTTTTTTCTAAAACTTCTCAAGTTTTTGGAAATCTTTCAAGTTCTTCAGTTATAAAATAATTTAATGTAGTAGCATAATATTCTTTTTCATCAAGTCATATATTGTAAAATGACAAACTTAACTCATCAAGCAAATCTTCAAATATTATACTTGGACTAACTTCATATTTATTTTCTCAAATATTAATTATTTCTTTTTTTTCTTTATCATATTCATCTTGTATATCTCAAAAAACTTCTTCTACAATATCTTCAAGTGTTACAAGTCAAGCAACTCATCCATATTCATCAAGCACTATTGCTAGATGATTTTTAGATGTTTTAAAAACTTCAAGAAGTTTATCAATAGGATGATTTAAGGGTATTTTTATAACTTTTGTTAGGTTTTTTAGTTCACTCAATTTTAATTCTCAATTTCACTTTTTAAATTCTTCAATTAAAAATCTTAAATTCACTATATATTCAATATTATCAATAGTATCTTGATAAATTGGTATTCTTGAATGAGTATTTTTTAAAACAAAATCAAGAGCTTTTAAAATAGTTGTTTCTATTTCAATAGCATCAATTTTCACTCTAGGTGTATAAATTGATTCAACAGTTATGTCAGAAAATTCTAACATATTTTTTATTTTTTCATGTTCACTTGAATTAAAAACTCAATTATCTTTTCATAAATCTATAAAACTTTCAATTTCTTCATCTGTAATATTTATTGCTTTAGTTTTTCAAGTTGTTATTTTTGTTATTATTTCTATAAAAAATAATAAAGGAGTAAGGATGATTATAACAATTTTATAAAATTTAGCTACAAATAAAGATATACTATCAATATTTTTTGTTGCATAACTTTTAGGAACTATTTCCCCAAACATAATTATAAAAAATGTGACAATTCAAGTTGAAATTCAAACTACTAGTGATTCTTCTAAAGAGGATGTTTTAGCAATATTTATAGCTATTTGAGTTGCAAAAGCAGCTGCATATATATTTACTAAATTATTTAAAATTAAAATAGATATTAAAAGTTTGTCATTTTTTTGTTTAATAAACTTTAAATCTTTTGATCAAAATTTGTTTTGTTTAATAAATGAATCTATTTTATGAGGAGATAGGCTCATTAATGCTATTTCTGATGCTGAAAAAAAAGCAGATAGTCAAAAAAGAGAGATAAAAATAAATGTGGTTTGGAGGTCCATATTTTTGTTAAATTTGATAAAAAATTATCTTAATTATATATATTTTTTTTATATATCAAGTGATTTTATAAATGGTGCCCTCAGCAGGGCTCGAACCTACGACAACCAAGTTCGCAACCTGGTGCTCTTCCAACTGAGCTATGAGAGCATAGATATATTAATTTATTTAATGTAATGGCACCCCCACTAGGAGTCGAACCTAGCCCGCAGGATTTGGAATCCTGAATTCTAACCGATAAACTATGGAGGTATATTTAAGAAAGTTTTAAAACTTTCTTAAATATTAAATTGTAAATCTATAAAATGATGAAATAGTATCATTTCCTATAAAATCTTTTACTTTTTGATCTGGATTTATTACAAATTGTTGTTCAAGTAAAGCTACTTCTGAAGCAAATTTACCCATTTTTCCATCAATAATTTTAAGTAATACTTCATCTGGTTTTCAAGCCATTTTTGGATCATTTTTCATTATTTCAAGTTGAATTGATTTTTCTTTTTCAATTACTTCTGTTGAAATATCATTTACTGATAAAAAGTCAGGATTTGAAGCAGTAATATGCATAGCTACTTGTTTTAGTTTTTCACTATCTGCTTGAGTTTTAGCTAAAACTACTGATGCTAATTTATTATTTGAATGAACATAAGCTCAAACAGACACTCATTCTAAAGATAGAAAATCTTTAACTTGTAGATTTTCCCCCATTTCAAGAGAATAATCTTTATCTATCATAGCTTTTGCATCTTCTTTTGCTTTCCCTTGTTTTAATAAAGAAATAACATCATTTAACATATCTTGATATCTTGGAGTATTTGCCAAGAAGTCAGTTTCACAAGATACTGAAACAACATATACTTTATTTTGTTCAACAACTACTTTTATAGCTCATTCTAAAGCTTCTCTATCTGCTTTAGCTGCTGCTTTTGCTAGTCATTTTTTTCTTAATTCTTCAATAGCAAGTTCGATATCTCAGTTAGTTTCATTTAATGCCTTTTTACAATCCATCATTCAAATACCTGTTCTATCTCTTAATTCTTTTACTAATGCTGCTGTAACTTCCATATTTTTTTAGTTAGGTGTTAAATAATTTAAAGAAGATTTTCATCATCTTTACTTTTTTTATCTTCTTTTGTTTTTAGAAAATTAGATATAATATTTTCTAAAAATCAAACTTCTACATATAAATCATTGTATGCTTTAGTTGCAAAAAACATTACTAATAAAAAGTATATTATAGTAAATAAAAAAGAAAGTGTAAATGATATAAAAGAAATTATTATAAATCATACCATATAAAGCAAAAATATTGCTATTCATTGATTGAAATACTTTTTATTATTATTGCTTATTTCATGCCCTTTTGTAACTAAAATAAATATATTTAAAAAAGGAATATATGCTAAAACATTAAAAAAATTTTCTTTATTAGTATTTTTTTCTTTTAAATCATCATTTTCAAAATCATTACTCATAATTTTTAAATTAAAAAATATTTTTTTAAAACTACAAACTACTCTTTTACTTCAACTTCTTTTTTAGCAGTTGGTTTTTTAGTTGTTTTTTTTGCTCAAGAAACTTCATCTTGTTCTACTTTTTTAATAGTAGCTTTTGTTTGAGTTGTTGATGCTTTTACAAAACTTCCAAGTAAATCTGAAGCTAAATAATCAAATGATTTAGTAGAGTTAGTATTTGCTGGAATAAAGTTATTAACTAAATCTCTATCTCAGTTTGTATTAAATATTGCAAAAGTTTTGATATTTAAATTACTTGCTTCTTTTAAAGCTTGTCTTTCATAAATACCATCTGATGCTAATATAACATCTGGTAATTTTTTTAAATCCTTTAACCCAGAATATGCTTTATCTAATTTTTCTAATATAAGCATTTTTGATGCTTTTTCTTTTTTAGTTAAAACATCAAAACCTCAATTTTGAGAATCTTGTAAAAGTTGTAAATATTGAGCTATTCTTCTTTTAATAGTTTTAAAGTTAGTTAAAAGTCCAGGAACCCATTTATCACAAACATAGTATGATCAAGTTTCTGTTGCTAATTTTTTAAAAGCATCTCTTGATTGAATTTTTGTAGCAACTATTAAAACTTTTTTTCCTTGAGAAGTTAAATCTTTTAATTCAGTTTTTACTTCTTCTAATTTTTCTGCTGTTTTTAGTAAATTAATTACATGAATTCCATTTACTGAACCATAAATATATGGTTTCATTTTAGCATTCCAAAAATTTGTTTTATTTCAAATGTGTAATAAGTTATCAAACATTGAATTTAGAGTATTTTTTTCCATTTTATTGTTATTATTAATGTAAATCAGAAATATAAATATTTCTTAAAACTATATTTTTTGATTTCAAATGTTTCCCAAAAAATATAAACATTTTTAAAATTATTCTTCTACTTTTTCTTCTGTAGTTTCTTTTGCTTTAGGAGCTTTTTTTGCTTTTTTTTCTTCTTTATTTTCTTCTGCAGTTTCTTTATTTTCTTCTTTAACTTCAACTGCTGGAGCTTCTACTAAAGCTTTTAAAGATAAACCAATTCTTTTTTCTTTTGGTTCAAAATTTATAACTTTAGCTTCAACTTCTTCTCAAACTTTTATAAAGTCTCTTATATCTTTAACAACATTGTGTGATATTTCAGATAAATGTATAAGTCATTGAATTCATCCATCAAGTTCCATAAATGCTCAAAATTGAGAAATTCTTGAAATAGGAGCTTTAATAACATCTCCAACTTTATATTTTCTTGCAAGTACATCCCAAGGATTTTCTTGTAATCTTTTAACTGAAAGAGAAATTTTATCATTATCAAGTCAAATAACTTTAACTTTGATTTTTTCTCAAACTTTAGCAAATTTAGAAGGATTGTTTACATGTCCCCAATCAATTTCTGAAACATGAACAAGTCATTCAAGTCCATCAAAAGTAATAAATAATCAGTAAGTTAAAATACCTGAAACAGTTCATTCAACAACATCTCCAACTTTTAAATTTCAAAGTGCTTTATCTCTATTTTCTGATATAGCTGCTTTTTCTGAGAAAATAATTTTTTTTCAAGCTTCATCAACATTGATAACTTTTACTTTAAATTCTTTTCCTACAAGTCAGTTTAAATGTTCTAATATTTTAGCTGGATCAGCTCATTCAACTCTTGGGTAGTTTAATGGAGTTAATTGTGATACAGGAATAAATCATTTTAATCCATCAATATCAACAAGTAATCAACCTTTATTAGCTTCAGTTGGTCTAACTGTAATAATTTCTTCTGATGTTCTAAATCTAGTTAAATTAGATAGAGATTTAATTTGATTAGCTCTTTTTAGAGATAAAATCAAAAGTCCTCTTTCTACAGAATCTCCTAAAACCATAACATCAACATTATCTCATGATTTTATAGAATTAACATCAACAGTATTTCAAATTTCTTTTGAAATAACAAGTCATGAAAATTGATTATTAACATTAACTAAAATGTTTTTTTTCTCAATTTTTACAACAACTCCACTTACAACATCTCATTCACGAGGATATTTTATTTCAGGAGAAGCCTCAAATAGCTCTTCAAATAAAGCTATTTCTTTATTATCTGCCATAATAATATGTATTAAAAAATAAAATATTTGAAATCCTTAAGTCAGAATTTCTAAATTTAAAAATTAAGTAGTAAAAATATGATTTTAAAATTTGAAAAACAAATTTTCACTATACAATCTTCAAAAATATAAAAAATGGGGTGCCCAAAGGGGTTCGAACCCTCGACCTCCAGAGTCACAATCTGGCATTCTAACCAACTGAACTATAGGCACCATATAAAAAACTGCTTCTTTTTTTAAAAAAGCAGTTAAAGTATATAAAAAATACTTTGAAAGTCAAAAAAAAATTATTTTAATTTGTTTAAAAGTTTTTCTATTTCATTAAAAAATTTTTTTTGTTTTTTAAGTAAAAAAACTTCATCAAAATTTGTGAAATCATGAACTAATTTATTTCTTAATTTATGTAGTTCCCAAATTATATCAACATCATCTATTTCTTTTGGTTTTAATTTTAAAATATTTCAAAAATCTCATTTATATCATATTTCTTGTAAAATCTTATGATACAATTTATCAAAATCAATTATTTTTTCTTTAGATGAATTACCTTTGTCAATTAGCTTTAATTTTCCTTCAAAATATTTAGATTTTTTATCTGTTAACTTTTTTGGTTTGTTATAAATAAATATAACATAAATTCAAGATATTAATACTAAAAGTATTATACAATATATAATTATTTCCATTTTTAACTATTTTTTAACTCATCTAAAACTTTTTGAGCATGGTTTTTTGCTTTTATATTTTTCCAAGATTTTAGTATATTAAAGTTATTATCAATTAAAAAACTAGATCTTATAACTCATAGAACTATTTTTCAATAATTATTTTTTTCTCAATAAGCTTTAAAGTATTTATGAAGATCTAAATTTTCATCTGAAATTAAATCATTTTCTAAATTATAGTTTAAAATAAATTTTTTATGACTTTCTATACTATCTTTTGAAACTCAAATAAGCTTAATTCATATTTTTTCAAATTCATCTTTTAAACAAGAAAAATCCTTATTTTCCAAACTACATCCTGGAGTATTATCTTTTGGATAAAAATAAAGTAAAACTTTAGAATTTTTTTGTAAAATACTCTCAAGTGAAGTAGTTTTTTGACTATTTCAAGACAATATCTCAAACTCTTTTTTAAAAATCACATCCATAATTTTAATATAAAAATATAAAACTAATATTTATTATTATATGATTTTATATCAATAATCAATTATTTATTAAAATAAAAAAAATCTTTGACAAAATAAAAAAATAAAATATCATACCTATACTATAGGTATTTTAAACTATTAAAAATAAAATAATGAAAACAAAACTTTCTATTTCTTGAATGCATTGTTCAAGCTGTTCTAAACTTATAGAATCGACATTAAATAAAAATAACTTTGTAAATGATGCAAAAGTAAATTTTTGAAATAACAAGGCTTTGGTTGATTTTGATGAAACAAAAATTTCAGAAGAGGAAATTATTTCTTTAGTTGAAAAAGCTTGATATAAAGCAAAAAAAGAAGAGGAAAAAATTATAGATGAGTCTAAAGATTGGTTAAATAAATCTATTTTTTGATTTTTTTTATCACTGCCATTAGTTGGATTTATGATTTATGATTTTTTCCCAAAACTTGTATATAATGCACAAATTATGCCATATATGGCTGTTATATCTTTAATAATTGCTACTATTATTCAGTTTACTTTGTGACTTGCTTTTTATAAATGAACTTTTGCAGCACTTCATCAAAAAACAGCAAATATGTATACATTGATTGCTATTTGAACTACAACTGCATTTGTATATAGTTTATATTCTTTTATAAAATTTTATTTTGAAACTTGAAGTCTTTTGTGACTTAATGGAATGAAAATAGAATGAATATATTTTGAAGTTTCGGCTCTTTTAATAACTTTTGTTTGTTTTTGAAAATATCTTGAAACAAAAGCAAAAGCAAAAACTTCTGAAGCAATCTCAAAACTTATGTCACTTACACCAAAAACAGCATTTGTTAAAATTGATGGAAAATTTATAGAAGTAGAAATAGAAAAAATTAATATTTGAGATATTATTTTAGTAAAACCTTGAGATAAAATCCCTGTTGATTGAGAAATAATATCTTGAGAAGCTTCTATAGATGAATCAATGCTTACTTGAGAAAGCATGCCAGTTGATAAAAAAGTAAATGACAAAGTAATGGCTTGAACTATAAATAAATTTACTTCTTTTGAATTTAAAACTACAAAAGTTTGAGCTTGAACTATGTTATCTCAGATAATCAATTTACTTGAAGAGGCAAGTATGCAAAAATCTGATATAGAAAATTTTGCAGATAAAATTTCAAAAGTGTTTGTTCCAGTAGTTATTAGTTTATCTATTTTAACATTTATAGTTTGGTATTTTTTACTTTCATGAACTTTTGAAAATTCACTTTTACTTGCTACTAGTGTAGTAGTTATAGCTTGTCCTTGTGCTTTAGGACTTGCAACTCCTACTGCAGTAATTGTTTGAAGCTGAATTGCAGCAAAGTCTTGAATACTTGTAAAATGATGATGAGCTTTAGAAAAGGCAAATTATATAACAGCTGTAGCTTTAGATAAAACATGAACTATTACTACTTGATCTCCAACATTACAAGACATAAAAACTTTCTGAGAAATAAATGAATTACATGCTTTAGAAATAGCTTATGCTTTAGAAAATAATTCAAATCATCCTATTTCAAAAGCAATTATAAATTATGCTAAAGAAAAAAATATTAATGTAATTGATGTAAAAAATTTTGAAACTATAAATTGAAAATGAATTCTTTGAGAAATAAATAATAAAAAATATTATATTTGAAATGAAGTATTAATTAAAGATAAAAATATTTTTCTTACAAAAGAAATAGAAGAAAGTTATAACAAATTATTAAATGAACGAAAAACAGTTTTATTTTTAGCAAATGAAATTGAAATATTAGCTATTGTTTCAGTAAGTGATAGTGTGAAAGAAACTTCATTTTCAGCTATTTCTCGTTTTAAAAAAATGGGTATTGAAGTATTTATGATTACTTGAGATAATTCAAAATCAGCTCATTTTATTGCCTGAGAAGTTTGAATAAAAAAAGAAAATATTTTTGCTTGAGTACTTCCAAATGAAAAATGAAATATTGTTAAAGAAATACAAAATAGATGATATAAAGTAGCAATGGTATGAGATGGAATTAATGACTCAATTGCTATGGCGAATGCAGATCTTGCTATTAGTATGTGAAACTGAAATGATATAGCTTTAGAAAGCTCAGATATAGTACTGATGAAAAATGATTTACATGATGTTATAGAAAGTATTTTAATAAGCAAAAAAACTGTATCAAAAATTAAACAAAATCTATTTTTTTCACTTTTTTATAATACACTTTGAATTCCAGTTGCAGCATGAATTTTTTTAAGTTTTTGATTTTACTTAAAACCAGAACTTGCCTGACTTGCCATGGCTTTAAGCAGTGTTTCTGTTGTATTAAATTCACTACTTTTAAAAATAAAAATTAAATACTTTTCTTTTGTTTCATTAAGTATTTTACTTGTAGTATTTACTTCTATCTTTATAAGTTTTGCTTCATTAAATACAACTGATAAATTTGAAAAATCTTATACTTTAAATAACAACAAAATTCTAACTTCAATAACTGATTTTGTAACTACTTCAAAAAATAAAATTAATATAAAAGAAACTTCATCTCCAAAAATATTTCTATTTAATGATAATTTACCAGAAAATATTAAACTAAAATCATGAACTAGATTGTTAAATCCATGAGAAATGATTATATGATATATGGAAGCTAGTATGATGATTGAGGAATGATTAATTGATTGAGTTGGAAGTGAAATAACAAATTTCTTTTGAACTCCAAAAGTAAAAGTAGTTTGAATCTTATCTAAAACTGATACTGCTATTGATGATGTTCATATATTAAATTCTTCTAATTATAATGATATAATTTGAGATAGTGAAAGTTTAAAATATTTTGCAACTCCTGATAACCTTGCTATTAGAACTTTTTATCTTTTTGATGAAAATAATATTCCTAAATTTTTCCAAAAAGATTTTAATTTAGAAAATACTCTAATTTGAAATTATATAAAAATGTATGTTTGATTTGATGATGGAAATATGATGGAAAGACTAAAATTAGTTGAAAATATATGAGATAAACTTGATAATTTCTTTGGAAATAAAGTGATATATTTCAAAAAATTACATAAAAATTATTCAGCATATGATATGATGCACTTTTTACCTAAAAAAGATTTTAAAAATTAAGTAAATATATTTTATTCATCAATCTTACTAAAAAAAAAGACTAATTTAAAATTAGTCTTTTTTAGAAATAAATAATTATTATTTTACTTCAACAGTAGCTCCTTCAGCCTCTAATTTAGCTTTAATTTCTCAAGCTTCATCTTTAGAAACATTTTGTTTAACTACTCATCCTGCATCAGCTAAATCTTTAGCTTCTTTTAATCCAAGACCAGTTATTTCTCTTAAAGCTTTAATAACAGCTATTTTACTTCCTCAAGCTGATTTTAATTCAACATTGAATGAAGTTTTTTCTTCAGCTTCACCTCAAGCAGCTCAAGTAGCAGCAACCATAACAGGAGCAGCAGCAGAAACTCCAAATTCTTCTTCCATAGCTTTAACTAGGTCATTTAATTCAACTATAGTTAGTTCTTTAACTAAATCCATAATTTTTTTTGCATTAGCACTTAATTCTGCCATAATAAAATTTTTAAAAAATAAATAATTAATTTGATTTCTAACTAGTTAATAGTTAGTTTTTAGGATTTAAAAAATTAAATCCTAATCTACTAAGCATTAACTTCAGCTTCTTTTTTTCATTCTAATTCTCAAACTTTAGATTTGTTAGTTGCTTCAAGTTCTTTAGCTGCAGCATCAAGAAATCTTGCCATACCTGATAATGGAGACATCATAGACCCAACAAGTCTTCCAAGTAGAGTTTCTCTTGAAGGCATTGAAGCAATTTCTTTAGTAGCTTCAAGTCCTTGAACTTGTCATTCAAAAATAGATGCAACCCAAGATATTTTTTGTACTGTTGCTTTTTTATTGTAAGCTTTAGTTATATAAGCATTTGTTTTAGATAACCCTGATATTGAATCATCATTTGAACAAATAACTCATACTTGTCCTGGTAATAAATCTAAGTCTAAATCTAAACCTAAAGCTTCTTTAACGGCTATTTTAACTAAAGTTTTTTTAGCTAAATTGTAAGTAGAGTTAACACCTCTTAATTCTTTTCTAAGATCTGAAAATTCAGAAACTGTCATAGCATTTGTTTGAGCAAATCATACTGATTTTGCATTTTTTATATTTTCAACTAAAGTTGAAAGTATTTCACTTTTTCTTGCTTTTGTTACTGCCATATTGTTTTATACTAATTAAAATATTTTCTTTCTTATAAATAAAAAAATCTTTTTATCAAATAGATAAAAAGACAATATTTAAATATTATTTAAAAAATCTTCTATCTCGGCAGGACTTATTTTTATGCCTAGCTGTCTTTGATATTTAAGAAAGTAAGTTAATTATATAAAAAAATTTTATAAGTCAAATTATTTTAAACTTTTGAATTTTCTAAAATAAATATTATATTAAGTAAAAATATAATTTAAAATATAAAAATGAAAGCAATAATACTAGCAGCTTGAGAATGATCTCGTTTAAGACCTTTTTCTAATACAATTCCAAAACCACTTATAGAAATTTTTTGAAAATCTATTTTAGAACATAATCTAGAAAATATTTATTATGCAGTTGATGAAATAATTATAGTAGTAAAATATAAAAAAGAAGAAGTTATAGATAAATTATGAAATAATTTTAAATGAGTAAAGCTTACTTATTTTACTCAATGAGATGACAAATGAACTGCTTGAGCTTTAAGATGAATAGATCTTAAAAATGACGATATTTTAATATTAAATTGAGATTCAATTTTTACTAAAAATGATTTAGATAAAATAATAAATTTAAACTGATACTGAGCTTTAGTTAAAGAAGTTTTAGATCCTTCTAAATATGGCATTTTTTCACAAGACAATTTTTGATTTGCTACAAAAATAATTGAAAAACCAAGTGAATTTGTATGAAATTTAGCGAATTTATGAGTTTATAAATTTAATAGTGATATAATAAAAATCTCAAATAATATACCATTATCTCAAAGATGAGAATATGAAATCACAGATAGTATTAATGAATTTATTAAAAATAATAAATTTAACTTAATTCCTATATCTTGAGATTTTATAGATGTTTGATACCCTTGGGATATTTTATGAGCAAATAAATATTTTTTAGATAATTTAACAGAAAGTAAAATTGATTGAATTATTGAAGAGTGAGTTACAATAACATGAAATATAGTTCTATCTCCTTGAGCTATTTTAAAATCATGAACTTATATAGAGTGAAATATATATATTTGAGAAAATACCTCTATTTGACCAAATGTTTATTTAAGATGAAGTAGTGTTATTTGAAAAAATTGTCATATTTGAGCATCAGTTGAAATAAAAAATTCTAGTATATGAAATAAAACAAACATAGCTCATTTAAGTTATATTTGAGATAGTATTATTTGAAATAATGTAAATATAGGTTGATGATTTATAAGTGCAAACTTAAGACATGATAATCAAAATATAAAAGTCCCTGTAAAATGAGTTTTAACAGATACTAAACTTAGAAAACTTTGAATTATAATATGAGATAATTCAAAACTTTGAATAAAAAATTATTCATACCCTTGAAGAGTTTTAGAAAATTGAAGTTTTACAATTCCTTGAGAAGTTATTAAATAAAAAATATTTTTGAGAAATGGATTTTTGATTTTAAACATAGAAAATATAATACATATATGATTTTTATTTAAATATAAAATTGATAAAAATATAACTTTATATACAATGTGGCTCTATTTTATTTTTAATCATAAATATGTATAATAATAAAAATAACCCAAATATAAATACATTACTAAGTATATCGGATGATGATTTATTTAAACATTGATATGAAAAAATTTGAATTTGAAAAAAAATTAATACTTTAATAAAAACAGAAATCAAACCTTCTTCAATGGATTTTTTAAAAAAATTAGAAATAAATATTAATAAAATTAATCAAATAGCTAATTTTTGAGAATTTAGTCTTGTAAGTATTAATAATATTACAACAAAAAAATCAAAATACTGAGAATTTTTAGTTATAGAATGAATAGATAAAAATTGAAATATGTTAAGTATTGAATTAGAAATACAAGATGACAGTTATATTTATAATAAAATAATTTTTCATCAAAAAATTGAAGAAAAAGAACTTTTGAAAAAATTATATGAAGTAATGAATCCAAATGAAGTATTAACTCCTGAACAATATATTAGTTTAATTGAACTTAAAAATACAGGAATATCTGTGAATGGTCAAAATAATTTTTTAGTAAAATTTTTAAAATATAACATTTCAAATTGATTAATAAAAATCAATATACCTTTATATATTGAAAAATACAATAATAAGTTTGAAGAAAATTTATTTGAAAAAAATTGAAATTATTTTATTAATTGATATCCTAATTGAGTTAAAATTATAGATTAATTAAATATATTAACTCTAACATATTGCATATATGCAGTTTATCAAAGTAAATTGCTACGTATTTGTTTTACAGCTCAAGCTAATTTTCATAGATTATTTACATTATTTAAGCTATTCATAGCTTTTTGTCATAATCATGTTTTATCAACATTATTTAATTTTTGGAAATTAGGTTCAAATTGCAATAAATTTTTTACTAAATTTTGCTTAGAATTAAAATCAAGATTACCTATAGGAGTTTGATCATGTTGAGAAATTTTTGATATATCATTTATTAATTTATTAACTGTAAATAAATTAATAAATCAAGATTGTGTTAATTTATTTAATGCATTTATTGCATTTCACATTTTCATTTCATTTATAGCTTGTAAATTATTTTTAGCTTGATCTACATTTATCTGAGATTGAGGTTGAGTATTAGGTGATACATAACTGACATTACCTGTATCATTAGGAATATTTATAGTTGGTTTAACCTTATCAACTATAGTCAAAGTCATTCACGATTTATCTGCAATAACCATTTTATCTGGTTGTCAAATTGCATCTCTAGTTGTTAAATCTTTAATATTATAATTTACTCCATTAATATTTGTATTTCAGTTTTTATCAACATTAACTCAAGCATTTGATAAAGTTGCTCTTAAAGAAGCTCAGGATTTATCTAAATTTCAATTAATCTTTTCTGGTTTATCAACTTGAGATAATTGTTCTTTAGCTGATTGAGCTTGCCTTTCAGGACTAGTTTGTTGTTGCTCATAATTTCTTTGTTGTTCTGACATATTTAAAAAATTAAAAAATAAATTACATACTTAAAATCGCATTATCCAAAAATTTCTCAGCATCATCTTCTTCTTTTTCTCTTCTTTCTTGCTCTTTTAATTGCATCATTTTATTTTTTACAATATCAAGTCTTCACTCAGCTTCTTTTAATTTATCCTGATTATCTTGATACATTCAAAGTAAAAGTATACCAAAGACCTCATCAAGTTCATTTTCATAAACTTGTTCAGGATTATTTATGATAAAATTATAAATATTATCAAAATTATCTCATTTTCATAATACTCAACTAAGCATTGTAACCACAGTTTCTTTTTTTTGCTCAAAGCTATATTTATCATAATCTTCTTTGAATTTTTTTAAATCCATTGCCATAAAATAAAAATAATTTTTAAATACATTAATATGCTAACATATTTTTTTTAAAAAAGCAAAAAAATTACTAAAATCTAACTATCTATACCTAGAATATAGGTACCAGTTTTATTAAAATTATAAGTTATAGTTTTAAGTATACTTAAAGGCTTTAAAAAATTAACTATTTAACAAATAATCATCAATTATTATTTTAATTTCTACAAATTTAATCAAAGCTCTTCAAAAAGCACTTTTAACTCATTTTTTGTAAGTTCTTTATATTCTCAAAAATCAAGATTTCATAGTTCTATATTTTCAATTCTAATTCTTTTTAATTTTTTTACTTCACTTCAAACACTCTCAACCATTCTTCTAATTTGTCTATTTTTTCATTCTGAAATAGTAATTGAAAAAGTTCAAGAAGAAAGTCTTTTTATTAAGGCTTTTTTTGTATAACTTCAAAGTATAAAAATTCAATTTCTCATTTTTTGCAATTGAGTATCTGATATCGGTCAAAAAGTTTCAACAACATATTCTTTTTGATGATTATATCTTGGATGCATTAAATAATTTGCAAGTCTTCCATCATTTGTTAAAATTAAAAGTCAAGTTGTGTCTTTATCAAGTCTTCAAATTGGGAAAACTCTTTGTTTTATGTCTATAATGTCTACAATGTTTTGTTCATCATTTTGAGCGCATGTAGTAACAATTCCTCTTGGTTTATTTATCTTAAAGTAAACTAATTTTTTTTGTTCTTCTACTGCCTTTTGTCAAAGTTCTACTTTGTCATTTTCTGGATCTATTAATTGTCAAATATGTGCTAAACTTCCATTTACAAAAACTTCATTATTTTTAATATATTCTTCTGCTTTTCTCAAAGAACAAACTCAAGATTTTGATAAATATTTATGTATTTTAATTTTTTCCATTGTTTTAGTATTATTAAATTTTTTAAAATTTATTATATTTAGTATTTTAATAAAATCAAAAATTTGTATTTTAAAAACTTTTTTATATAATCTCTTAGTTATTTTTTTAAAAAAATTAAATCATATGTTAGAAGATATTATAAAAGCTATTTTTGGTGATCCAGATAAGAAAAAAATAAATAATTATTTAAAAGTAGTTGAGGAAATAAAACTAAAAGAAAAAGAGTTTGAAGGATTTACTTTAGATCAAGTAAAAGCAAAAACCCTAGAGTTAAAGGAAAATTTTAAAGATCTTGATTTTCAAAACCCAAAAGATTTTGAAGAAATTAACTCAAAATTAAAAGAAGTTTTAGTAGAGGCTTTCACAAACCTAAAAACTGCAACAAAATTAATAAATTGACAAAAATTCACTCTTCCTTCTTGAAAAGAAATCACTTGGAATATGGTTCCTTATGATGTGCAACTTATTTGATGAATGGCAATTCATGACGGACAAGTAGCTGAAATGAAAACTTGAGAATGAAAAACTTTAGTAGCAACTTTGCCTGCTTATTTAAATGCATTAACTTGAAATCCAGTTCATATAGTAACTGTAAATGATTATTTAGCATCAAGAGATAGTGAGGAAATGTGAGTTTTATACAATGCCTTATGACTTTCTGTTTGAGTTATACTTCATAATCAAAATCATAATATAAAATATGAAAATTATCATAAAGATGTAGTTTATGCTACAAATAATGAGATGTGATTTGATTATCTAAGAGATAATATGGTTACAAAAAAAGAAAATAAAGTTATGTCAAAACCTTTTTTTGCAATTATAGATGAAGTTGATAGTATTTTAATAGACGAAGCAAGAACTCCATTAATTATTTCAATGCCTGACAATGAGCCAACTTCAAAATATATGCAATTTGCATTAATTTCAAAAGAATTAAATGAATGAGTTGATTATAAAATAGATGAAAAACAAAAAACTTCTACTTTAACAGATGCTTGAATTACAAAAATTGAAAAAATTTTAAAGGTTGAAAATATATATGTTTCTGATAGATACAATGATTTACACCATATAGAAAATGCCTTAAAAGCAAGATCAGTTTATAAAAAAGATAAAGATTATTTAGTTTCACCAGACGGAGAAGTTTTAATTATTGACGAACATACTTGAAGAGTTTTATCTTGAAGAAGATATAGTGAATGACTTCATCAAGCTATAGAAGCAAAAGAAGGAGTAGAAGTAAAAAGAGAGAGTAAAACTCTTGCATCAATTACATTTCAAAATTATTTTAGAATGTATTTTAAACTTGCTTGAATGACTTGAACTGCAAAAACTGAAGAAGAAGAATTTTATAAAGTTTATGCTCTTGAAACTCTTGTAATTCCTACAAATAAGCCTATTGCAAGAATTGATGATAGTGATTTATTATTTAAAAATGAGCTTGGAAAATTTGATTATGCAATAAAAATGATTAAAGATTTCCATGAAAAAAAACAACCAGTGCTTGTTTGAACTATATCTGTTGAAAAATCAGAATATTTATCAAATAGATTAAAAGAAGCTTGAGTTCCACACAATGTATTAAATGCAAAATATCATGAAAAAGAAGCTGAAATAGTTGCAAATGCTTGACAATTGTGAGCTGTAACTATAGCTACTAATATGGCTTGAAGATGAACTGACATCAAACTTTGAGAGTGAGTTGCAGAACTTTGATGACTTGTAATACTTTGAACAGAAAAACACGAAACAAGAAGAATTGATAATCAATTAAGATGAAGGGCCTGAAGACAATGAGACCCTTGATATACTCAATTTTTAATTTCACCAAATGATGAAATAATGAGAATATTTGGATGAGATAAATTATTTTGAGTTTTTAACTCTCCAATGTTTGCTTCAATTCCAGATGATGAACCTTTAGCTCAAAGCTCTATGTTAACAAAAAGAGTAACTTCAGTTCAAAAACAAGTAGAATGATATCATTTTGATAGTAGAAAACATGTACTTGAATATGATGATGTAATAAACAAACATAGAGAAATTATTTATTCAAAAAGAGATAAAATACTTGATTCTCAAAATATAGACAATGATGTAAAAGAAATGGTTTGAGAACAAGTAGAAAAATTTGTTTTAGCTTTAGAATTAAAAAATACTCCAAAAGAAGAAATTATAAAAAAAGTAAATGAATTTTTATGATTTGAATTAATTGACAATGTAATTGAAAAAAATGATGTTTCTTGAATCCAAGATGATGAAAGTATAGCAAAATATATATGAAATTTAGCAAAAAATGAAATAGATAAAGTAGCACAAAAATTTACTGATATTGAAGATTTTTATGATATTGAAAGAAAGGTTGTTTTACAATCAATAGATGAATTATGGATGAGGCATATTGATTCTATGAGTAAATTAAGAGAATCAGTTGCATTTGAATGATATGCCCAAAAAAACCCTTTAATAGTTTATAAAGAAAAAGCATTTTATAAATTTGAAGATTTGATTTGAGAGATTTGATATAAAGTTACAAAAACTATATTTATAGTAAAACAAGATATTGAAATAAAACAAATGGAGTTAAATGAAAATAATTTTATCATAACAAATGATGAAGAAAGTTTAAATATAACTAGTCAATCAAATTCAAATCCACTTTTTGCAAATCCAAATCAAAATAAAGCAAATAATTCTTGAAATAAAACAAAAATTAGAGTATAAAGACTTTTTTTAAAAAGTCTTTTTTTTAAAGTCAAAAAATTTGCTTTTTCTATAATATTTATGATATAATGATTTAAAATATTTTATAATTTAAAATTATGACTCAGAATAACAATCCATTTGATGAAAATAATTTAGATATAGAAAAGTTATCAACTATTTTAACAGACAAGGAAATTAGACCTAAAGAGTTAGATCCACTTGACAAAAAAAAAGAAAATGATCTTTGAAATAGTAAGGAAAATGTAGAAAAAAAAGAAATTATTGATATAAATATAAATGAAGTTGATGATTTATTATTTATTTTATTAAAAAATGAATATGATTTTGTTGTAATAGAGCCAACAAATGATTTAGTAAAATTATCTTTCAAAAAAGATAGTATTTTAAAAGACTTAAAATATATAAAATATCATACTTATTCTAGTTTAGTTATAAAACTAAAAACCATCTCAAAACTTGATCTTACAAAAAATAATATAGAACAAAAATGAGATTGATTAACTGTCTTTAGAGAAAAGGCAATTGATATTTTAGTAAAATCAGTTCCTTCAAATTTTTGAGAAACTATATTTTTGAAAGCAAAATTATCTGAAAAAAAAGTAGAAAAAAAACAAGTAGCAAAAAAATGAGTTTCAGCATCAACTGCATTTTGATTTTTATGAGGAATTTTGTTTATTGCACTTATTTTATGAGGTGCATTTTTAACATTTGTTATAATAAATGCTAAAACCCCTGAAGATGTTGCTTTTTTTGCCTCTTTATGAATTAGCCTAAATGATATAAATAGTTTTTTACTAACACTAACAACTACTATTTTTTCAATAGTCATAATTATTGAAACTATATTACTTATAATAGTTTTATTTAAAGCTTTATTTACAAAAAAAGATCAAAAGAGAAAAAAAGTTATTTTTAGTATATTATCTATAATTATGCTAATAATAGCTTGATCGTCTGTGACTCTATGGATGTATTTAGATAAAACTATAAAACAGCTTCCTAATTGGCTTGAATATTCATACTGACTTGTCCAAATTTATGATAATAACTTGTTAAATGATGAAAAAATATGAAAATCTTGAGCTATAATTTCAGACACAAATTCAATAATTTGACCTATTGATATAAAGTTGGATGTTACTTATTTACAAAAAGATGAACAAAGACAATGATTTGCAATAAATAAATATATTTGGAATTTTTGAAATTGAAAAACACTAGAAACAAAAACTCCTGATGTAATTTATACATTTGATAAAAAATGAAATTATAAAATATCACTAACTCTAGAGTGAGTTGACACAAGGTTTAGAGAAAAATGAGTTATTCAAAAACCAGCTTCAGAACAACCTGAAATTTCAGTTGCCTATGTGGTTGATATAAAAGAAAAGACACTAGAAAATTGATGAAAAACAATCTCTTTTAATGCAAACGAATTAAAACCTCTTTGAGAAGTAGAGTGGTATTTAGAAGATGATTTAACAAAACCAGCTTATACCTGATACAATTTCCAACCAAGTAAAGTATATTTTGAAAAATCTCTTATTTGAATGAAATTAAAAAATTCAAAAAATAATTATATGAATAGGATTTTTACTATATCTTGAGAAAAGTCATCAATAAATTGAAAAATAAACCAAGAAGTATCTATAGATAATGATTTAGAATATACTTTTAAAGTATCAGATATAGAAAATAATTTTTGAGATTGATTTATTGAAGAATTTATTTGGACAATTGATGGAAAAGAATACAAACAAAAATCAGATAAGTTAAATATGGAAGAATCATCTAAAATAACATATAAGTTTACTGATTATTGAGATTACAACATAAGTGTAAAATTAATAAATTCAAATTGAGAATCAAATGTGCTAACAAAAAAAGTTACAACTACAAAAAAAATGAAATTAAATGGACAAATTGATTTTTATATAAACAATTCTAAGATAAATGATGTAAAATATGACCAAAAAACAAATGATTACTCTATTTACAATATATGAAATCCTACAAAAATAAACTTTGATGCAAAAACTATAAAATCTGATAATTCTCTATATGTTTTAGATAGTATAAATTGGGATGTAAAATGAGATGGAAGCAATGAAGGAGAATGAAAAATATTTGAATATGAATTTAATTTTGCTTGATTTGAAGAAGTATTAGTTAAATACAAATTTAAACATAGAAGAGATAAAAACTTATTTTTAGAATTAACTCAAAAAATAAATTTAGAATTTGTAGAAAAAGAAGCTGATTTAAGTTTAAATTTAAAATCAGATACTGAATATGCTCCTGCACTAGTAGCCTTTGACGCATCATTAAGTAAAATAAAAAATGACGATATTATAAAATTTATTTATGATTATTGAGATGGCATAGTTGAGGAAAGAGATGCTACAAACTCAGGACATAGATATTTAAAAGAATGAAATTATAAAGTAAAATTAACTGTTGTAACAAGAAAATGAAAAGAATATAGTATAACAAAAGATTTAATACTAAAGCCATTAGAATCAAGTGCTAAAATAAATGTATCAATGAAAAAAGCACCTACTTGACAAGAAATTGATTTTCTATCAAGTAATTCTCTTGGGCAAATAGTAGCATATCATTGGGATTTTTGAGATTGAAGTAATTCACCAGAAGCAAATCCAAGCCATGCTTATAAAAAACCTTGAAAATATAAAGTTGTTTTAACTATTGATTTAGCAAATAACAATGTAATGAGCGATAGTGTTGAAATTGAAATTGAATAAAAAAACTTGAGAATTTTCTCAAGTTTTTTTAAATATTTTTTATAATAAATGGAATTATTTTTTGCATATTATCATAATCATCAGGCAATGTTTGTAGCAACTCTTCTACTCTTTTAGGATTATATCACATATTAGTCAAAGTAGACATAATTTCATCTTTTAATACTTTTTCAATTTTATTTGTATTTTCTTTTAGTTCTTTTTTAAATATTATATTTTTTATAAAATCTTTATCTTTTAGTTCTAGTATAATTTTTTCAGACATTTTTTTTCAAACTCATTTTATACTTTCTATTAATTTTTTATCATCTTCATAAATAGCTGTTTTTAATTTAGTTGTTCATAAAGACATAATATTCTGAGCTACCTTTCATCAAACTCAAGATATTTTTATAAGTTCTTTAAAAAATTCTCTATCTTCAAAAGTAAGAAATCAAAATAAATTTTGTCAATTTTCTGTAATATTATGATAAATAAATAATTCAATTTCTTTTTTATTTATTATATGAGAATAAATTAATTCATTTATTATAATTTCATATCAAATTCAAAAATTTGTTAAAATTATAACTTGGTTTAATTCGATATTTTTTATAATTCAGTTTATATATGAAATCATATTTTTTTTATTAATCAACTATTTTAAAATTTGAAGTGAATTGTGCTTGTCACTTTGTAGTAAATCAAGATGCTTTTTTATGTCCTCATCAATTATATTTTTTAGCAACTAAAGTCAAATCTATATCATCTCTTAAGGTTCTTAAAGAAGCTTTTATAAATTCTCCTTTTTGTGTAAATAAACTACAATATTTTATTCAGGAAGTTGTATTTAGGTGATCTATAACTCAAGAAACTTCTTCATAACTAGAATTATAACTATCAATTATAGATTTATTTACATACGAATATAGTATATTTTCATCATCAATAAAGCTTTCGTTTATAACTTTTCACCAAAGTTTTATTGTAGACAAAGAATTATTTTTAAAAAACTTGTCTACTATCAAATTATAATCTGCTCCTAATTTTAATAATTCTCAAGCTATAAAATAAGTAATATTTGTTGTATTTGAATGTTTAAATCATCAAGTATCTGTATAAATTCAAGCAAGTAATGAAGTTGCAATGTAAGAATTAATTTTTAATTTACATATTAAAAATATCTCATAAATAATCATTGTAGTTGAAGAATATGTTGTATTTAATATATTTTGTCTAGCATAAATTTCATTTGTTATATGATGATCGATAGAGATAGTATTAAAAGTTTTTTTATCAAAAAGTATTTCATATTTTAAATCAAATCAGGTTTGAGTTTTACTTCAACTATCAAAAAAAATTATTAAATCATATTTACTTGGATTAAAATCTGTTTTAAATTTATCTGTATTTATTAAAAAGTTGTATTTAGTAGGAATTTTATCAATACAAATTAAATCAATTTTTTTTTGATTAAAATTTATTTTTATCATTTCATAAAATGAAACTCGTGATGATATTGTATCAATATCTGGATTTTTATGTGATATTAATGCAATATTTTTGGATTTTTTAATTTTATCTAAAACTACATTATATGCTTTTATTTTTTTGTCTAGCATTAATTATTTTATAAAAAATAAGAAGTAATTATAAAAATACTTCTTATTTTTTCAAAGTTTAATCTATTGTCTTTTAAAGAAATTAATTTGTAATTATTTGGACTTCATTTTCAAGTAATAAATTAAAATTTTTAAAAACTTTTTCTTGAGCTAATTTTATTAAATACATCAAATCATTATAATCTCAATTATCATTTAAAGTCATTAAAAAATTTGCATGTTTATCACTAAAATAAGCATTATTATATTTAAATCATTTTAATCAAACTTGTTCAATTAAACTTCAAGCAGAGTTTTCTTTTGATGGATTTTTAAAAAAACTTCAACAACTATTTCATTTTGGCTGAATTTCTTCTCTAAATTTTATATTATCAACATCTGATGAATATTTTTCTATAATTTTAGACAAATCAAAATATATTTTTATAATAAAATAATTCTTAGTTTGTTTAAATAATGAGTTCCTATAAGAAAAATTTATTTCATTTTTATTTAATATTTCTATTTTATTTGTAGACAGATTATAGACAATTGCTTTAAAAAAATTATTTTCTGTTTCAAGTCAAAAACATCAAGCATTTCAAAATAAAGCACCTCAAATACTACCAGGTAATCAAATAAATCTATGCCATATATTTTGGTTGTAATTATTTTCTAAATTTAGTGCTATTTGAGTTGTTTTTTCATTTGAAAATACTTCAAGCATTTTAGTATTTTCATCATAAAAATATCAAGTTAAATTATTTTTTATAATAACTCACTCAAATAAATCAAAGGCAAATAACATATTAGTTCAAGCTCAAACAAAAAGGGTTTTTAAGTTATTTTCTTTGGTAAATTTTAGTATTTCTTCTAATTTTAAAACATCGCTCTCATCATTTATTTCAAAATAGTATTTTGTAAATGCTTTAGTTTTAAAATTAGATAATTTTGTTATTTCTATATTTTGTTGTAGGAGTTTTAACATTTATTTTATTTATTTAAATATTTTCTTATAGCATTTCAAGTAAAGCTTTTTTCACAATTTTTTACTTCATTTATATCTCAATTAACTACTAAATATCATCAATCATCTCATCCTGTTGGTCAAATATCTATAATATAATCTGAGTTTAATATAACTTCCATATTATGTTCAATAACGAGTACAGTATTTCATTTGTCTACAAGTGAATGTAGTATTTTAAGCAACTTAAATGTATCTTGAAAATGAAGTCAGGTAGTTGGCTCATCAAGTATGTAAAATGTTTTTGAAGTAGATCTTTTTGAAAGCTCTGTTGAGAGTTTAATTCTTTGAGATTCTCATCCTGAAAGTGTTGTTGATGATTGTCCTAGTTTTATATATCAAAGCCCTACATCATTTAAAACTTCTAGTATTTTAATTATTTTTGGTTGATTTTTAAAAAATCATATAGCTTCTTCTACTGTCATATCAAGCACATCAGCAATATTTTTTCATTTAAACTCTACTTCCAAAGTTTCTTTGTTAAATCTTTTTCATTCACAATATTCACACTTTACATAAACAGTTGGTAAAAAATGCATTTCTATCTTTTTTGTCCCATCTCAATCACAATAATGACATCTTCAATCACGAGTATTAAAACTAAATCTTCCTGGTCAGTATCATCTAATTTTAGCCTCTTCACTTGTAGCAAAAATATCTCTTATATGTGTAAAAAGTCATGTATAAGTTGCTGGATTACTTCTTGGAGTTTTTCAAATTGGTGATTGATCAACAACTATTGCTTTGTCTATAAATTCTAGTCACTTAATTTCTTTTACTTTTCAAACTTGTCTTTTAGCTCAATTTAATTTATTTGATAAATGATTTGCTAATATATGATTTACAAGTGATGATTTTCAAGATCATGAAACTCAAGTGACAACTGATAAGTTTTGTAGTGGAATTTTGACATCAATATTTTTTAAATTGTTATGATGTGCTCAAATTATTTCTAAATAATTTTTTAAAACTCTTTTTTTTCTATCTACTTTCACTTCAATTTGTTTTGATAAATAAGGTCAAGTTATAGAGTTTTTATTTTTACAAATTTCATCAAAAGTTCACTCTGCAACTATATTTCATCAATGAATTCAAGCTCAAGGTCATATGTCTATAATATAATCTGCATTTTTCATAATATCTTCATCATGCTCAACAACAATCAATGTATTTCAAATATCTCTTAATTTTTTTAAATTTTCAATTAGCATATCATTATCTCTTGGATGAAGTCAAATAGATGGTTCATCAAGTACATAAATAATTCATTCTAATTTAGTTCAAATTTGTGTAGCAAGACGAATTCTTTGTGACTCTCATCCTGAAAGTGTATTTGATTTTCTTGAAATAGTCATATATTCTAGTCAAACTCAATGTAAAAATTCAAGTCTGTCTATAATATTTTTTAAAATATTTTTTGCTATTAATTCTTCATTTTTTGATAAAGCTACTTTTTTAAAAAAATCTATTGATTTTTTAACTGACATATTTGATAATTCTCAAATATTTAATCATTTAAAATAAACAGATAAACTCTCTTTGTTTAGCCTATATCAATTACAAACTTGACAATCCATATTTGTCATATATTGACTTAATTTTTCATCTTCAGTATCTCATGAAAAAAATTTTTCTGTTAAAATGTTTATAATTCATTTATATTTTCAATGATAGACTTTTCAAGAAAATGTATTTTCTGGGCTTATTTTATATGTTTGTTCTCAAGTTCAATAAAGTATGATTTCTTTATCTTTTTTTGATAATTTTCAATATTTTTCATTTGCATTTATTTTATGATCCCTGCAAACTGAAAGCAATAATTCATTATAATAAGCACTTCAAAACCATGGCAAAATAGCTCATTCTGCAATAGTTAGTCTTGGGTTTGTAATATTTTCCTCTAAAAAAACTGGTTTCTCTCAAAGACCATGACAACTATCACAACTTCAAGCTGGAGAATTAAATGAAAAATTTGATATATCTAATTCACTTGGTATATGTCCACAATTAGAACAAACAAATATATTTGAGTATTTATGATTTTCTGTTTTAGATTCTTTTAAAAAATCTATTTCAAGCAGTCCTCCTCAAGATTTAAAAGCAAGTGTTAAGCTGTCTTTTAGTCTTTTTAAGTCTTTTAATCAATCTTCTGTATCATAATTTTTTACTATTAATCTGTCTAAAATTACATATATATTTTTTTTATTTAAATCTATATTTCAAACTTCATCTGATAAAGTATAAATATCATCTCAAATTTGATATCTTATAAATCAACTTTTTAAAACTTCTTTTTTTATTAATTCTATAGATAAATCTTTTTCATTTTTTAATATTTGAAATTTTATCATAAATTTTTCTCAAATATTATGAGTTTTTAATTCTTCTATTATAGACAATAATGAATCTTTTTTTATATCATGTCCACAATCTATACATTTTCTTTCTCAAATATTTAGATATAATAATTTATAATAATCATAAATTTCTGTAATAGTTCAAACTGTAGATCTTGGATTTTTATTTGTTGTTTTTTGATCTATTGAAATAGCAGGAGAAAGTCATGAAACTTCACTATAAATAGCTTCTTCTCACATTCATCAAATAAACATTCTTGCATATGAAGAAAGGCTTTCTAAATATTTTTGTTGTCAAATATTGTAAATAGTTTTAAAAGCAAGTGATGATTTTCAAGATCATGAAAGTCAAGTAATAACTGTTAATTTATTTTTTGGAATCTTAACATCTATATTTTTTAAATTATGTGTTGAAGCTCATTTTAGGATTAAAAATTCTGACATTTTTTTGATAGTTTTTTATAAAATAATACAAAATATTATTATAATCATTTTTATTTTTTTTCAAGTTTGATTTTTATTTTTTAACTATCCGTACCTAAACATAGGTCCCAGTTTTATTCAAATTTTATTTGCATTTTTAATACTTATTTTAGATATATATTCAAATAATTACTCTATTTATAAATAGGAAACTTCTCACATAATTCTAAAATTTCTTGTTTTAGACTTTTTAAATTATTTAAAAAGTCTTTATTTTCAAATACTAAATCATTTGATTTATCATCTATTGTAGAATTGTATCATTTTGCTTTTTGTAATTCTAAAATAGCTTTATGAAAAATATTTGCTAAAATCAGAGCTTCAACCTCTTTCATTCATCTTGTTGTCATTGCTGGAGTTCAAAGTCTGATTCAAGATGGGTCAAGTGGTTTTCTTGTATCATATGGAATCATATTTTTATTTGTTGACAATCAAACAAGTTCAAGTACTTTTTCTGCTTCTTTTCAAGTAACTCAAAAACTATTAAATACATCAACTAAAACAAGATGATTATCTGTTCAATTAGATACAACTTTAAATCATTTTTCCATTAAATTTTTAGCAAAATATTTAGCATTATCAACAACTTGTCTAGTATACACTTTAAAACTTGAGTCTAAAGCTTCTTTAAAAGCAACTGCTTTTGCAGCAATAGTATGCTCATGAGGTCCTCATTGAATTCAAGGAAAAACTGCTCTTGCAATTGATGGTCAATACTTTTCTTTAGACATAATTATTGCTCATCTTGGTCATCTAAGTGTTTTATGAGTTGTTGTTGTCACTATATCACAATAAGGAATAGGATTTTCTAAAACTCCACCTGCAATAAGTCAAGCAATATGTGCTATGTCTGCCATTAAAATAGCTCAAACTTTGTCTGCTATTTGTCTAAATCTTTTCCAGTCAAGGGATCTAGGATATGCTGAAAATCAAGCTAAAATCATTTTTGGTTTACACTCTAAAGCAATTTTTTCAACTTCATCCATGTCTATAATTTCAGTATTTTTGTCTAGAAAATAAGGAACCATATTGTATAAAAGTCATGAAAAATTTAATGGGTGTCAGTGACTCAAATGTCATCATTGATCAAGTGATAATCCTAAAACTGTATCTCAAGGTTTTAAAACTGCCATATAACAAGCCATATTTGCAGGGCTTCCAGAAAGTGGTTGCACATTTACATATTCAGCTCAAAATAATTCTTTTGCTCTTGAAATCGCAAGATTTTCTATTTCATCTATAAATTCTTGTCATGCATAATATCTTTTTCCTGGATATCATTCTGAATATTTATTTGTCAAAATAGTTCCATTTGCTTCAAGTACATCTAAAGAAACATAATTTTCTGATGCAATTAATTCTATTTCTGTTTGTTGTCTATTGAACTCTTTTTGTATTAAATCAAATAATATTTTGTCATTGTTTTTTAGCATATTAACTTTAATTATTAAAAAATAATTTCATATAAAAATATAATAAATTTTTAAGTAAAATCAATTAAATAAAAAGTTTTGACTTTTTGTATTTAAATATGATAGAATATAAACAAATATTAGTAACAAAAATACTATGAAAGAAACAAAAACACAAAATAATTTGCAAAATGATGATATATCAAAAATAAAATCATTACTTGAAAGTGTAAAATTAGAAGATTATACATCAAAAGATGAAAATTTAAATAAATATATAGACAATTTTATATCTTTAAAAAAAGATATTGACATACTTCTTGAAACAAAAAATCCAGTTTCATTTTTATTTCAAATAAATAAAATAAAAAGTAATTTTTTTGTTCATTTAGAAAATTTAATAGATTATGTTGAAACTTCAGTGTCTACTTTTGATGATAATACAAAAAAACATCAATTATTAAAAAACTTAGGAGTAAATCATATTTCTACAGATAAATTAAAATATATTTTAGATTCAAAATATTTTTTTGAAGATATTTATTTTGAAAGTTATTCAAAAATAGACTGAGAATTTAAACATCTTGTTCAAAAAATAAAATCTTTGAAAAATAATTCAAAAGATATAGTGAGTGATTTATTGAAGGAAGAAAAATATCAAAAATATGAAGAATTACTTAATTTCTTAAAAGAAAAAAATATTGATTTTACTCAGTTAAAATTATTAAAAGAAAAAAATTTTTGAAATGAAATTATTAAACAATTAATTAATTGAAAAGATAATAAAAATTCAAAAAATGATATAGAATTGTTTTATAGTTTCTTTGATTTAAATTTAAATAACAAATTATCTTACTCAAAAGAAGTTTTAATAGACAATTTAATTAATTTTGACACTATTAATGACTTTAAAAAAGAAGCTTTAGATCAAAAAATACTAAATATTTTAGACAATATACTATCAAATAATTTAATTAATTTTGATTTTTATTTAAATATTTACTCAGAAATCTCAAAAGAAGAAGACCCTAAAAAAAGATGATATTTATGGTGATATATAAGAAATAAAATAAGAGAAAAATACTTTAAAACTTCAGTAGTTAATCAGGAAATATCAGTAAAAATAGATGAAAAAAATTGGCTTGAAAATAGAGTAAATTATAGAGTTAAATTAAGAAATGATGAATCAAAAAAAGAAACTTATGCTTTTATGGACTGATTTAATCAATTTAGAAATATTATTTTGTATATAGAGGATGATGTTTTTAGTGATATTTATAAATGATATATTTTGAAAATATTCTCTCAAAAACTAGCATTAAACCCTAAAACATACAATACTTTTAAATACTTTATGTTATTTATTTTACCTAAAAATTATTTAGAATATTGTAAAACATTTACTTTTTTTAAAGAGTATGAAACTTTTGAAAACAATAAAAATACTTATAAATTTTATATAATACATTTTACTTGATCTTTATTGTTATTATCATTTATTTTATATAAAGTTTCTTGGCTTTTAGGTTTGTGAATTTTGGTTTTTTTATTTTGAAATTACCTAAAAGAAAGACATTTTATGCAAAAAGAAAATAAAATTCGTTTTCATTTTTGATTGAGTGCTTTTTGAATATTTATAATGATGTTTTACTTGGTTTTGTTTTTATCAAATAATTGATTTTTTGAAATAAAAATTGATTATTTAACTAAAGTAAATAGCAATAAAATAGTTTGGCAAAAAGTTCAAGATAGCTATATGTATAATCAAACAGAGCAAATTGTTAGTGCAATTTACAATAGTAAATTCAAAAAATAAGATTAGGATTCATAGATGATTAAAAAAGAGAGAAAAAAATTAAACTAATTTTTCTCTCTTTTTTAATCATCATTTCTAATCAAAATAACTATCCATTTTATAATTAAATCTAATTTTTAATTATGGAAATTTTTTTATTGTTTTCTTTTTTTAAGTTCTAAAAGTATTTTTTTCTATAAAATCATTTACTTCTTTTTGTAATTTTTCATCTATATTTAAATTAGCAGAGATTTTTTCAACATCATCATCATTATTAAAATCATCAATCATTTTAGTTAACTTCAAAGCTTTATCAAAATCAGTTATATCAACTATATTTGTTGGTATAAAATCAATATCAGCAAATTCAAAATTAATATTTTTAGATTCAAATATTTTTTTAGTATCTAAAAAATCTTCTAAAGATGTTATTACTTTAAACATTCAATCCTCATCAAAAAAATCCTTTGCTTGAGTTTCAAAAACTATTTCTTCAAGTAAGTCTTTTTTATATTTATCTAAATTAATAATAATAATCCCATCTCTCTCAAACATATAAGAAACACTTCCTGATTCCCCCATACTTCAAGCATATCTTGTAAAAATATGCCTTATATTTGAAGCTGTTCTATTTTTATTGTCAGTTAAAGTTGAAACCATAAAAGCAACTCCTCAAGTTCCATATCATTCATAAACTATTTGTTCGATTTTACTTGAATCTTTATCTTCTCAAGTTCATTTTTTTATAGCTCTTTCTATATTATCATTTGGTAAATTATCTTTTTTTGCATTCTCAATAGCATCATGCAAACTTGGATTAAGTGCAGGATCTCATCATTTTCAAGCAGCTATTGAAATAAGTTTAGCATGAATTGTAAAAATTTTTTGCTTAGCAGCATTTGAAATTTCTTTTTTTTTAGCAACAACAGGTCATCTTCACATATTTTTAATATAAAAAATAAAATATTTTTTATTATATAAAAATTATTAAAAAATCAATTAAAATTTTATTCAAATTATTTTTTTATTCATGCTGTTTTAAAAATGTCTCCTATCCAATTTGCTAAAATATTATTAATTTTTGATTTTTATCTATTTTTTCGTATTCTATGTGTGTCTAAAAGATATAGAACTTGACAATATTTTCGAAGTAGGTCAATTTATACTTTCTATTTAATTAATCTATTTCATCTAAAATACTTTCAATTCATTTTTGAAATTTATTTTTTACATCTTCTAAATTATCATTTTTTGTTTTATTTAAAGAAAAATTATTTAAAACTAATTCATTCCATTTTTCTTCTAAAAATAATTCATAATTATCATCTCAATCAAAAATATTTACTCAATTATCATTTAATGCTTTAACAATTTCATAATCTTTAAACCATTTTCAATTATTTGTATTATTTCACCTATATGGAGCTATTTTAGAATATACTTTTCTTTCAATAGTTTTATAAAAATCAAAAAATATTTCTTTTTTTTGTTCAACAGTTAAATCACTTGATTTCATGGTATTTTTTAAATAGTCAGTATGCATTTTCAATATTTTTTTTGTTTTTTTATTTATATATCATCTATCATTTGATTCAATTTTATTCACAAAAGCTCAAACTTGTGCAAGTCAAGAATTTTCTTGATCATAAACTCATCCTTCTATATCATCTGAATTTGGTTGAAAATCATCACTATTAACATATCATTTAATTTTTTCAAAATAACTATTTAATGCTTCATTTCAAGGAATATTTTTATTTGCAACAACATATCAATCATTCATATTTAATGTAGGGTATAAATCTGCTCAATACTTCATCCAAAAATTATAAGATTTTTCTACTTTTTTATCATTTGAAGATTTTTTTATAGCTAAAAAATCTTCAAGCATTTTAGAATTATCTTTAAATTTTGTTTTTATAACATTTTCTACATATTCATTGTATTCTTTTATTAATTGTTTTGATTTACAATATAAAAAAGATACATGAGAAGTAGAATATCAATAATTAACTAATTTATTTATTAATATTTGAGAAAAATTTTCTGAAATCCCCGAAGTTAAAATAATAAAGGTTGGAGCATTCATTATATATGCTGGGTCTGGTCATTTTCACCATAGTTTTTCAATAGCTCAAATACCATTTGCATAAGTTCATCACTTAAATTCTCACATAATATAGTCAAGTCTTCATTTTTGAGTCATTTTTGTTCAAGATTCTGCTTCTCAATCTCACATTTCTTTTTCAACTCAAGCCTTTAAATCTCGTCAAAACTCTTTATATATTTTAGATCTTCTTTTGATTCAATTATGTCAAGTAGTTCAAGCTTGTTTTTTTAATAAAACTCATATAAGTAGTTCTTCTGTTATCATTACATCCGGGTCGTTTTCTTTTAATTCTTTTGTCATTTTTTTAATATCTGCTTCATTTCATCATAAAGCAAAAAACCATAGATATCTTCATCTATATTTTTGTAAACTTTTTGGGTATAATCCTCAATACTTTATAGTAGCAAACATAGCAGCTTCTATTTCGTATTGGTGAGATGATTTACTTAATAATATTCTTTCTACCTTTGCTACCATAAGTCCTGAATCAAGTCATTGAAGAGAGTCTTTTAATTCTTGCATAGTTTTTTTCTCTTTTGATTCAAGAGTGGATTGTAATTCATCTCTTATATCTTGAGGTAAAAACCTTCCTAATTTCATTGCAAATTGAGCTGATTTTAGTTGATTTCAAGTTTCAAGGTGATGTTTAATAGTATCTGTAATAGAACTAAATCATTTTGTCATTTCTGCAATTGACATCATTCACATAAATTCAGTAAAAAAGTGTCTTTTTCTAGGTACTTTATTTATAGTTTCGATTTCATCTTTTATTTCCATATCATATTTAGGAGTAAGTTTTTTATCTCTAATATATGAATAAAATGAATTATAAGACCATTTAGTTGCTTTTTCCTTTCATTTAAAGGTATTTCAATCTTTTGATTCTTTATATTCTCAAGTTATAAAAGTAATTTCTCAGTCATATATTTCATCTATATAAATAGCTTCTCATTTTTCTCAAACAAAATACTCAATTCAATTAAAATCTTCATCTCATTTTTTTGATTTTGGAACTATTTTATTTTTATCTACTTCTATATCTTTAAACTCTTTATTATTTTGTTTTAAACTATCAATTAATTCTTTTAAATTATCAACTCTTAAATATCTTTTAGGCTCTTTTTCCTTAAAAGCTTGAGCAAAAGCATTAAATGATAATCTTTCACCACTATTTAAAACTATTTCATTTCATGCTATACTTGTAATAGAAAGGTCAATTTCTTCTTCTCAATCTTTATAAGTAAATGCTGTTTTTTCTAGTGGCACATCTTTTCATTTTTCATCATATTCATTTAAAAATATGGCTAATTGTTCTTTTGTTTCAATTTCTTGTTCTTCAACTTCATTTATTTTATTTGTTTCTAAATCTTGTTTAGTTAAAAAGTTTAGTGTAAAATTTGCTTTTGATATAGAAACTAAAAAATCAATCATACTATTAAAATTTTTAAATTCAGAATAACAATTTTCTTCATTTTTTGCAACTCAAGTTATTCTTGTTACATTGTATAATTTAAATCACAAATCAATATTTGCTTGATTTGATAAATCATTTATTTCTCAAACTTTAAAATACACAGTAGTAAAATCTTTTTTTTGAGATTTTATTTCTATATAATTTCATAAAGCTAATTTTTCAATATTTGATTTTATCTCACTTGGTAATTCTTTATGTTGTTTAACATTTTTAATAAAATCATCATAATTTATAATTTCATTTCAAGCTAAAACATCTTTAGTTTTATTTATTTCATCTAATATAATTTGTTTATTTTTAGAATTTAGTAATCAAATAAAATTTGTTTTATTAATTAAATCATAACTATTAATGTGTATTTTTGAAATATCTATATTTTCATAAATTTCATCAAGTAATTCTAAGTCTATTTTGGCATGTTCAATTACTAACTTAACATATTTTTTTATTTCTTCTTCATCTATTAATCAAATATCCTTAACATCTTTTATTGATATGTGTGGTATAAAATATGATAATAAATATTTTTTTCATTCAGCAGAAAGTGCATTTAAGATACTATCTAAATCTTCTAAATCTATTTTAGAATTCATATTTAGAAGTCTTAAAATAGAATGAGTTAATTCTTGATTATTTTGAGCTTGATTTATTAATTCTTGATTATTTTGAAAAATTAACTCTAATTTTTCAGTATTTGTTTTTAAATTTGCATTAATTTCATCTAAATTAAAAATTTTTTCTTTTAATAAAAACTTTTGTCTATCTACTTGTGAATTAATTAAATATTTTAAATTTTTAATACTTGATTTATTTAGTTTTTCTTTAAGTAAATCAAATTTATTTAAAGTCAAGTTATAATCAAGTTCAAAAGATTTTAGAGTTTTAGAAAATATTGCAATATTATCAATATTTTGAGTGATTGATAATTTTTTTAATTCAACTAAATATTTTAAATCTTTTCAGTCTTCTAATTCTTTAATAGTTTTTACATCAAGGTTTGAACTATATTTTAAATATGATAAAAAATCATCCCAAATATTAGTGTATTTATTATTGCTTTGAAAATAAAGTAAATCTCATTTAGTTTTATTTTCTATAAAATCATTTATAATTTCTTTATAATTAAATCAATTTGATTTTTTATTATCTTCATTTGTTTCTAAAATTTCTTTTCAATTATTTACCATAGTATAATTTTAAAAAATATTTTAGTTTATTATACTATAAAATTAGTAAAAAATCAAAATTAATTGACTTTTTATTGTATGATTTATAATAAAGTTAATTTAATTTTAATAAAAAAAAATGCTTTATATAGTTTCAACTCCTATTTGAAATTTAGAAGATATCACTTTTAGAGCTATTAAAACACTAGGAGAAGTTGATTTAATAGCATGTGAAGATACTCGTACTTCAGCTACTTTACTTAATCACTATAATATTAAAAAACCTCTTATTTCTTATCATTCTTACTCAAAAATAACAAAAGTTGATAAAATAATTGATGAATTAAAACTTTGAAAAAAAGTAGCTTTAATATCAGATGCCTGAACTCCTGGTATATCAGACCCTTGATATGCTTTAATAAAAGAAGCATTAAATAATGATATAAATGTAGTTCCAATTCCTTGAGTTAGTGCTTGTATAACTGCATTATCAGTATCTTGAATGCCATCAAATCATTTTTTATATTTAGGGTTTTTACCTATTAAAAAATGAAGACAAACTTTGTTTAAAAAATTACAAAATAAAGAACAAACAGTTATAATTTATGAATCAGTTCATAGAATAATAAAAACATTAAATGAATTTATAACTTATTTTTGAAAAGATTTAGAAATAGTTGTTGGGAGAGAATTAACAAAAAAATTTGAAGAATTTAAAAGATGAAAAGTTTGAGAAATTTTAGAGTATTTTGAAAATAACAAAGATAAAGTAAAATGAGAATTTGTAATAATTTTTTAAAAAATGATTTTTAATAATATAAAAGATTTACTTATAAAGTCTTTAAATAAGACAAATAAAGAAGATAAAATAATTTCATCTATCATTTATAATAGTATAATAAATGATTTTTTAAATATAAAAAAAATAGATATAAAATCTAAAATTATATCTATTAAATTAAATAAAAATATTATATTATTAAAAACTAATTCTCCTATACTAAACTCTGAAATACTAACTATTAAAGATATATTAATTAAAAATATAAAAACTAAACTAGACAATATAAATTATAAAATAATTAATTTAGATATTAAATTAAAATAATTAATTTAATTTTTCTAATTGCAATTTATATTTAACCCCATCTATAACAATTATATTTTCTTGTTTTTTATTGTATTCTAAAATATTTCACCTAAAAGAAGCATTTGTATTTCATAAAAATCAAGCTAGGAAAATCATAATTCCTATAAATCATACCACAATAGTTGTATCTCAAAGTGTATTATCAAAGAAGTTATAATAATTATTTATAATTTTTTTAATCATATTATGATTTTAAAATATATTAATATAATTAAATCATATTTAATTAAAAAACACAAAAGATTTTTTTATAAATTAAAAATTTAAATCAAAAAATTAATTAGTTTTACCACTTAATGAATTATTTTCATTTTCTCATCAAGTTCAATTAACAGCTCAAGTATAAAGTTTTAATATATCTTTTAGTTGTTCATCAGGTAAGTTTTGAGTATTTGAAGTATTTCAGTCATTTTTTAAATTTTCAAATAAAACTAAAGCTCAAGTTCAAACTACAGATCAAAGTATCGCAATTAAAGCAATTATAGCTGATATTTTAGCAAAAGTATTTTTATTTTCCATAATTTTTTTAGTTAAATAATTTGATTTATTATATAAATTAAATTTAAAAATCAAAAATTAATTATTTTTATATATTGATATAATTTCTTTATTTAATTCTGTTTTAAAATCAAGAATATTTATATTTTTAAATATTCTAAACTCTTTTCATCAAAATAATTTTTCCTCTTTTCAAGCATTAAATAAATCTCTATCATAAAAAGTTATATAGATATTTTTAAAGTAGTGATCTTTGTCATTAAAAACATACTCTGCTTTAACTTTAGCTAATATATTTTTATCATCCTCTCAAATTAATATACTTGTATTTAAAATAGAATTTATAATATTTATATTATATTTATTATTTAAAAATTCTACTTTAACATCATTATATTTTATATCAAGGTATCACTTTAAAATATTAAAATCTCAAGTAGTTCAAAATAATTTACCTCTTTTAAAAATAGAAACTATTTTACTTTCTCAAATACTATCTTTTTCAACTTCATATTTATTTTTATCTTCTTCTTTTTTATAATAAAATGTATTTAAAAAGAAATTTCTAAAATCATATTTTGACTTATCTTTATCTTCAGCATCTTCATAAAGTATTTTTAAATCAGTTTTAATAGAGTCTAGTTCATAAGAAAGAGATAATTTTTCATTATTTTTAAAAATATTTTTTATTAAATTAAGTTCATTTGGATATAATTCAAATCAAAATTTATCATTATTAATTATCAAATTTCAAACTATATAATATTTTTGAGAAGAAATAGTATATGTAATTTTTGATAAATCAATTCAATTAAACTGGCTTAAATAATTAATTAAATTTTCTTTAGATAATATTATTTCTTTATTTGCTTCTAAAATAGTATTTGTATTTAATAAATCACTTTTTAGCTTATTATATTGTATAGAGTAATCTCAATAATTACTTAATGCTAGATAATATTCTCTAAAATTATTATTATAATTGATATAATCTGAATCATATCAATAATTTTTAGAAGATAAAAATCATTTATTTTTAGTATAAAAATTATTTATAAAATCATATATATATTTTACTTTATCTAAATCATCTCTATTAATAAATATATCTGATAACACAAGTAATCACTCATCATTTAAATTAGGTTTAAATAAATTTTTTCTAATTTCTTTTAAAAAATTAATATATATATCACTAAACTCTAGAAGTAAAGTTTCTGTTTTTGTTTGAGAGTTTAAGTTTTCTTTTATTTTATTTGATGTAATAAAATATATTTTATAAGTATCAAGTAATCTTCAAATACTTTCTTTATTTGAAAAATCAACATCATAAGTTAAAATATTTTTTAAGAAAAATAATAAGTATTCTATTTTAGAATTACTATCTTTAGAATTTTCTATATCTATATTATCTTCTTTTAGTTTTATATTATTTTCTGCTAAAAAGTTATTTAAAAAAGTTATTATATTTTTTTGTAAAAATGTTTTTTCATCTTTTTTAACATCGACTAAAAAATATATTTTATTTAAGTAAAAATAAGATTTTTCTATTTCTTTATTTTTAAAATCATTAATAGAAGTATTTATTTTAGCAAAAGTTATTACTTTATCAATAAAATTTATATCATTAATTTTTAAAATTGATAAATAATAATAAGAAAAAACTGACTTAAAACTATTAAATTCATTTAAATCTATTTTTTTTAATTCTTTAAAATCATTTATAATTTCTTCACTTAACTTTTTTTGATCTATTTCTTCTTTTTTTGAGAAAAATAAGGAAATATTATTTAAAATATTTTTTTTATAAAAAGCTACTTTTTTTTCTTCATTTAAAAATATTTGGAAATATTTTTCTATATATTTAATTCAAAATAAATCTTTATTTTTATATATAACTATATTATCTAAGTCAAATAAATCAGTTTTTTTACTTGTATAAGTATCATTTATAAAATAATTTAGTAATTTTATTTTATCATTTGAAATATTAATCTTATTTAAAAAACCTTTATTTATATCTAAAGAATTAGTTAATAACTCATCTTTTATATAAATAATTTTTGATATAGATGCTATTCTTAAAATATCTGCATCTTGTAAAAAGTTATTTCTTGATGGATTAATTGAAAAATAAGTATGTGGATATATAGTTAAAGAAGTAGTTTTTTTAAAATTATTTCAAAGTAAATCAATATTTAAAACCTGTGAAAATGAATATATTTTTATTTCTGCACTTGATACTTCAACTAAAACACTACCTGGAGATTTTGGAGTTATTTTAAAATAATTATTATTTATAGAAAAATTATTTGATAAATCATATAAATCAAATATATAACTTCAATTTCAAAGCTCAAAATTTATATTATTATCTAAAACAGTTTTTTTATAATTATTTGATGAAAAATAAACTTTATCTAAATCATTTAAATAATCTATATAAATATTTTTTTCATTGAAATTATTTTCTTTAGTTTCAACTAATTTATTTTCATTATCTAATAAATTAATTCAAGTTTTTACTTCAGGGATACTAAAATTAGATATAGTTTCTTTTTTTGAAAAAAATGAAATATTTAAAATAAAAAATAATCAAATAATTATAAATAATGTAAAAAAAGTTATTTTTTGTAAATTCATAAATTTTTATAATTTATTATTAATATATAATACTATATCATAAAAGTTCAAATAATCAAAAAAATAAAATTGATTATTTTAAAAAATCATCATTAAATATATCTAAAAAACTTTTTATAATTTCTTTGTTTTTAATTAAAATTCAAATTTCTCTATTTCTATCTATTGAAGCACTTGAAAAATTTATACTTCAAATATATAAATATTCATCATCAATTAAAATAGATTTTGCATGAATTTCAGGTTTATCTATAATATTTATATCAATTTTTTTTGATTTTAAATCATTTATTATTTCTTTATTTGAAGAAACCTTTTTTAAATCAGGAAAAATCATTTGTATTAAAATATTGTTTTGTTTTTGATTGATTAATATATCTTTTATATTTTCATCTCAAAAATTATGAGCATATATTTTTATAGATTTTTTAGCATTTTTAAGTAAATATTCTAGTTTTTCTCTTGATGAAAAAGGACTTAAAACTAAATTATTTTTTTTGATTTCAAACTTTTCTCAATTGAAATCATTTTCAAATATTTTTAAAAAAATATCTATATAGTTTTTATCTTTTAATGATATAAAAAACTCTCTATTATATTTAAAAGTTGAGTATGAATAATTTCCTGTTGAAATAATGATTTCATCATCAATTATCATCATTTTCGTATGATTTAAAGCATAATTTTTAGGATTTGAATAAACTATTTCAATTCAAGCATTTTTTAACTCATTAAAAGTATCTTTATTTAAATTTCAAGCTAGATATACATTTTTTTCCAAAATTACTTTTACATCAAGTCATCTTTTTTTGGCATCTTTTAAAGCTTTCTTAAGTCTTTTTTCAGTAAAAATATACACTTCAACATAAACTACATTTTTTGCACTATCAATTTTAGTAGTTAATTCATCCAAAAATTTTAAACTTGGAGTATGGTTTAGTATAATTCAAGAAAAATATTCTATATCATCAAAAGCAAAATCATTTTTATCTTGAGATATATTTGAAGTATCTTTAACTGAATTTCCATTATGAAATTCTAGATATTCATTTTGACAAGAAAAAAGTAGAAATATTAATCAAATTAAAAAATATTTTTTTAGCATTTTTTAAATATAAAAAAATAACTATATTAGTTTATAGTTATTTTTTAAAATGCAATTATTATTAGTTTTTATTTACCCAAATATTTTTTCAAATATTCATTTTTTATTATGTACATTTAGCTTTTTTTCTTTTGCTATTTTCTCAAAACATTCTCTTTCTATTTCTGAAAGTCTTTTTGGTATTTTTATAAGTAAATTTATAAATAAATCTCACTTTTTATCTTTATCTATATATTTTACTCAATCTCAATTCATTTTTAAAATACTTCAAACTTGAGTTCAAGCATCAATTAAAATGCTTCTTTTTCAAATAACTGGTATATTTATATCTTTTGTAGTTCACAAAATAGCTTCTATTACATCTATTTCTAAATCATAGTGTAAATTAACTCATTTTCTAATTAAATTTTTATCTATTAAATTTACCTTAAATTTTACATACAAATCTCAAGCTCAAGCTCAAATTCCGTCATTTCATTCTCAAGATATTTTTATAACCATACCTTCATCTATTCAAGCTGGGATCTCAAGTTCATATATGACTTCTTTTTTTATTCTTTTTTGTCAATTACAAGTTTTACAAACTTTTTCTAGCATTTCTCCATTTCAGTGACATTTTTCACAAACTCAAGTATGTTCTATAGTTCAAAACATTGTTTGTTGTCTATATTTTACATATCATCATCCACCACAATCACTACAAGTTTTTTTTCATTCTCATCATACTCCCATGCAGTCATCACAAACAATTAATTTTTCATATTTTAAAGTTGTTTTTCATCAAATAATAGAAGTTTTTAAATCAATTGATAAATTGTATTCTAAATCTTCACCTTGCATATTTCAAGATTTTTTTCTTCACCTTGATGAGCTTCTTCATCATCAACCAAAAAATTGTTCAAAAATATCTCCTAAATCTACATCAAATCAACCTCAATTAAATCATCATCAAAAAGGATTTCATCCTCATCAAACTCTTCAATAAGTATCGTATTCATTTCTTTTTTGACTATCTCATAATACACTATATGCTTCATTTATTTCTTTAAAATTTGCTTCATCTCATCATCTATCTGGGTGGTGCTCCATTGCTTTTTTTCTATATGCTTTTTTTATTTCATCTTCAGTTGAAGTTTTTGAAACTCACAATATATCATAATAATTTTTTGACATTAAATTTACTTTAAATAATAAAAAAGAATTATAATCTAATTCTTAGTTTTTTGCTTTATTTTATGGGTATGCAATAATTATTGGTAAAAGGAGATAACCAATAACCATTACATACCTAAGATATAGTATATAAAAAAATATTTTTTTTCAAGCTTTTTATTATTTTGATATTTCTTCAATAAAGAAATCTTCAAGTGGCTTGTTTAATGATTTTATATCTTTATTTTTAACTATTATATTTCATTTATGAATAATTGAAAAACTATCACAAATACTTTCTACATCAGCTAAAATATGTGTATTAAAAAATATAGTAGTTCATGATTTATTTAATTCTACAAGTAAATCTTTTACCATTTTTCTTCAAATTGGATCAAGTCAACTCATAGGTTCATCTAAAAATAATATTTTTGGATCATTTATAATTGATTGTGCTAATCAAACTCTTTGTAGCATTCATTTACTATATTCTGCTAAATACTTATCTTTTGCTTCATATAATCATACTTTTTTTAGTAAATTTTTTATTTTTTTTTCTAAATCATCTTTTTTTAATCAAAAAAAGTTTCAATTAAATCTTAAAAATTCTTCTCAAGTTAAATGTTTATATAAATAAGTATTTTCTGGCATAAAACCTATTTGAGATTTTGTTTTTGTTGATAAAGTATTATCTCACAAAATCTTTATTTCTCAAGACTCTGGAGTTATAAGTCACATAATACACTTCATTGTTGTTGTTTTTCAAGCTCCATTTGGTCATAAAAATCAATAAATTTGTCATGATTTAACTTCAAAAGAAACTTTATGTAAAACTTCATATCAAGATAAATCTTTAGTTATTTCTTTTACTTCTAAAATATTTTCCATTAGAATTTTTAATTAAAATTAAATTTAGTTTATTATATAAATAAATGAAATTTATCAAAATATATTCACAAATTTTATTTATTTGCTTATTTTAAATAAAAAATATAATAAATTTATATATTATATAATTTATTAATATATGGATATTATCTCAGTATCTCTTTGAATTATTCTTTATTTTATATTTTTGGTTTTTGTTTATATTTTTATAATTAAAAGACTTAAAAATTTAAATGATAAACATGTAAATTATACAAAAGTAGAATGGTTACAATGAGTATATAAATCATTAAAAAAAATAATATTTGTTTTATTTATAATATTATTTGTTTTATCTATTTTTATTATTTTAAAATTTATCTATGTATAAAGAACATAATGAAAATATTATTGTGAGAAAACATTGGATAATATTTTTTCTTTTTTTATTAAAATTTATATTTATTTTAATATTTGCTATTATTTTATCATTTATTTGAGTATTTTATAGAGAAGCTTTAGGAGATGAATTAGTATTGTATGTTATTTTACCATCAGTTTTAATTTTAGTAAATTATTCATTTTTCAAATTTATATTATCAGTTATAGAATTTTATAATTATTTATTTATTATTACTTGAGACCAAATTTTTATAATTAATGCCTCACTTATTATGAGAAATGATATTGAAATCATAGATGCCTTTAAAATAATAAAATTAGATGCATATTCAAGATGATTTATATCAAATATATTATGATATGGTAAAATAATTATAGAACTTCAGACTAAAGAAGAGAGAATATTTCGCTTTATGCCTCATCCATATATTTTGATTAAATATTTACAAAAACAAAGAGCCTTAGTACTTGAAAATAGAAAGAAAAAATATATTGTTGATGATAAATAAAAAAGCTAAAAAATGAAATTAATTTAAAAAGTTTATAATTGGCTTGGGATATAGGATTTGAACCTATGATGTTGGATTCAGAGTCCAATGCCTTACCACTTGGCTAATCCCAAATAAAAAGATAAAACTATAATATTTATTAAAAAATATTTATCAAGTAAAAAAATAAAACTTGATAAATATTTTTTTTAAGTATAATAAGTAAACATTTTTATAAAAAAGGAGATAAATTCCCCCCAAAAAGTGCTAAAAAATATTGCATTAATGGATTTGAATTTATTATTTTATTATATAAAAAATACAAGTGAAAAAGTTATTATCACAAATCTTAATTTTTAATATTTTATTTCTTAACCTATCATTTTTTACATTTGAAACAGTAAAAGCATCTTATAATACTTATGCTTTTGAAAATAAATTTGTAGTTTCAGCATACTACTCCCCCCTACCTAATCAAAAATACTACTTCAAATGAAGTTATGAAGCAGATAAAAAGCTAAACTGAAATTGAATTAGATGAGCTTCATGAAAAGCAGTTTATCCTTGAATGATAGCTGCACCTAAAAATTATCCTTTTTGAACAAAAATATATCTTGAATGAATCTGAACTGTTGAAGTAGCTGATAGATGATGAGCTATAGTATCAACAGATCTAAATGAAACAAGATGATATAAATATGATAGACTTGATATATGGATGTGATATGGTGATGAATGACTTGCAAGAGCTTTAAATTTTTGAAAAAAAGAGCTTTCTTGATATGTTTTAGCAGACACTGAAACTCCAGTTTCAATAAATATTGATTCTCTCCCTGCTCCTTTAAATATTTTGGCAAAATATGAAGTAAAAGAAGTTTCCTCAAATAATATAGGTAATATAGAGCAAGAAAAAAAAGTTGAAAATAAATTAATCTCATCTTTAAATATAGATAAAGAAAATCCAAATGAAAATGAAGTAAAAAAACTTCAAAATATTTTTAAAGAAATGTGACTTTATACATGAGAAATCAATTGAACATATGAAAATATAAAAAATGAACTTATTTCATACCAAGTTAATTCAAAGATTATAAAAGATAAAAACTCTCCTGAAGCTTGATATTTTGGAGAAAAATCATTAAATCAATTAAATAAAGATTTTGCTATAGCAAAAGAAAAAGAGCAAAAAATACAAAAAGAACTTGCTTTTATTAAAAAAACAGTTGATTCTAAAATAGATAATCATTTTACTCAAATATGAACTCCTAAATTATGAGATAGTTGAGAAAATGTAAGAAATTTACAAAAAACTCTTAAAACCTTATGATTTTTTAAAGTAAAAGATACTGCAAAATTTTGAGAAACAACAAAAACAGCTTTAATAAACTATCAATTAAAAAATAACTTAATATCATCAAAAAGTGATTTATGAGCTTGAGTTTTTGGACCTAAAACTAAAGAAACTTTAAAAAATGAACTTGCTATTATACTAGAAACTCAGTTGTTAAAACAAAAAGATTTACTTAGTTATAAAAAATAATGGATATTTTTTTAAAATTGCAATCTTTAAATACAAATTTTAAAGAGATAGAAGAGCAAGATTTACAATTTATTTATTTAAAAAATCTTTATTTTAAAATAAAAAATAAAGATTTTTATTTGTCTTTAATTTTAGCAAATTCAATAATTTGTTATCAATTATCAAGCACTTGAGAAAAATATTGGGAAGAATTTAGTAATTATTTTATAATAAATGAAGTTAATAGTATAGATGATTTAATAAAAAAATTAAGTGAATTTATAAAAAATTCTAAATGAAATAAAAGATTTATAGAAACAAAAATAAATAGATTAAATAAATTAAAACCTTTTTTAAATCATTTTATAAACAATGAAAATTTTTATTATGAAAATATGTTTTTATTAAATAACTCTCTTGCAAAAGTAATGAATCAAAAAAATACTCAAAAAACAATTGTTTTTTGAGTAAAAATGTTTTGATATTGATCAAGAGTTTATTTTAATAAATTTATAGAGTTTCCTAAAGAAATAAGTATTCCAATAGATTCTAGACTTACAAAAATTTATGAAATATACAACAAAGATGAAAAAGTTAAAATAAATGATTTTTATAAAGATATTTCTTGTAAATTAGGTATTTCTCTACTTCATTTAGATGCAATAATTTGGGTAAATTATGAAAAATTACTTTAAATAAGTATTTTTATTTTGAGTATGTTCTTCATTTGTTTTTCAATAATGGATTTTTCAATTATTATCATGTAAATAATACCAATATGGAGTATTATTATTACTATTTAAAACTGATTCTATGGATGAAATACTAGGATTATTTATAGGTGTTTTAGGCAATCAAGTCATTGTTCTAGTATTATAATCATTTTTTTCATAAATATATTTTACTAGGTTTTTTTGGCACTCTTTTGATGTTATTTCAAAAGCATAACAAGCTGTAATATCTGCTCAAATCATCCAATTATTTTTTAATCTTTTTTTTAGTATTCAAGCAACAGTATATCTTTCTAAATCATTTTTTTCTTCTTTTTCAACTATTGATGAAAGTATCATAACTTCTTTTAAATTATTTTCATCTAAAGTATATAATAAATTTACAAATACTTTTTGCTTAAAGTTTTGTAACATTTGTTTTATAAAATCATCTAGAATAAATGTATTTTTATTTACAAAATAAGTATCTGGATATAAAAATCATTCTAAAGTTAAAAATCCATTTAAAAAACTATATTCATTTTTAAACTCACTAGTGTTTTTTGCTTTAGAAATAAAAGTTCCTTTTTCTATTAAATTTAAAAAAGTCAAGTACTCGTCTATATCATAAATATTCCATCATTCTAAAATAGTTAGCTTTTCTTCTAAAGCTTTAGTTCCTTTTGAAAAATTTTTTATAATATCATTTATATTTTCTCAAGAAGAAAAATTGTAGTTTCAAGCTTGAATATTTATACTTTTGTCTTTATTTATTTTAAAATAAATTTTTAAAAATATTTTATCATATCAAAAATCATTTATTAAAACATTTGTTAAAGTTTCTCACAATTTTACTTCAATATTTTTATTTTCATTTAAAAACCTATTTTCTAAACTAGAGTATTTATAATATCAAAAAATAGATATTAATATAAAAATTATAAATAAAAATTTTAAAAATTTTAACATTTTATCAAATTAAACTATAAAGTTCTTTTACTTCATTTTGAATTTCACTATTTCATCATTCAAACATTTTTTTAATAGCTTCTTCGTTGTTTTTCATATAATCTCTTAATTTCTCAATATTTTCTTTTGAATTTAAATCATTAATTTTTATTTCTAATTTTATTTTTTTTAATACTAAATTAGTGTCTTTTTCTAAGGTAATTAACTCATTTGCTAAAACTTTTTGTATATTTTTTACACTTCCTGTTGGATCTCAAATATATGACATTCTCATTTCTCAAGTTTTATCTCAATTATCCCCTTCTGATAAAATAATTATTTCTCAATAATTAAAAAAAGACCCAATTAATCAAGCATATTTTGTATTCATAGTTTTGATTTTATTTGCATTCATATTTTGACTATCTCACAAAACTCATCTTTGATTAAAAAAATATATTTTTTCTCAAATAACTATATTAAAATCCATTTCTAAATTAATCATATTTAAAAGATATGAGTAAAAAAGTCCAAGTTGAACAATTAAAAGAATTGCATTAATAACTCAAACTCAAAAATTAGTTGTTCATCAAATAATAAACTCAGAAATAGCAGTAAATGATGTAAAAATAGTTATTCAAAAAAGTAGAATTAATAAAAAAAGTGTTTGATTAAAAAATTTTGTAAATATTTCATCACTCTCTCTTGATTTTTTTATGGCTGTATAAATATCTGTAATAACAGGTTTGCTTCAAACTATTTTATAAAAATTAACTAAATAAATAATTATTATAAAAGTCCAATAAAATACATTTAAAAGTAAGAAAATTCATATAATACTTCAAAGCAATGTATGTCAATCACTACTTCAAAATAGCAATAAATATGAATTGATAAATGCTATAATTAAAACAAATAAAACTCTCCAAGAATGAATTATTCAATAAATCCAATGTCTTTTAATAATCATTAAAAATCTAACTCCGTCAAGCTCTAATTTTTCAATTAATTTTGTATCTCAAGATATATCAAATGATTTAAATAAAAATTCAAATATTTTTCTAAAATTTAACATATTTTATTGTTTAAAAATAACATTAATCAAATTATATAATATTTTTGTAAATATCAATTTTTTTAAATTATTTTTTGATAAATTTTAAAAATAGTTAATATGTTAAAAATAATTAATAAAAAACAAAAAAATGTATAAAGTAAATAATTCAAGAAATTTATCTTGAGAAGTTGAGGTTAGTTGATCAAAAAATGCTGTTTTACCAATTCTTGCCTCTACTTTGCTTTTAAGATGAAAAGTAAAATTAAAAAATGTACCTAAAATTTGAGATGTTTTAACTTTTTTAGAAATAATAAAAACTCTTTGAGTTAAATATGAATTTGAAGAAAATACTTTAAATCTTGACACAACAAATTTAGATATAAAAAATCTAAACTCTGAAATGATAAAAAAAATAAGAGCTTCTATACTACTTTTAAGCCCACTACTTCACTATTTTTGAAATATTGAAATCCCCTTTCCTGGATGATGCAATATCTGAAAAAGGCCTATTGATTCTCACTTAAATTGATTAAAGTCAATTTGATATGATTATGTAGAAAATGAAGATAGAATAAGTATTACTTGAGAAAAAATATCTTGAGATATAACTATAAATGCTTGATTTTGAGTAACTTCAACAGAAAATTTAATAGTTGCAAATGTACTAAGACCTGGAACAACTACAATAGAGCTTTCAGCTATAGAACCACATGTAATGGATTTAATAAAATTTTTAAGACTATCTTGAGCAAATATAAAAATCAGATATAATCATAAAATAATTATTTCTTGAGTTGAATGTTTAAATACAAATATAGAGCATGAAATTATTTCTGATTATATAGAATCATGAACTTTTATGATTATTTGAGCTTTGTGTGCAAAAGATTATATTGATATAAAAAATGCAAGAATTGATGATTTATATATTTTTATTGAAAAATTAAAACAATCTTGAGTAAAAATAGACTATCTTTGAAATGATACTTTAAGAGTTTTTAGAAGTAATGATTTAAAAAAAGTAGATATTCAAACAAATATTTTCCCTTGATTCCCAACTGATTTATGATCTCCTTTTTGAGTTTTAATGACTCAAATGAATTGAACTTCAAAAATACATGAAATACTTTTTGAATGAAGATTAAATTTTTTAATAGAACTTGATAAAATGTGATGACATACAGCTATTTTAAATCCACATGAAGCTTTGATTTTTTGAAAAATGGATTTAAAGTGAGCACAAGTAACTTCTTGGGATCTAAGAGCTTGAGCATCAATGGTTATTGCTTGAATGATAGCATCTTGAGAAACTTCTATATCAAAATTTGAATATATAGAAAGATGATATGAAAATTTTTTAGATAAATTAAAAAAACTTTGAGCTTCGATTAAAATAGAAAAATAATACTTAACTAATACCTCCAATGTTACAAGTTTGAATTATATTAATACTTTCTTGAGTAATAATAATTATTTGGCCTGCCATAATAGCATATATTTTACGATTTATATTATTATTTTTTTGAATAAGTATGGTTAGTGCAAGTGCTATATTTACAAAAAATAAAAAAAATAATAGTGAAAATAATTATGTAAAATTTTGAAAATACAAAATATATAAAGATTAATTTTTCCCCCATGAAAGATATAATATATATAATACCTATTATTTTAATTACTTTTATACCAATATCGCTTTGGGGATATTTTTTTTGATATATAAACAATGATATATTAAATAAAAAAAGGTTTTTTTTATGACTTTTTGCTTGATGATTGTCAGTAATTCCAGTATTATATTTATGAGATATAGCAAAAGAATTTTCTTTTTATATATTAAATATTTTTGCTCAAATAAGTAATTTTTCTTTTATCAATGTATTATTATCATTTTTATCGATATTAATTATTTTTTCTCTAGTTCCATTTTTTTTATTTTATTCCCCTCCTTATACTAGGCAAAAATTTTTTATTTTTTTAAAAAGATTGTTAATTTTTTCTTTATTTTTTGTAGTTATTTCGATTATTTTTTATTTATTAAATAGTATTTTTAATTCATTTGGTGATTTTACAAAACCACTTGAAAAAAACTTAGATATAACTTTTTGAGATATAGCTTTTAATTCACTAAAACTTGTTATATTTTATTATTTAATAATTTGAGTAATAGAAGAGTTATCAAAATTTTTATTTTTTTCTTATGATAAAACATTAAATATATTTAATTCAAAAGATTGAATAGTTTATGCAATTTTTGTAGCTTTATGATTTTCATTTATAGAAAATATATTATTTTTTAAATCTATTTATGAAAATTTTTGATTTTGAAAAGAATTAATTTCTACTTATTTTTTAAGAAATATTTTTTCTGTTTTTTTACACATATTATGTAGTTCTATTTTTGCATACTTTTTTTCTAAAATGTATTTAAAATATCAAGATAGTTATAATAAAATTTATATAAAAACATTATTTATATGATTTTTATTATCATTTATATTACATTGATTATTTGATATATTTTTAAGTTTTTCAATGATGTTTTTTGTATTTTTATACATAATATTTTGATATTTTTATTTTACATATATATTAAATACAGATTAATTTTAAAAAAAAGATATTTTATATATAATAGTTAAAAATAATTTCTAATTATAACACAAATGAAAAAAATAATTTTAATATTGCTTATTATACTAAGTTATTTAAATCTAAATCCAAACACTATTTTTGCTGATTTATTTGATGATAACTCTTCAATAATTTATTGTAGATGAGATGATTGTTCTTTAGATGAATGAACTGAAGTAGTAAAAAGGTGAATTGATTGAATTGAAACAAATAAAGATGCCTCTACTTATATTCAAGATATAGTTGTATATTTACTTACATTTATAACAGTTATTGCAGTATTATATATAATTTATGCTTGATTTAAAATACTTACTTCAGCTTGAGATGAAGAAAAAGCATCAAGTGCTAAAAAAATCATTATATCAGTTGCTCTATGAATACTTTTAATGTGGTTATCATTTGTAATAGTTAGGTTCATACTTGGAGTGATTATGAATTAATTTAGTAAGTATTTATAAAAATAATAATCAAAATGATTATTATTTTTTTTTGCTTTAAAATTAAAAATATGTTAAACTATAAATATATTTAAATAATAAATAACAAATTATGGTTGCAACAGACTCATATAAATTAGATAATAAATCATACAACTTGATGAAAATAACAATTATTATTTTCATATTTTCTATAATACTTACTATATGATTATTTTTTTATAATAAATCTTTATCTACAAGTATAGATAATTTAAATAAAGAAGTAACAAAAGTATCTGAAAATATAAAAAAAATAAATGAAGATAAAAAAGTAAAACTATATACTATAGTAACTACAAATAAAACTTATTTAGATAAATATAAATATCTTTCAAATATTCCTTTATTTTTAAATACAGTTTTAGAATTATCTAAAAAATCAAAAATAACTTTTAATTGATTTTCTTATAGTGAATGAAGTATTTCAACTAATGCTAGCTCATTAGATGATTGATATAGTTATGCTTCATCTAAAGTAAAAAACTTTGTAAAGGATTTTAGAAAAGGTGAAAATTGAATTTTATCTCTTGATTTTATTCAATCTTTTAGTGGTCAAGACCAAATAGAATTTTGACTAAAATTTAAAGTTAAATAATTTATTAATTAATTTACAAAAAATGAATACAAATGCTTCAAAATATAAACTTTTTTCATATTTATTTATATTACTAACTTTATTTATTTTATTTTTATTTACTAAAAATATATATTTTGATATTTCTTCAAATAAAGCAATAAAAGAAGAAATTACAAAAAATTTAGAGGAAAAAAATAAAGAATATGAAAAAATAAGTAAAATAAAAACAGATATTGATGCTTGAAAATTTAACGATTTAAATTTAGATAAATTTTTAATTAATTTTGATGAAGATGATTTAATTGATTATTTTTACTGATATGCTAATAAAAATCCTTCTAAAATAAAAATAAATTCTATATCTTTTTCTAAATGAGAACCTAATGAATTTTGATTTTTAGAGTGACAAATTGATTTAAATGCTACATTTGAAAACGAAAAAGATATGCTTGAAATTATTGATAGTTTGATACTAAATTCTTCAAAATATAATTTTTATGTATTAAGTTTTTCATATCCTATGTGAAATATATCTTGACCAATAAGCCAATCTATACCTATAAAAGTATTATATAAATAAAAAAATATGAATAATTTAGATAAAAAAGATAAAGATATTGCAAAAAGTCAATTTTACTTATTTAAAAAAGTATCTTTACTTGAAAAATTTAACTTTTATGAATACTTATCTATTATGCTTGATTGATGAGTAACAATAACTGAGAGCTTAAAATCTGTTAGTAAAAAAATAAAAAATCCTTATTTTAAAGAAAAAATTGAAGAAATAATTTTATTTATATCTTCTTGAGATAGCTTAAATAAAGCACTAAAAAAAATTCCTGATATTTTTTGACCAACAGAGTATTCTATAATAGAAGCTTGAGAAAAATCATGAACTTTAGTTATTTCATTATCTTCTCTTGCTTTAGAACAAAAAAGATTGTATGAGCTAAGACAAACTATAAAATCAAGTCTAACATATCCTATAATAATTATTTTATTTTTAATTTTAGCAGTCATTATAGTAATGACTTATGTAGTTCCATCTTTAATCCCATTATTTGCAGAAACTTGAGTTGAAAAACCCTTTGCAACAACTGCACTTATTGCAACAAGTAATTTTTTGATAAACAATTATATATTATTAATACTTTTTTTACTCACTTTTGTATTATTTATAGCATTTTATAAATCAACAGAAAATTGAAAAAAAACTCTTGATTCAATTTATTTAACAACTCCATTAATTTGAAGTGTTTATAAAAACTATATTATAGCTTCTTCATCATCATTACTTTGAATTTTGATGAATGCTTGAATACCTGTTGTTTCTACTATTATTTTAGTTTGAAAAGCTACAAATAATTCAATATATGAAGATTTTTTTAACAATATATCAACAAAGGTAGCTTCTTGAAAAAAAATAGTTGATTCTATTGTGGAGGTAGATGAAGAATGAATTTATTTTCCAAATGACTTTGTTCAACTACTTGCTGTATGAGAAAAAACAGCTTCCTTAGATAAAGTATGTAAAAAATTAAACGAACAATACACAAGAGAAGTAAATTATTCTCTTGCAACTTTAACAAAATGGATAGAGCCAATTGCTATCTTAATAGCTTGAGTTTTTGTATTATGGTTTGCTTTTGCTATATTTGGAGCAATATTAAAAATAACTTGAAATATTTGATAAAAAGGATTAATTAATCCTTTTTATTTCTATTTCCCTTTCGTTTAAATTATCAAGCTTTTTTAGATAAATTTCAATAGTTGGTTTAATATAATCTTTTAATATTCAAGGCCATTCAATAATTGAAATATTGTCTTTATTATCTAAAATCTCTTCTCCTCATATAGAAAAAAACTCTTCATAATTTGATAATCTATATAAATCAAAATGATATATATTATTTTTATATTTATTATAATAAGTATAAGTTGGACTTATAACTTCACTATTTATCTTTAATAAATTATTAATAATATGTTTTGAAAAAGTAGTTTTTCAAGATGCTAAATCTCAATACAAAAATACTATATCTCAAGGTTTTATATCAAATATAATAGAATTAATTTCATCTAATTTATATTTTTTTAGCATATTTTTTAAAATTTAAAAGGTAAAAATATTTAAAAATTTGATTTTCATAACAAAATAATGTATAATAAAAACATAATATTTATTATTTAATTATTTTACATAATATGGAAACTTTAATAGAAGTAAAACAAAATGAAGAAAATGGAATTTTAATATATGAATTTTCTTGAGAATTAGATGAAACTAATGCTGATAAAACATTTTGAGACTTATATAAAGCTATTTGAGATTTTTCTAATAAAAAAATTATTTTTAATTTTAAAAGTTTAAAATACCTTAATTCAAAATCTATTTGATATATAGCTGACATTTATACAAATATTGAAGAAAATGAAAGTCAAATGTATATTTGTAATTGTGATGAATGAGTTAAAGATGTATTAGAACTTGTTTGAATAACTACAATTGTACCAACTGTAGATACTTTAAAAGAAGCTTTAGATAATTTATCATAGTTTTTAAAAAAATTTGACAAAAAAAACATTTTTAATATAGTGTCTCCACATTAAAAATGTTTTTGCGAGGGTAACATAAAAGAGTGAGTGTACTAAGGCTTCAACCCTTGGGTGTGCCAGTTCAAACCTGGTCCCTCGCTCCATTGTTCTAAATTATGTGATTTAAAGACTTTATATATAAGATTTTTCTTTATATAGAGTTTTTTTATTAGTATAAATTTTTCACAACAAAACAAAAAAAACTCTTAATTGCTTAAGAGTTTTTAAAATATCTTTAGGGAAACTTATCATTACTAATAAGATCTTTCTCTTATTAGAGATATTAGATCACCTCACTTTCACAAATTAATAAAAAATATTTTTCATAAAAACTCCTTTCATAAAAACTTGTGGAAATGCATTATTATATATAATAACATTTCTATGATTAAATAATCAAGATTATTTTAATATTTCTCACTCACTTTCTTCAACTCACTTCATCAAACTAGCTGAAACTATTTCATCTTCTTCTCATCTAATTTTTGTTAAAATAACTCATTGAGTTACTCTTGAAGTTACTCTAATTCATTTTAAAGGAAGTCTTATAGTTTGTCATCATTTACTCATTAAAAGTAAATCAGTATCAAGTAAATCTTCTTCTTTTAAAGTCATTGCAGATATAACTTTTCAAGTTTTTGGAGTTACATTCATAGCTTTTACTCAAGATCATCATCTGTTTTGGTCTCTGTATTCTGTAATTTCTGATATTTTTCACATACCATTTTGAGTAACTATCAAAACATATTTATCTTGAAGTCAAACAACTCAAACTTCCATTACTTCATCTTCTTGTTTTAATTTTATTCATCTTACTCAAGAAGCTGTTCTTCCCATAGGTCTTACATCGTCTTCATTAAATTGTATAGCTTTTCAATCACGAGTTGCTATAAATATATTATCATTTCAAGAAGTTGTTTTTACCCAAGCAAGAGAATCATCTTCTTTTATTTTTAATACAATTAATCAGCTAGATCTTATTTTTTTCACTTCATCCATAAGTAATTTTTTTGAAGTTCATTTTGAAGTTACAAAAAATAAATATTTATTTTTTTCTTCAGTTATATCAAGTATTGAGGCAATTTCTTCTCATTTATCAAGTGATAATAAATTGATAATTGGTTGTCATTTTGCTGTTCTGTTTGATTCTGGTATTTCAAATGCAGGAAGTGTAAATACTCTTCATCTTGATGTGAAAAACAATATATCATTATGATTTTTTGTTGACAAAATTAATTTAATTTCATCTTCATCTTTTGTTGCAGTAGTCACTCAAACTCATCATCTTCTTTGAGTTCTAAATGATGATGACAATATTCTTTTTATATAACTATTTTTTGATAAAGTAATAACAACTTCTTCATTTGCAATAGTATCACGAGGATTAAATTCTCAAATTTTTGAGTTATTAATTTGAGTTCTTCTTTTATCTCAAAATAATTTATTAACTTCATCAAGTTCTTCAATAACAATTGCTACAACTCTCTCTGGTTTAGCTAAAATATCTTCACAATCATCAATAAATGCTAATTTTTCTCTTAATTCTTCTTCAATTTTTTCTTTTTCAAGTCATTGTAATCTTCTTAATTTCATCTCTACAATAGCATTTGCTTGAATTTCAGAAAGACCAAAAGCTTTTTGTAATTGAATTTCAGCATCATCATAAGAACTTCTAATAACTTTTATAACTTCATCGATATTGTCTAAAGCAATTTTTAATCATTCTAAAATATGAGCCCTAGCACGAGCTATTTTTAATTCATAAATAACTCTATTTGTAACTACTTCCTTTCTATGAGCTATAAACTCAAGTAAAATTTCTTTTAAATTATATAATTTAGGTTGCATTCATCTTTCTCACAATGCAATCATATTGTATCAAAAACTTGATTGTAATTGAGTCATTTTATATAATTGATTTAAAATCTTTTTAGGAAATGCATCTTTTTTTAATTCAACTATTACTCTTACTCAGTCTTTATTTGATTCATCTCTTAAATCAGAAATTCAAACTATCTTTTTTTCTTTTACAAGTTCTGCTATTTTTTCTACAAATGATGCTTTATTTAATCCATAAGGAATTTCTGAAATATGAATATATTTTCTTCATTTTAGATTTTCTTCAATAGAAGCAACTCATCTCATTACAACTGATCATCTTCAAGTTGAGTAAGCAGTCAATAAAGCTTCTTTATCATAAACTATTCATCCCGTTGGAAAATCAGGTCATTTAATAAATTGCATTAAATCTTCTATAGTAACTTCCTCTACATTTTCAGACTTTAATAGATAATTTATTGCTTCACAAAGTTCTCATAAATTATGACTTGGGATATTTGTTGCCATTCAAACAGCAATTCACATAACTCAATTCATAAGTAAATTTGGAATTCTATTTGGTAAAACAGATGGTTCTTGTCTTGTAGTATCAAAGTTATCTCTAAACAAAACTGTTTCTTTTTCAATATCAGAAAGCATATATTCTGTTAATTTTGTCATTTTAGCTTCTGTATATCTATAGGCAGCTGCTCCATCTCAATCCATAGAACCAAAGTTTCATTGACCTAAAACTAAAGGATATCTTAATGAAAAATCTTGAGCCATTCTAACCATTGCTTCATAAACAGAACTATCTCAATGTGGATGATATTTTCAAAGTACATCTCAAACTACTGTAGCTGATTTTCTAAATTTTGCTGAGTATCTAAGTCATTGTTCATGCATTGAAAAAAGTATTCTTCTATGAACTGGTTTTAATCAATCTCTTACATCAGGCAAAGCTCTTGAAACTATAACAGACATTGCATAATCTAAATAACAAGTTTCCATCTCATCATTTATGTTTCTATTTATATCTCAATCATAAACTATTCAAGCTGGAACTTCTATAGAAGTTTGAGTTTCTTCACTTTGTTGAGTATTTTCATCTAATTCATCATTTTCTAAATCTTTATTTTCAGACATATTTAAAAAATTAATATTAATAGTTTATTTATACTAATTTTATTATATTTTGCAAATAAAAAGTATGTTTTTTATTGATTATTAAGGCAAATCACCTAAAAAAACTAAAAAATGCTCTAATTTAGATCATTTTTTAGTTTTTTTTATTTATAAACCCAAGGAGCAATCATATTTAATATAACTCAAGAAAGTAAAACAAGCACTAATCATATAATTCATTTTACTATTCTTTTTTTAACTTCAGAAGTATCTGTTCAAGTTGACAACATAATTCAGTTTATAACAATAAACAAAACTCAACTAAGAGCACAAATTGCTGTAAACCATTTTATAATATTTCAAATAATTCCTTGAACTGATTTAAATCAAGGTTTTATTTGACAATCATATCATTTTTTGTCATCTCAAGTACAATTTCAACCAGGAACTTTTTCAGTTACTCTTACTTTTATAGGGGTTGTTTCTCAGCTTTCAGCAAAAGAGTTTCAAATACCAAAAGATAAAAATAATAAAATAATTAATAGTATTTTTTTCATATACAAAATTTTTATTAAAAGTTTAAAGTTTTTAAATCAAGCAATATAGTATAAGTTCAAACTAAAATTAAAACAGCAATTAATGTATTAAATACAATACTTTTAGCTTTTTTAACTTTGTCATCATCTCACCCAGAAGTGATATAATAATATCCTGCAAGTGATAGAAAAAATATAGCAATAGGTCAAGCAAAAAATAATGCTAAATTGGCTAAAGTTGCAAATAATTCTTGTCATTGTCATTTGAAATCTCATTTAAACATTACATTTCTCCAAACTTCCATAATTCATATAAATATAAGTCAAGCAAGTGACCATAATATTTTTTTCTTTGATTCAGATACTTTTTCTTCATCTCAAGATGCTATTATAATTTTTATTCAAGAATAAACTATCATAAAAATTGCTATTCAAACTATAACTATTTCTAAAAAAGTTATTATATTTCATAAAGTATTTCAAAAAACACTTGAATTCATAAATATATTTCTTTGATAAATAGTTATTCAATCTCAAGTTGTTGATGTAATGTCATCAGTTGTTCTTTTACCAGAAAATGAGTTATATAATAATCAAGGAATATTTACAAATAATAATCCCACTATAGCATACCATATAGATCTTTTACTTTCAGATAATTTTCCTTCATCACTTCACATAGACATAATCATCATAGTTCAAGCATAAACTAGATAGATAACAAGTAATCATCAAATAACTATTTTAAAAGTTTTTAAAATGTTGTTTGTTGTTTGTCATATTTGATTTTTCATATCTCAAGTTTTTGCACCTATAGATACATCTTTTATTTTTGATGTAGCATCTTGTGCTTTTCAAAAATCTATATTTCAAGCATTTACAAGGTTTATACTAAAAATAATTGAGAGTAATAAAAATATTTTTATAAAAGTTTTTTTCATATTTTTTTATTAAATTTTATTTATAAAAAAAGTTAAAATCAAATAACTTCATACTAAAATTAACATTCATATTCATATATAAAGTAAGATATTTTTTGCTTTTTTTTGTTTTTCATCATCTCAAGCTCAAGTTAAAACTAAAAATCAAGCATAAATAATCATCAAAACCATTATTATTGCAAGGAATGTATTAAACCAATTAATTAATACTGTTATAATTTTAGCATTTTGTGTAACATCTTGACATATACTAGTTCAATAATAATGAATTATATTTCATCATCCACAATCAGGATTAAATGTATTTTTAACTATTATATCAGCAAATTTTATAACTATAAATCAAAGAATTGCTTGAAAGATAATAGACTTTCATTTTTTTATACCTTCGTCATCTCACCCTGCAGTAATTATTTTATAAAAAGCATAAATTCACATAACAAGAAATGCAAAAGATGCAAGTAACATAAACATCTCAGTAAAGGGTTCTATCAATCTTTTAACAACATTTTTAGCTAAATAATTATCAACTGAATAATCAAACATAACTTTATATACTGAAAAAGCTATTTGCATAACAATTATTCAAACTGAAGCCCATATAATTCCTAATTTTAATTTTTTTTGCTCTTCATCAGTATTTTCTCAAAAAATAAGTTTTATAACCATAATTACAGCAAAAAATAAAACTAAAGCAAAAATTATAACTCTTAAATCACGAGCTATATTAAGTAAAAAATACTTTATTCATTTTTCTCAAGTAGTTCAAACATAAAAAAAATCATTTCATTCAATTTCATTTAAGTAATCATTGTTTGTATCTCTTCCTGTATTTTCATTTGTTATTTTTATATTATTATTTGCAAAAGAAAATCGTGGCACAAGTATAAAACTTAATATCAAAAGAATTTTTACTAAAATTTGTTTCATAAATAAATAATTAATTTATATTTTTTAAGTTATTCAAAGTCTTGCCTCAATCTCCATATCAACATATTTTTTCTTTCTTCAATATTTTTTTCTTGAGTATTCTTTTATTATTTTTGCTGCTTCAGTGTTTTTATAATTATTATCCCAAAGTGTTTTCATATCAAATGGACGAGTTGTAGCATTATTTATATTTAGTTTAACATAAGTTGTAAAATTTGCAATACCAATTATATCTTGTTGTGATAAAAGTGGAGCATATTCTTTTTCTAAATACTCCGCATCTTCAGCTCAAACTTTAAATGACATAATAGTTCAAGCATTTCAAAATACTGCATCTTTTATAGATGGTTTATCTCATTTTTTAGCTCAACTTCATCATATTTGAGCTATAAATTGATGAGCCATTATTAAAGCAAGTTTATACTTTCTTGCTTCAGATAATATTTCTCAAAAAGTTTCTGTAGCAAAGTTTTGAAATTCATCTACATACATAAAAAAATCTTTTCTTTCTGACTCTGGCATATCTGCTCTAGACATAGCTGCCATATTTACTTTTGAAACAAAAATTAATCATAAAAGTTGTGCATTTAAAGCTCAAATTTTTCATTTTGATAAATTTACTAAAAGTGCTTTTTTATTGTCCATAATATCTCTTATATTAAAAGCAGATTTTGGCTGACCTATAATATTTCTAATAGTTGTATTTGTAATAAATGGACCAAACTTTGAAGAAAAATAAGGAATCATCTCTTGTTTTTCTCTATCTCAAGTATTTGCATATTCATGCTCCCAAAATGATTTTACTACAGGGTTTGTAATTTTTGAAGTTTTGTATTTCATAAATCAATCATCTACAAAAAGTCTAGGCACATCTATCAAAGTTCCTCAATCTTCAACATCTTCCATCAAAGTTAAACATCAGTTTCTAAAATAATGCTGTATACGAGGCCCAAAAATCTCATCTCAAAATATTTTTATAAATATTTCAGTAGCATCCATTGCAGCTCTATCCATTTCTCTTTTTCTATTTTCTATGTCAGTAGAAATAACTTCAAGCATATTTAATCCCATTGGATATTCATCATCAGCTGGGTCAAAAACTATAGTATCACGAGCTCTTTCTTTTGGAGTAAAAGCTAAAATATCTTCAACTAAATCTCAGTGTGGGTCTATAACTCAAAGTCAATCTCAATTCCACATATCTTGACGAGCAAGATATCAAATAAATACTGACTTTCATCCTCAAGATTTTCAAATAATATAATGATGTCTTCCTCTATCTTTTTTATCAAAATATATAGGTATTTTTTTATTTCTATATTCATTATATCACATTAAAACCCCATCTTTATAAACAGGAAAACCACCTAAATATCTATGAACTTTTTTTAATTCAAAAATATCTTCTGTCTTTTTTTCTCAAGTTGTTTCATCAATTACTTCTTTAGTTCAAACTTTTACTTTTTCTTCTAATATACAAGGTTCGCTTGGAAATTTTAAATTATGTGGTGGAGCTAGTTTTTTATAATCAAGCCAATTAATTATTGGTGATTTATTATAATTTATATCTGGAAAATGATAAAGTGTTGATAATTCGTCTGATGAAAAAATTGAAACTCATTGAAAAAATCATAAAAATTTCATCTTAAAAGCAAAATATCTAATAGGAGTAAATAAAAAATACAATCAATCTTCATATGATTGAGGATTGTCAAGAGCATTGTTGTATTCATCAGTAAAAATAGATGATGAAGCTATTACAGCATGTACTCATTCTTTTGCTTTTATAGGTTTTTTTGATGAAACAAGCATTCTAATAGATGTTCTAAATCATGGTTGCCCTCGTGATTCTCACATAATTTTATGACTTTCAGTTTCAGCTTGATTAAATATTTTATAACTATCTCAAGAAGTAGCACCTGGAGCTCAACTTTCTTTTATCATACTATCCGTTCATTGAACTAAAGCAACTATAGGATTCCAAAAAAAATCTAAAAATGGTATATTTCTTGATTTTTTATATTCTCATTTAGCAACTAAAGAGGCTGCATTTTTTGCTTTTTTATTCCATTTTGATCAAATCGGTTTTATAACAATTTGATAAACTGCTTTATCTTCTTTATCTAAAGAAGAAAATACATTTGTAAAGTTATTTAATGGATCATCTTCTAAATATTTAAATGATTTTATTGGATAAACATCATCATTTAATTTTGACAGTGATGCTGCTCTTAGAGTATATCAAAAAGGCTTTATATCAATGTATTCTTTTTCTTTGTCAATAATTCTAACTTCTGCATCGTTATAAATAGAAGTAATATGTTGTGAAACTACATTTACATATTCAGGTAAAGTAATTATATAAAAACTTAATTCTCAATTTTCATATACTAGTTCAAGTGATATTTTTGAGTGATCAAATATAAAATCTAAAAAACTATCTTTTAATCAAACATTTGAAAGTTTATGAATAGCTTTATAATACATACTCATCATTCAAATTTTTTCTTTAAAATCTTTTTTTGTTTCTTTTTCTTTATCAAGTTTTGAATCAGCTTTTGGTAGAGTGATTTTTAAATAAACAAGTTTTTTATATATGCTTATTTCATAAAAAATTCTAACTATTTTTAAAACTAAAAGTCAAACTACAAAAATAATTATTAAAAGTAGAGTATAATAAAATATATCATTTAATGATCCCCAAAAGCCAACTCAATCACTACTAGTTGTTTTTTCAACATTTTTATTTGTTTCAAATCTTTTAGAGGCATCTATTAAACCAGCAGAAGTAAGATTAATTGTAGCTCGGTATCAAATTATAATATATATTATTTTCATATAAAAATATGTTTTTTAGTTTTTAATTTCCTTGCTATTATAACATATTTTTATAAAAATTACAAGAAAATATTTATATTTAAAATAGTAGATACAATAAAATTTTTTTATGTTTTTTAATATCCACTTATTTTATCAGTATCACAGTTGGCTGGATCATCAAAACATTTTTCAATTGCAGTACTTCTTTCTGCTCTTTTTTTTGCAAGTTCTATAACTGTTCAGAATGTTTCTTTTGAAATAGTTGAAATGGTGCTACCAAATACTGGCACATATTCAGTTGCATATTCTAGTCATTTATCAAGTAAAACTGCTCATTTTAAAACTTTTGCTTTTCATCCATCAATTTTTCATTCAGCAACCATTTTATTTACCTCATCAATTCTATTATAAACTCACATAATTTCATCATAAGCTCACTTTAATTTATCATATTTTCATTTAGCATCTTCATACATTTTTGATCATTTTTCATATTTTCACATTGCCCATTCTAAATCTCATAATGATCTTTTTAAATCTTTTCAACCATTTTCCTCAATCCACTCTTTTGCTTTATCTCACATTTTTTCAATAATTTCATCTTGCTTATCATTAACAATTCATCCTAATTGTTCTTTTATTTGGTCAGTTAACTGGTTAGCTTTTTCATCAGCAGATTTTATAAGTTCTTGTTTTTTTGTAATTTCTTGTAGTTTATCAAGCATATTATTTATATTTGTTTCATTTGCCTTATAAGCAGTATATTCCTTTGAAATAGCAGATTTAACATCATCATCTTCAATATCTGCCATTATTTCTTCTCTTTTTGATTTAAAATAATCTTGTTTTTGATTAGGGGACATCATATTGTAAGTAATTTCTTTTTGTTTTTTTAAATCTGCTAATTCTTTTTTTAATTCTTTATCTCAAGGGTTAGATTTAAGTGTTTCAATTAAATCATTTATTTTTGTATCTTTATTATCAAGTTTTTCTTTTGTAGCTAATTGTCAAACACAATCATTGTAAACAGTAGATAAATTAGGTATTTTTTCTATTTTATTACATCAATTTATATCATCTTTTGAAATACTTTCAGATAATAATTTTTGTCAAACTCCAGCTTCACATTCGCTTTTTGTATATGACATAGATCATCATTTTATTTTTGAGCAAATAGTATAATCTTGTTTATTTTGAGCAATTTGTAAATAACATTTATCTCTTGGTGGATTACTACCAGTATCTTTAAATTTTGTTCATTTTACTTTTTCACAAGCATCAGGAGATCCTGATTGAACTGCAGTAAATTGATAACAATGATCAGTGTCTGGAGCCCACTTACACATAAGATTTCAAACTCAAGATAAAATAGAATCACAAGAAGTTAATCAAAATAATAAAAACATTAAGATTGAGATTTTTTTAATAGATTTCATATATTGATAATTAAATGATAAAAATTTAAGTATTTTTCTTTATAAAAATACTTAAAAATATAAATAATAAACTTCAAATACTCGCATATATAATATGTTTTGCATAACCATCAATAATAAAAATAGCCACATCTGTAAATCTAGGTTCAAAATATACTAATTGGATTCACAAAAACAAATTAAATCAAAAAACTAAGAGTAAAAGTATGAAATTAACAATCCAAAAATTTAATCTCACAATCCATTTAATGAAATATAATAAATACAAAACGATTATAGATAAAATTCAGTAAACTAAAGGAATAAAAACTCAATATTTTTCAGCAAAATCTAAAATTGTATAACTACTTATTTCTAAAGGTTTTTTAATTCAAAAAAGAAAATAACTTACATAAAAAATGAATACAAATATAACTCAAATAAAAATAGGCACCCAATTTGATCAAATAAATCTTGACTTTGCATTTTCATTTCCCATAAACATAAATAGTTAAATGATAAATACTTATATAATAAATTTTTTATAAAAAATGCAAATAAAAAATTATGATCACACATACATAGATATAATACATAATAAAATTCATTAGTTAATAGATATTATATATACTTATTATTTCTTTTATGAAAAATACTAATTATTTTTAAATTAACAAAAATTTGAGTTTTTATTTTTTTTGCTATAATAATAAAAAAATAATTTTTTAATTAAAAAATATGGACACATCTAAAGAGTGAGTAGATTTACTTGTATTAGACTTATTAAAACTTCATTTAGAAGAAATAGAGGTTGATGAAGAAGAGTTTCTTGATTTATTAAAATGATCTTTATCTTTAAGTTTAACAGAGAAAAAAAGAGTTATAGATGCTGTTCCTGAGTTGTCTCAATTTCAATTTGATGAACTTAAAAAAGTATTTTTAGAAGAAAGAGAAAAATTTAGGGAACTAGTACAAGAACATCCTGAAGATATAAAAAAATTGCTTGTAAAGCAACAAGAAGAATGGATAGAGTTATGAGAGTTATACTCTTTAGAATTAGCAAAAAAAGATGAAGAATGAAAAGATGAACAAAAAATAGATGATATTAAAAAATCACTTTGATTATAATTTTATGAATATAAATTTTTGTAATTATTTAGAAAAAAAACAAAGAGTAGATATATATTTATCTGCTCTTTTAAGTGATTTTTCAAGAAGTTATATACAAAAAATGATTGACAATTGACAAGTAAAAGTAAATAATAATATTATTAAAAAAAATATAAAAATTGACTTTAAAGACGAGTTAAGTATTGAAGTATTTACAAAAAAATTAGAAATAGAAAAAGAAAATATTCCTCTAGACATAGTTTATGAAGACCAAAATCTTGCAATTATAAACAAAGATGCTTGAATAAATTCTCATCCAACTCCATGAGAAGACTGAAAAACTTGAACTTTAGTTAATGCTTTATTGTACCATATAAAAGATTTATCTTGAATTGGTTGAGTTGAAAGACCTGGGATAGTTCATAGGCTTGATAAAGATACTTCAGGGTTAATTATGATAGCAAAAAATGATAAAATGATGCTATATTTACAGGATTTAATAAAAAAAAGAGAAAAAATTTGAAAATATTATTTAGCTATTGTTAATTGAATTATTAAAGAAAATAATTTTATTATAGAAAGTTATATTTGAAGAGACCCAAATAATAGAATTAAAATGACTACAAAAAATTGAATTAATCAAAAAATCGCTATTTCAAAAGTAAAACTTATAAAAATAATTGATGAAAAATATTCTTTAGTTGAAGTAAAAATAGAAACTTGAAGAACTCATCAAATAAGAGTTCATTTATCAAGTATTTGACATCCTATTATTTGAGATAAAGTTTATTGAAACAAAAAAGTAAATGAGGAAGTTTTAAAAAGATATTGATTAACTAGACAAGCTCTTCATTCATATAAATTAGAAATTGAAATATATGAAAAAAATCACCTTTTTTATGCTAGGCTAAAAGATGATTTTAAAAAAATTATTTGAGATATTGATCTTAAAATTACATAACATTTACCATATTAAAAAATGGTAACAATATAGCCATAACTAAAGTTCAAACAATAATTCAAACAACAATAATAACTATTGGTTCAATAGCTGTTGAAAGTCATTTTACAATTGTATCAATTTCTCTATTAAATTTATTTCAAATATTTAATAACAAATGTGGTAGTTTTCAAGTTTGTTCTCATATTTTAACTATTGAAGCAAGTTCTATAGGAAAATAATCATCCTCTATTCCATCTTTTAATTTCTTAATTCACATACTTTCACTAAGTGGTATTCATTCACTAATTTCACTTGTAATTTCTCAAATCCTTTTTTCATAATATGCATTATCTATTGATTTTTTTGAAATATCTAAAGCCTCATTTATATTTATTCAATTTTGCAATAAAGTTCATAAAGTATTAGTAAAGACAACTAAGATTTGTTTTTTAATTAAACTTCAAAATAAAGGAATTTTTAAAACATATTTATCAAAATATATTTTTGTTTGAGAGTGATTTTTAAAAGTAATTAATCATCAAATTAAACATATAAATATAATAATTAAAACTATGTAATTATTTTGTAAAAATTCTGAAATATTTATTACATTTTGTGTTAAAGATGGTAAATTTACTTTAGCATCATCATACATTTTTTGAACTTTTGGTATTACAAATGTCATAAATCAAATTATCATCATTATTGACAAACTAACAACAATCATTGGATAAATTAAAGCTCAAATTACTTTAGATTTTAATTCTGCATTTTTTTCTTCTCTATTTTTTATACTTTCACAACTAGATGATACTTTTCAAGTTAATTCTCACATTTTTATCATATAAATATCAAAAAATGAAAAACTTTTTTCATAATCAGCAAATGATTCAGACATTTTTCTTCATTTACTTAAATCTTTTGAAATTTTTAAAATAATTTGTTTTAAATTTTTATCTTTTGTTTGATATGATAAAATAGATAAAGAATTAGTTATTGGTATTCAAGAACTAAGTAAATTAAATAAAGAGTCAAAAAAAGATATTTTTTGCTTTTGAGATATTTTAATACTTTTATTTAAAAAAATATTTTTAATATAATCTATATAATCTATTTTTTTTACTTTATTAAGATCCATTTTTTGTTTTTATATTTAAATTTAGTATTATTATATCATTTAATTTGTTTTTTTACAAAAATTTCTATAATATAATAAATTTTTATTTTTTTAGTAGTTTTTATGTTTAAATTTTTTTGAGTTTCAGATAATGAAAAATCACCTGATATAGATTTAGAAGTAGTTGATACAAAAGAAGAAGTTTTAGATGAGGAAGTTTGACAAATAGCACTTGATGTACTTGAAGCAGAAGATGAAATATATATAATTGCACCAATTGCTTGAGTTGAACAAGAAAAAATAGATATTTCTATAAATAAAACCATTTTAACACTAAAATGAAATAGAGAAAAACCAGAAGAATACAATATAGAATGAATTATTTCCAAAAATTCAGAAGTATTTTTTTGAAAATTTGTTAGAAATATAATTTTACCAGAAAATCTAGCATTAAATAAAATAAGAGCTTATATGGAAAATAATTTACTTATAATCTCTATACCAAAAATGAAATTTGACTCAAAAGTAGTTAAAATAAATAAAATAGAATGATAATTAAAATTTATGTTTAAAAAAAATAAAAACCTTGATAGATGAGTTAAAAAAGTAGATAAACTTGTTACTTGAATAATTATTTGATCAGCTGTTGCATCAATTATATGAGCAAGTCAAACAGATAAATGAAAAGAAGTTACAAAAGATTTAAAAAGCAAAATAATTCCTATTTGAAATAAAGCAAGTAAAAAAGCTTTTGCTATATTTTGAAAAAGTATTGCTTTTATTGTATGAATATTTTCTAAAAAATAATTTATGAAGTTTATAAATAAATTAATTAGTATTTTTATAATTTTTATCTTAATACACTCAAATACATTTGCTCAAGATAAATTAGTTGTTTCTGATATGTGTCAATATAAGCAAGAATTTGAGGAATGTTTAGAAGCAAATAAATCATGAAACACTAGATCTATAGAAGATTTTGTGTGTATAGCTAGTAATAATTATTTTGAAATAATGTCTCAAATCATTTTAGACAAAGATTTTAAAAAAATAGACAAAGATGTAGATACTTTTTTTAAAAACCTACAAGAAAATAAAAATTATTATTTTGGAAAAGATGCTAAAGAGCCATTTACAAACCGAATTGACTTGCTTGAAGATAAATTTTCTATATATTGAGAATTTTGAGAAAAATATATAAAACATTGTAAGGTTTGAGATGATAATAATGATAGTATCTTAAAAAAAACTATTGATTGTTTTTGATGAACTATTCCAGCTAAAGAATCAATTCCATATTTTTTGCAAGAATCAAATTGTAAAAGTTTTATATCATCAAAACTTGAGATAAATAAACAAATTTGATACGATATATTAAAGCTAAATAAATCTCAAATAAAAAAAGATGAGGACAAAACCTATATGCAAAAAGAAAGAAACAAATATGATAAATTACTTGAAATAATTATGGTAAATGTATGATATTTAGAAAGAATTTGGAAAAAATGGCCTTCTAAAACAAAAAGTGCTGAATGAAGTTAAAAAAAAGACTAGTTTTTTTAAAAACTAGTCTTTTTTACCTTTCATATTTATTTTTTAGCTCTTCTAAATCTATCTCAAAAATTACAGGTCTTCCATGTGGACAAGTAAGACTATATCAATCATAAGCATCATTTAATAGTTTATTTATCTCAAATAAATTTAATTTATTTCAAAATTTTATAGCACTTCTACAAGCAGTATAGGCCCAAATTTTATTTTTTATTTCATCAATTGATTTAAAGTTTTTTGTTTTTCATAATTCAATATCTTGTAAAATATTTAAAACAATTTCTTTTAAATTTTCTTTTTTTATAAAATCAGGAATTGAAGAAATATTTATTATATCATTTCACATATCTTCTATCTCAAATCACATATTAAAAAAAATATCTTTATAACTTTCAAAAATTAAATACTCTTTTGAAAGTAATTTTATATTTTCTCCAAAAAGTAGTTTTTGAGAATTTAATTTTTCTATATTATTTGCAAATTTTTCATAAATAATTCTTTCAGCTAAAGCATGTTGGTCAAAAATAATTATTTTTTTATCTTTTTCTACTATTATGTAGCTATTAAAAGTTTGTCATATTATTTTTCATAATTTTGTATAATGCAAATCTCAATTATTTTCAAAATCATTATTTATTTGAGTTTCATCTTCAGTTAAAAAAGTTTTTGTAAAACTTAATGCTTCAATAATATTTCTTTGATTTGGGCTTGGAGAAGTATCTTTATAGGGAGAATATGACTTAAATTTGGTTCAACTTCAAGAATAATAACTTTTTGTTTGAGGAATATTATTTTGAAAAATAGAGTTTGTTTGAGTATCATTTTCTTTTAAAAAATTAATATTTTCATCTTTAATTAAAACTGATTTCTCTAAATTATCTAAAATTGCATGATAAACAGCTCTAAAAATATTTTGTTCATTTTCAAATCTAACTTCTTGTTTTCTTGGATGTACATTTACATCAATAATAGTTGGGTCAACTTCAATATTTAAAACATATCCTGGTTGATTTTGGTGAGGGATAAATCTATTATAAGCATCAAAAATAGCTTTTGAAATCAAAAAAGAAGTAATAGGTCTTTTATTTACAAATAAATTTTGCTTATTTTTATTTACAAATGATATTTTTGGAGTTGTAATATATCAAGTTATATGTATTCAAACTGTTTTTAAATCAACTTCTATCATATTATCTATAAACTCATCTCCATAAACACTATAAATCCTTTCTTTTAAAGTTTCATTTATATTTTTTTTAAATACTTTTTTATCATCTGAAATAAACTCAAATCAAATATTTGGGTATGATAAAGAAACACTTTCTAAATAAGATAATATTTTAGAGTATTCAGTTTTTGTAGTTTTTAAATAATTTAATCTTGCTGGAGTGTTATAAAACATATTTTTTGCAATAACTAAAGTTCATCATTCAAAAGAAATTTTCTCTATATTTTGTCAATTTATATTGTCAAAAGTAAGTTTATTTCAAGATATATTGTCAATAGTTTTAGTTAAAATTTCAAATTGAGAAATAGATGAAATACTAGCTAAAGCCTCTCAACGAAATCAAAAAGTCATTATATTAAATAAATCATTAATTTTTTTTATTTTTGAAGTTGTATGTTTTTGCAGGCAAATTTCTAAATCTTTTTTTCAAATTCATTCTCAATTATCTCAAACTCAAATATATGTTTTTCATCACTCTTTAATTTCTATTTTTATATCAGTTGCACAAGCATCTATAGAGTTTTCAACTAATTCTTTAACTATTGAAACAGGTCTTTCTATTACTTCTCAAGCAGAAATTTGATTTATAAGTAAATTGTCAAGTTTTATTATTTTTCACATAAGATAAACATAATCTATAATAAAAATATTTTATACTTTATTTTTTAAATAAAAATAAGCAAGTTCATTTCAATTATAAAGCTTTCTATTTTTATATTTTTTTTGATTAATTATTTGATTAAATTCAGCATAAGAAGTGATAATTCATCAATTTAAATCTTTATTTTTTTGTAATATAAAATCAATATTTTCATACATATTTTTTATATTGTCTTCTTTTAATCTAAGTCAATAAGGAGGATTTGAAACTAAAGTTCATGATAATAACTCATTTTTATATTCTTTAAAGTCCTTTAAATCAAACTTTATACTGTCCTCTACTTTTGCATTTTTGGCATTTTGTATTGCTTTAGATAAGACATTTTCATCTATATCAGATGCTATAATATTATAATTTTTTGCAAAAATTTTTTCTTTTGCTTCTTTTCTTAAATTTAGAAAATAATTTTCTGGGAGTAAATTCCAATCTTCAAAAGCAAAGTATCTAAAAAGTCAAGGTGCTATATTTTTAGCAAACAAAGCTGCTTCAATAGCAATTGTTCAGCTTCAACAAAATATATCATAAAAAGGAGTATCAAATTTCCAATTTGATAAAATAATCAAAGCTGCTGCAAGTGATTCTTTTATAGGAGCATCTCAAGTATCTGTTTTATATCATCTTTTATAAAGAGTTTCTCAAGATGTATTTAATAAGACAAAGGCTTCGTTGTCAATTAAAAAACTCAAAACTTCAAAAATAGGTTTAGAATCTTCTTCAGGCATTTTATTTCATGATTTAGAAGTCATTTTATCAACAATTGCTTTTTTTGTGATTGATTGTAATGCTGGGGTACTTGTTAGATTTGATTTTATAGAAGTTGCTTTAGTTACAACTCTATAATATTTATTTATATATTTTTTCCAGTCAATATTATAAACTAAATCATATAGTTTATCAAAATTATCAATATTTTTTTGAGAATTTAAAACTAAATAAAGCTTATTTCAAACTCTACTCCATAAATTTACTTTTGCCATTAATTCAATAGGTCACTCAAAAAAAACAAGTCTATCTTTTGTTTGAGTGATAATTCATCATTGTTTTTCTATTTCTTTTTTTAATATTGCTTCAAGTCAAGCACTACATGTAAGTAAAAATTTCATATTTTTAAAAAATTATTTTTAGTTTTTTTGATTATATGATTTTATCTATATAATACAAAAAATAAATTTAATTAAAAAAAATGCAAATATCTATAATGATGTCTGTTTGATGTCAAAACTTGTGAGATGAATTAATACTAAAAAATGAGATAAAAAAGCTTAAAACAATGTATTGAGAAGATACTATTTTTAATGTATTTACATATGATATAAAAGATATTTTTTGTAATATAGAAAATACAAGATATTTTGAATATTTCCCTATATGAATTAAAAATCCAAAAAATATATTAAGAAATATGAAAAACTATTTTAACTTTATAAAAATAATAAAAAAAAGTGATTTAGTTGTTTTTTGATGATGATGAATATTTTTTGACAATGAAGCTTGAAATTTTACAAACCCTTTAAATCAATGGTTGTTTCGTGGCAATATAATAAATTTATTAAAAAAAGAGATTTTGATTTATTGAATTTCTCTTGATATAAAAGATAAAAAAAATGATTTAAAAATAAAAAATATATTTTCAAAAGCAATAAAAGTATTTGTAAGAGATGAGAGTAGTTTTAATTATTTAAAATGACTTGATATAAAATCAACTATTATAAAAGATCCTGTGTTTTATGATAATAAAGACTATTTAGAAAATAAATCTAGTTTAAAAGGAAAAATATGAGTATCTGATTTTAATATAGATTTTTTAAAGAGTTTTGATTTAAAAAATAAAACTATTTGAATTGCTTTTAGAAAATGATATTTAAAAGATGAAGAAAATAACATAAAAACCATATTAAATTATTTTATTTCTCAAAACTCTAAAGTAATTTTGTTACCTCATTCTTTCCATAAAATAGACAAAATAGCAAATGATTTTTTATTTTTAAATGATTTTATAATCCCTTGAGTTACAATAACAAATAACATACTTGAAACTTATGAAATTTATAAAAATAAAAAAATAGACTTTTGTCTATCTATGAGGCTTCATTCTATGATTTTGTGTGAAAGTTATCAAATTGATTATATAAATATAGCTTATGCTAAAAAAAGTAATTTAATTTAGAGGTTTGGTTAGGGGCAAGTTATATTTTTGAGACTGGTCTCAAAAAAAGACTCCTTTTAAGAGAGTCTTTTAAAAATTAAGTAAATAATTTTATTAGTAAGTAGTACTAGATGAAACTGGTAAACCTACATTTACAAAAATTTGCAAACAAAAACACCCTCCTTACGGAGGGTGTTTTTGAAAAACCTAAAGGTTTTTATAAGTTTTTACTTAATTGTAAAAATTATTTAGTTTCAGTCATTGGGAATGAAGCAACATTTTTATAATCAGCAGCATTTAATGTAGCAACTCAAGTATTGAATGATACATCAGATACAGAAACTGACCAATCTTGACTAGAAGAAGAAGAATCAACGATTGCACCTTCAACAACAACGATATATGTAGCAGTATTTCCAACAGAAACAGTATTATTAGCTGTTAAGCTAATTGTAGTAGCACCAGTTGTACCAGTACCAGCTAAGTTAGAAGAATCAACTGAATCTTTATAAACTTTAACAACCAATGAACCAGTATAACCAGAAACACTAGAATTTAAAGTTAATCCAGATAAAGTAATTTGATCTTTACCATCAGCATAAACTGATAATCTTAATGCAGAAGTAGTTAATAATTTGCTTGAATTAGAAGCTTTTGAAACAACTGCTTTATTTTGTGCAATAGCATGAGAAGCAGAAGTTACAGAAGAACCAGTCATAGCAATTTCTTCACCATTTGTAGCAGTAATGTTAGAACTAGCTGTAGTAACAGTTAATACAACACCTGTAACGTCTGTAGAAGAATTAACATCAGCAACTACGTAGAAAGTAGCTGATTTATCTTGTGCAATTACATTGTTTTTAGCAATATTTGTAAACACAACTGCAGTACCAGAAGCAGAAGAAGCAGTAGCAACTTCAGCTTTATTAGCATCTAATAATCTGAAATTTGTTAAGTTAGCTAAATTAGCACCTGTAGCTGCTAAATCAGTTAATTTAATATTATCATTAGTAGCAGTAACTTTAACAGCAGAAACTATAGCACCTGTTTGACCAGCTAAGAATAATGTAGCTTTTGGAGCAACATCAGTAACAGCTAGAGTACCAACAGCTTTAGCAACTGTAAATAAAGGTCCTGCAACTGAAGAATCAGTAACATTAGCAGAAGTTAATGAATCAGTAGCATCTAAACCAATAGAAGCAACTTGGAAAGTACCAGTTGAAACTGCATCATTGAAATCAGCTTTTAATTCAACAGTAACTGATTTAGTAGTATTAACTGTAGCAGATAATCCATCAAATGAATAAGATCCAGTAGCAGTAACTGATTTAGTAGCTTTAACTACACCATCAACGTACATAGAAACAGTAACATTAGCACCTGTATTAGATAAAGATGTACCATCAAAAGTAGCAGAGAAATTTGATAAGCTAACAGCATTTCCTTGTGATTGAGAATATTTAGCAGCTAAAATAGTTTGGCTTTTTGCACCAACAGCTAATTTAGTGTTACCAATACCATCTACTCTAGTTACATTTAAACCAGTAGTATCAACAGTAACTTGTACACCAGATATTGTACCAACAAATGAAGATACGGTATTTTGGTTAGAAGAATATTCTTTTGTACCAAATGAAGATAATGTTAAGTCAGCAACTTTAATAGTTGAACCAGCTGAATTATCTTTTAATTTTGTATACATTTTAACTTCAGCAGTTCCATTTACAGTAACTGAACCGTTAAAAGTAGCAGTTTCAGTTCCAGCTCATGTACCAGTTGGAGTATAAGAGAAAGTAGAAGCACCAATTTGTAAGTAAATTGTATTAGCAATAACTTTTAAACCAGTACCAGTAGTAGTAATACTAACTGTAACATCTTCTAAATTAACAGCAGATTTAGCAGTAATAGTACCTTTAGATAATATAACATTATCAGAACCTGGAGCAACATTAGCAGATTTAGCAGTAGCTGAATCATTAGCGAAAGTTACATCTCCACCTTTAACAGTATATAAAGCTAAAACTGGAGTACCAGTAATAGTAGATCTAAATGCATTTGTTATTTCAATTACATTTATATCAGTAGTTTTTTTAACATAAAATTGGTAAGTATCTTGAGTATCTTCAACTAAGTTGATATTAGCTTTAATTACATAAGTAGCAGTAACACCATCTTTAACAGTATCATTTAAAGTTAAAGTTAAAGTTTTTCCAGATACTTTAGCTTCAGTTGAAACAACTGTCCCATTTCTTTCAACAACTATGTTAGAAAGATTAGTTAATGCAGCTGAACCAGATTGATATAACATAACTGATTGTACTTTTTCATCTCTTGTTTCAGAAGAAGTATCAGTATTAGCAATTGTAAATTTACCTAATTCAATTTTTTCATTAGAAGCATTGTATTGTGCAGCAGAACCAGCAGTAGCAATAGTTGCTCAAGCAACAGTGTAATCAGCAGTTCTTAAAGTTGCAGTTTCAAATGATCCTGAGAAATCAGCAGCAGAAGTAGATAATTCAACTGATTTAAATTTATAGTCAACTCCAGCAGAAGCAGATAATTCAACATATAAATCTAAAGTTTCAGTAGAACCAGCTTTAATAACATAAGCAGGAGCAAATGACATTGTAGCATCACCTTCTGAAGAAAATGAAGCTTGAGATGAAACTCTAGTACCATTTTTTTCAAACCATACTTTTGAAACACCATCAACTGAATTTAAACCTTGTTTAGCAATTTTTACAGTGTTAACAGAAACATCACTTGTAGCAGTAGTAAAGTCAACAGCAGCAAATCTAACTATACCAGCTTTTGGAACTAAAGTACCATTAGCAGGAGAAGCAGGATTTAAAGTAATAATCTTTATATACCACCTCAACTATATATAAAAAAATAATTGAAACATAATAAAACAACCTAAGGAGGTTTTAGGCTTCCATATCTTAAAAATATAAGATAAAAAATTAAAAATAAATTTGATTTTATAAAAAAATCGTGTAGAATCTTTGCAGATAGAAAATAAAGTTTATTCGACAAATTTTCTAATCTATTCAAATATTATAAATTTCTTATATATTTTTATCAATTTCGTTACTTGTAAGATAGCGACAGCTTCTTTAATCTTTACTACTTGTTTTGAAATATATAAAGAACACAATTATAAAAAATAAAATACTAGACTATAGTGAATACTTAATAGAATTTCAAAGTTTCGAGGGCTTTAAAAATCAACATTTTTATTACTTATAGGATAGCATAGCTTCCTTACTTCTAAAGATAAGATAGTATTCTAGTCTAATATTCTATTATAAAAAGCGACTAATTTAATTAGTTGCTTTCTTGTTTTTTATGGTAGGAATTACAAGTTTTTACCTTATAATCCCCATAGAATAACTTTATATTTAATTTCTAAATATAAAGTTATATTTTTATTATTCTCACAAAGAATTTAATTTTTTAAATTTTTCTAAATCAAAGTTTTGTTTGTTTTTAAATAGAGATAAAATAATTTTTAACATTTTAGCAGCTGATTCAATTAAAGCTTGTTTAGACTTAATTCATTTTTTATCTTTAACTTTATCTTTTAATTGATTTACTTCTTTTATATGTCCTGTTAGAGTAAATATTATTAAATATATTACTTTTCTTAACATATAATTTCATTTATTTTGTAATTTTGGTCTACTTAAAGTTTTTCATCAACTCGCTGTTTGAGTTGGGTACCAACCAATAAATCAAACTAATTCTTTTATACTTTTTGTTTGCAAGTGATTTCACATTTCAGAGTAAAATACTCATAAAAGTATAGGTGAAACTCCATAGATTTCTGGTATAAATAATCATTTATTTTGAATTTCGGCTAATATAAGTTTTTCCATATTTTCAATATTTTCTAATACTCCATAATATTTTCTTACATACAAATTCATTTGTCATTTTAACAATCAATATTCATCTTCAACTCATACTCATATTTTTAACAAGTCTTGTAGTTTTTTTAGTTTAATCGGATATGATTTTTTATTCCATTCTATATTTCAACTTCAAGTCATTACTTTATTATAAAAATCTTCCTCTTTCATATTTACTATTTCTTCTTTTGTGAAGTGAGATTTTATATATAATTCCATATGTGAATATTTATTTGGATTGAAGACTTCATAAATTTCAGGCATTATACGATTAGTTAGCTCTTTTATTCTACTTTTTACTCTTACTAATTCTTGTTTTTCTTTAAAATATTGTCTATACAAAAATCTTAAATTCGAAGTTTCAAGAAATTGAGAACGATGAATTATTTTGTTTTTTCTTTGTTCAAATATTAAATTTTCTTCATTATTTTCAAGTTTTTCATCTTTTTCTAAGTAATTTTTATATGTTTGTAGAAATTCAGCTATCATTATAGAATCTTTTTTATCATTTTTTACATTTGAATTATTATCTTTTTTAGAGAATTGTTTAATTTTTGAAGGATTTATAACATAAATGTTTTTATACTTCTTTTTATTAAAAAATTCTATCAAAGAAAAATGATAACTTCAAGTAGCTTCCATACCAAAAAATATATTATTTTTAGAAATTTCATTGTTATTAAGAGCTTCTAAGACTTTATCTAAATTTGAAAATCATAAATTATTATTTTTTATTTCTCAAATATCATAAGTTTTTGTATTGTTATCTTTTTCTAGAACTAGACTTAAATAGTGAAATTCTTTTGCTATATCAAATCAAAAATAAATATTTAATTCATTTTTTGTACTTAAATTCTTTAATACTTCTAAGTCTTTATTTAGTTTTTCTAATTCTTTAGACTTAAAAGTTATATTAGTTACTTCCTTTTTATATCACATATTTTGTAATTATTAATATTAAAATACAAAAAAAGTATTATTATAAATCCAACTAAAATACTTGTTTGTTTTGTATTTTAAGCCAAATTATATAATAATACTTTTTTTGAGAACTCAAACTTTTTTATAAAATTAATCAGCAAATTTATCTATCATATAATCATCATAATTAGAAAATCCATATTCTTTATACTTAGATATAAAAAAAGTAATTTTAAATCACTCTCACTCAACATTATCAGATAATAATAAATTAACATCTTTAATATCAGCTTTATTACCAAATTCATCAAAAATCATATCAGTATTAATTGATTTTAATAGATTTAATATATCTTCTATAGTTTCTTTAGAAATTAACTCTCATAATGGTTTGTAATAAATAACATAATTTCAAGATGGCAACCTTATAGCATTATGAGAATAATTTTTTACATCATCTCATCTAAATCATAATAATTCTGGTGGGTAGTAGTCTATTGCATTTATTAAAGTTCAATCATTTAATTCAATTTTTAAATTCTTTTCTCAGTTATCATTTAATAAAACTGAATCATCAAAAGTTTCTAGGTTAGTAATATTTGTATACATAGGTTTATAAATAAAAAAATAAAAATCACACTTATTTCGTGTGATATAAATAAATTTGTTAGTATTAGTAAAAAGTATAATTTTTTTAGAAAGTTATATAAGTTAAGAAATAAATTAAAAATTATACTCATTTTAAAAACACAAAAAAAGACAAGCGATTTTAATCTTTCGCTTGTCTTTTTAGAATATCTTTAAAATATTTTATTATAAGTTGTTTTTTATTTTTATTACATTTTTTTAGAAAATGTAAATCATGGTGTTTTCTCTTTTTTTAATATAATATTATTATATACGATTTTTCGAGTAGGTTTTTTTATTTTGATACTTTTTTAAAAAATTACTTGACAAAATATAAAAAACAATCGAATAAAAGCTATATTTATTACTACTTTTATTCGATTATTAAGCTAAAAGTATAATTATTAAATTTTTATAATAAAAGTAGGATTTAATTTTTTGTTAAACCCTACTTTTAATAAAACTTTTATTATAAATCACTAGCAAAATCAAAACTAATTTCAAGCTCTTTTTCTCACTTATCAACACTATATTCAACAACTTTTCAATTTTCATTTATTCAATGAATATCACTTCAAAAAAGTCATACCTTTTTTAATATTTCTTCATCTTTTAACTTTCTCTCATTTTTTTCATCTTCTTTTACTTTTATCAATTCTTCATTTTTTGGTATTAAAGCTCAATAAGTCAATTTTCAATTTACTCTAAATCTTTTTTTCATATATCTAGAGTTTTTCCAAAAATATTTAATAAATTCCTTTTTATCAATCTCATCATTTGATGATAAATAGATTACTATCATTCTATCTATAGTTGATTTTTCAACTTTTCAATGTATTTCAGGGTGTTTTTCTTCAAGCCAATCCCAAAATATATTACTTTCATTTTGAGAAGTAAATTCTAATTCTCTTTTATCTTCATTTTCTAATGCTTCTATTTTTGTCATATATGGAACTTCTTTAAAATTTTCAAATAACCAAGCTAAATAATTTGATACAATATTTGTGTCTTCTATAGCCTCATGAATTTTAGATGAAGATTTGAGAGATTCTCCACTATAAAACACATTAAATCTTCTATTTCAAACACTTTTATCATCTAGTTTTATTGGCAAGTTATTATTAGAACTTATAAAAAACCAAGCAATATTATCAAACGGATATGTATTAACATATTTTTGATTTACTATTATTTTTTCAGCAAATATTAAATTTTTCAATTTATTTGTTATATTCACATCTTCATTAGTATTATTAGTTACTATTTCATCAAAAGAAACTATTAGTTTATCTCATCTAAACGGACTAAATTGACTGGTTAAATCTTGTTTTGATAAATTTGATAAAACATTTTCATTTCAAAATATTTTTGATAGTAATTTTATAAAAGTTCATTTTCAGCTTCATCAAGCCCCATAAAAAACAACGGCTGGAACTCTCACATCGTTTAGATGAGTGTATTTGTATAAAATAGCTTTATGTAAATATTCAATATTTTCTTCATTATTTCAACATAAATTATTTATCAAACTTTCGATATTTTCATCTAGTTTTGGAGTTTTAGATGGCTTTAATAGACTAGATTTATCAAATAAATTATATACTCACTCTCTTTCTCAATCAAAATATGAAATATCATCATAAGTTGGTATAATATCTGTTTGTCTAAGATATGCTACTACTTTAGAACTATAATTAATATTTTCACACATTTCACTTTTATTAAAAAATCTTTTTCATTCTACCCAATAATATTTACTAATATTTTTGATATAAATATATGAATTTCTTTTTTCTTTAAGTTCTTTTTTTATTTTTTCTATTTCTTCAATCTCTGTAGCTTTTTCTTCTCCATCAGCATTATCTTCTAAATTTTTAATTTCTTCACTAGAATCATTTATATTTGATTCTTCTGGTATAAATTGAACTTCATTATCAAGTTCTTGATTTTTTTCTAAGGCTTTTATTCACATAGAGGTTATTATAAAAAATTAAAATTAAAAAAAGTAGGGATTTATTTTAAAATTCCTACTTTTTAGAGTTAAAATAAGTTAAATACTAAGAGTTAAATTTATTGATAAAAGATTCTATAGTTTTTGAAAAATCTTTTTTTATTATATTTTTTCAATCTTTTAAAATATAATCCATAACTATAAAATCAAATCATTCATCAGTATATGGCTTAAATCATAAAGAAAACTCAACATCAAAATCACTATTATTTTCTTCAAAAAATTTATATAATAAAATATAATTCGTTTTAGATGCTGTTATAATATACATTTTATCATCACTTCACTGTAAAAATAAAACAATATTATAACTTTTTCTATACTCAAATTGATCCAAGTTATCTAAATTAATTAAAGTATTATCATTTATTTTTAATTTAGTAGTTTTATTAGAAAACAATCTAAACTCTAATTGTTTTTCATCTAAAGAATCAATAAGTTTTGATTTATATGATTTAGAATCTTTTGAAATAGTATAAAAGAATTTTAAATCATTTATTTTAAAAAATATATTACTTAAATCTTTTTTAATTCATTTATAAGTTTCAAAATTTCAAGATTTAAAATTAAGTAAAACTAAGTTTTTATCAGTTGTAGTAAAAGAATTATCTATAGATTTTTTAGATAATTTAGAAGAAAGTGCATCAAGAGCACTAGTTGATTTATTCAACATAAGTAAAAAAATTATTAATAAAATATTTTTATTTTGTTTTAAATTGATTTTGTATATAATTTATTTGTCTAGAAAAAATTTATACAAGCTTCAAAAAGGCAAAATAATAAAAAACCTTGTAGCTTTAAAAAGTTTGAGTTTTTAGTTTTTGTTATAAAGTTAAAAAATAAAATAATTTTTTAATAAAAACTCTAAAATTAAAAACACTAAAAAAGACCAGCGAAGTTTTTAGTTTCGCTGGTCTTTTTATAATATTTTCAATTATTATAATTATTTTATTATTTATTACATTTTTTTAGAAAATGTAAGTTTGTGTATTTTTTCTTAATTAAAAGATAATATTATTATATACAATTTTTGCAGTAGATTTTTTTTAAAAGTATTCACATTTTATATTTTTATGTTTTAATTAAATTAAAATAGTTTATTTTTTACTTTATATAAAACAAAACTTAAATTATTAAAAAAGTTTAATTATTTTTATAATTTAAGTTTTGTTTTTAGTTTTAGAATTGTTTTTTGATAAAATCAGTATAAATATTCTCTCAAACACTCACTTCATTATTTAAAAAACATCACTCTTTTAAAAAATGTTCCATTCATCTTTTTAAACTTCTTCACTCTGGAGTATGTTTATCAAATACATAATCTTTTGGTATAATTGGCTCTAGGTGTGATAAATCTAGTTTTTTTGGTAAAAGTTTAATAGCTTCTTCTCTATATAAGTTATCATCTGTTTTATAATATTCAAATCATAAATTATACTTTTTTATGAGATAAAAGTTTATAAAATATAAATTCAATCCATCTTTTCATCACAATTCCCAACATATATTCATACATTCATAATAAGTGTCATACAATTTTTGATTTATACTATTTCTAAATTCTTCATCAAACTTTTGTTTTAACTCTTGTTTAGTAGATTTAGAATTTGATAAATAATATACAGCTTTACAATATGTTTTTAGAAACTCTTTATCTTTTTCTTCTCAAAATCAAAAATCTTGTATCGCATGATAAAAATTATCATTTTCTCTACTCTTTTGAGAATAAGCAAGTAATAAAGTTGCTTGATATATTGAAGTATCATCAAATTTATTATATGTTTCAGTTTCTCTAAATCTTTTATATGATTTTAATATGAGTTCTCACAAGTACAAGTTTGCAAGTCATATATCTTCGACTAAGATTATAAAAATCCTTTTCCATATATAATTTATATTTCAAGAATCTATTATTTCTTTTGTATAGTTGATAACATCTAAAATATCTCATCTTCTTATAGATTTTTGAAATCAAGATGAGCAAATAAACATATTAAGACGACTTCTTTTTGTGATTCAATCATAAAAATTGATTTTATCTTTTAGCTTTTCTTGTATCATAGTTGATTTTATATTAAAAAGTATATTTTTTGCAGTTTTAACAATTGATTATATCTTGTCCCCATAGAAATTTATGCACTGAAGTATTAAACTTGTTAAAACTGCAATTTTAATTGTTTTTATATTCTATAATCATTTAAAATAAAAGTTCTATATAATTCAATATCATCTTTTGTAATTATATATGATTGATTTTTTACTCAAGAATTTTTTAATATTCAAGAAATACAATCTATAAATTTTACTCAATACTTATTATAATCACTTATTAATATCATTATTGAATTTCAATTTAAAACATCTATTTGCATATAACATTCCTTAGTAAAATTATACCATAATAAATCTCATAATAATTTTCATGATAACTCTTTTTCTGATTTTTCATAAAACTCTTTTGTAAACATATTTTTATAAATAAAAAAATAAAAATCACACTTATTTTGTGTGATATAAATAAATTTGTCGGTATTAATAAAAAGTATAATTTTTTCAAGAAAGTTATATAAGTTAAGAAATAAATTAAAAATTATACTCATTTAAAAAACACAAAAAAAGACAAGTGAAATTAAAATCACTTGTCTTTTTAGAATATCTTTAAAATATTTTATTATTTTAGAATATTACATTTTTTAAAAAAATGTAAGTTGTGTTATTTTTCTTTTTAAAAAGATAATATTATTATATACAAAAATTCGAGTAGGTTTTTTTATTTTAGTATTTTTTTTGTATTTTTATATTAAAATATAAATATTTTGGCTTTAATATGAGATTTATTTTGAATTGACAAATATATATATTATTTTATTTCTTATTAATTAATTTAAAATCTTTTTACTTTTATACATTTTTAAATAATATGTAAGCATTATTATATAATATTTTTATATGAAAAAAGAAGATTATTGATTTTATGAAGTGATAACAAATAATATAAAACTTATAAGTTATTACAATAATATAACTCAAAATGAGATAGATAATGAATTTTATAATTCAAAAAAAGAAATACAATATTTTTTTTACCCTGATTCTTCAAAAATAGATGAGTTATTTAAAGATGATTTATTGAATTTAGAGGCTAGACTTGCTAGTGTAGGACTTGCATATAATGAAGATATTGTATTTAAATGTTCTGATAGTTTTAGACAAAATAGCTTAAATAACCAAAAACAAGTTGTAAAATTAATGTTTGATAAAATATCTTTTGAGGACAACAAAATTATATGAGAATCTTTACAAGAAAATATAAATAATGTTTTATCAAATTTTAAAAATGATAAAAATAAAAAGGATATGTTAATAATTTCTGATTATTCTTATCTTTCTATTTCAACTATAAAAGATTTAATTTCTAAGATAAATAAAATAAAAATTGATATTATTTCTATTGAAAAATATGTAAGAAAAAATATTTTATGAAATAGTATTAATAAATGAGTTTTACATATAGATAACGAGTTATTAAAAACTTTTCCAGAAATAAAGAAAAATGATGATTGATTTTACTATGTTTTCTCTAAAAAAATTGAATTACTTGAAAGAGAATATAAAAATATAATATCAAAACTTGATTTAATGTTATTAGAAGAATTAGAAAACTCAGAAGAAATAAATAAAACTCTACTAAATTTAAAAGAAATTTTAGTATATGAATTTAATAATATAGACCACTCTAATTGAAATCAAGTACTAAATTTTTTAAAATGAGTAAAAGAAAAAATATTAGTTGATGTACTTGCTGAATTAAAAAATCATAAAAAATGATTAAGTGATGTTTCTTTAAAAGAAAATTGATTTATAAATAATAATTCCCTTCAAGTTTTAAAATCAATAAATAAAGATGATAATAAAAAACTATTTGTAAGTTTAAAACTTTTTATATCAAAATACCTTTCTAAATATTATACTATTGATAAAAATTCTATATCTATTAAAGAATCATTAGATATTATTGAATTTAATAAACTTATAGAAGAAATTAGAAACAATACAGATGATTTTTATGATTTTGATTTAAAAGAAAGTTATTATTTTACTAATAAATATAGTTCTTTAGATAGTAAAAATAATAAATTAGAGTTTTTTTCAAGTTTTTTATATAGAAGTTTTATATGAATTATAGATGAAAATTCAGTCACATATTTAAAATTAAAATCTTCTATAATTCAAAATAATCTTAATGCTCTAAATAATGAAAATGCTTTATATATAGAAAAAGAAAAATTTGATAAAAAATTACAAGATTTTAATAAAATAAATACTGACTTATTTTGATGATTATTTTATATCGCTCAAAATGATTGAAATTCAAAAGATTATTACTCTATTTGTGATATTTCTTGAAATAATAAAAGTAATCTTTTAGAAATATTTAAAATATTTGATGATTTTATTTTTCATTACAGTATTTTAGAAAAATATTCAGAAAATTGAACTTTTAGTGATTTTTATAATGAAGTATCTAAAAATAAAAATTATTTAGATTATAAAGACAAAATTAAACTAGTTGATTTTATAAATTCTCTTAATTCTAAAAATATTAAATATAAAAATTTAAATGATAGTAAAATAGAGCTTTTATTAAAAATTAGAGAAAGTGTTTTTAATACTTTAAATTTAAATAGTCCTATTTGGTGATTTAGTCTAACGGGTAGAAGAGAAGTAAACAAATGAACTGGAACTATTACCCCTTTATTTGATATTTTTAATAAAATATCTTCTTCTGCATATAACAAATTATATGAGAAAACAAAAGAAAATGTAACTGATAATATTTGATATATTTCTTGAAATACTGTTGATAAAGTCGACTTATCAAATTTACAAGATATGTTTAAAATAATTTTAGAAGAAGAAATTAATGATTCTTTTGATGAATTATTGAAAAGAACTTATAAAAATTGTGAAGTAGTAAGTAAAAATATATAATTTCAATTATTTTAAATATTTACAAAAATCCTAAGAAATTAAAACTTTCTTAGGATTTTTTCTATTTTAGATTTTGGGTATATTTGCAATATTTTGGCAATTCAAGTCAAAAAATCTATCTTTTGTGAGTAGTCTTCGTTGTATCACAAGAAGTCAAAATGATATGATATTCTTTTTATTATCTCGTTTATAGCTTTAAGAGAATTGATCCAAGTTCAGTAGTACAAATTATATTTTGAATTATTATTAAAATAATAGCTTATTTCTATTTTTGAGAAGTCTTTATTTTGTGATTTATTTCGGTAGATTTTTATTAAAAATACACTTCATCTGTGGACTAATGCTTTAACAAAGTCTATGTAATAGTAGTATTTTTCATTTTTTATATCTTCAATTATTTTTCATTGTCAGCTGGTATATTTATTTTCTTTTGAAAGGAGTACACTAAAAATATTTGGAATTTTCTTATAGTCGTTTGTATATTTATATTTTTTGGTAGTAAGATGTTTTACTAGTTTTAGTACTTGTCCTCTTTCGATATAATTATATATTTCAATTTTACTCACTTTTTGAGTATCTTTTGAATATACAAGTTTATCAAATTTCCAGTTTTTTATACCATCTAAACTTTTAGAATTATTAAGAGTATTTATGATAATTTCGGCTTCTGTAATAGAAAACATAAAAAAATAACTTATAAAATAATAATTGAATTTTATAAGTTATTTAATTTTTTATATGTAATATTTTTTAGTTTTTTAAGTATTTGTTTATAGTTATAATTTTATATTTTCTCTAGTGATTTTAACAATTTTTTTATATGTTGTACTTTCACTTATTTTTAATAGTTTTCTTTTAACTATCGTATTATATTATATATAAGTATGATATTTTAATTTTAATTATACTTTTTTATTAAAAAAATTTTGATTTTAGAAAAAATGATATATAATGTACTTGTTCACGATGAGAAGTCCAAATTAAGAGAGATACTTAATTTGTCCTCTCTAACGAAAAAGCAAGTATTAATTACTTGCTTTTTCTTTTGATAATTTGTTTTTCATTATTGCTAAATCTATTAAATCTTTTTTAGCAGATTTTGTAAGTAATGAAGATGAATTTTTAACTCATGGTACAAATACTTTTCAAAATACTCATTTTTCATTCCAAAAATCAATCAAAGTATTATAATCTCAATCTCCAGTTACTAGATATGCTTTAGTAACTGTTTTTTCATAAAAATCTCTTAATGCTATTATAGCAATATCAATATCTACATTTCATTTAATTCATCAATCCTTTAAAATTAAAGTATTTTTAATAATGTACTTCATATCAAATTTTTTCAAGTTTATTGTAAAAAAATTGATATTCTTTTACATATCAAAAAAATATTTTGATATTATCAACTTCGTATTTTTCTTTACAGTAAACAAAAAATCTATTCCAATCAATCAACCAATCATGATAGTCTTGTAAAGCTCTATGAATATTTTGTGAATCAATATATACAATCTTCATTTTGAAGTAAATTATTTCTAAAATATATTAGATTATATAAAAAATATTAAAAACTCAAAAAAATATATATTTTTTAGGTTTTTCCTATATTGTTCTATTTATCTGTTCCAACTAATTTTTACTACTTTAGTAGTATATTTTGGCTTTAATATTTGATTTCTTAATACTGTTCCACTGTTCCAAGCATTTTTCTAAAAAAAGTTTTATTTTATTTTTATCGTTTCTCATATTTAATACTTTCATATTTTGTTTATATTCATATTTCTTTAATACTTAGCTTTCTTAAAACAAAATATATAAAATTATAGTATGTTTTAGATTATAAAAAAACTAATATGAGAACTCCAAACAAACATTTTAAATATCTTACTAAAAAACAACTTGATAAACTTTTTAAAACTATAGAGTCTTCAAAAGATTTTAATAAATATTATTTAAGAGATTTAGCTTTATTTAATCTCGCTTATTACTGCTGACTAAGAATTTCCGAAATTTCTTTAATCAAATTAGACCAATATAACAAAGATAGTTGAGAAATATATATTAAAAGACTAAAATGAAGTAATAACTCAACTATTACTTTAGATAACAAAAGAAGATTGTTATTAAATAGATATATTAGAGAATATAGCTTAAAAGATGATAATGCACTTTTATTTTCATCTAAATCTTGAAGCATTTTAAATAAATCAAATATAGAATTTTTAGTAAAAAAGTATAAGGTTTTATCATGATTAGATAATTTTCATTTTCATATGTTAAAACACTCAATAGCTGTACATTTACTAGAAATTTGAGTAGATATTTTTGCTTTAAAAAATTATCTTGGTCACAAAAGTATTGATTCTACTATGGTATATGCAAGTTTTTCTAGTTTGATGAATAAAGAAATTTTTAATAAAATAAATACAAATGGCTTAGTTTAGAGAAAATTATAAAATTATATAAGTAAAAATGATTGTAATATTTTTATACATTTTTTATTTAATAATTTCTACTATATGTGAAACACTAAGTATTCAAGAGCAAATTTATTTCAATTCATACAAGTTACTTTAAGAGTAAACAAATCAAATAACAAGTATTTTGATTTAGAAAATAATGATAAACTACTTATAGAAATAAATAGTTTTGACTGATCCATTTATGCTTATTTGATAAAATCAAGTGTATGAATTAAATCTAGAACAAATGATTTACTTTTATATAATTCAAAAGTTCGGGACATAAAAAGTATTTGAGATTTTTGTAATAATATTGAAATATTATTACAAAGACTTAATATTAGAAAGTTAAATTTACTTGATGAGTTGTGAGATTTTTGAGATTTTGAAAGTCCAAATTTTGATTTTGATAGTTTATAATTTTTTATTTTTTACTTCATATTTCATATATTTAACAAGAACTCGCGAGCTTCAAAATAAAACTCTCTAAAAAATAAATATCAAATTACAATTGTTATTATAGCACTCAAATATCAAACAATTCTAAGAATTATATTAAAAAATATATTAGATTTTTCTAAGTTTAAAATCCGTAATTCAAAAACAAACATTGAAAATAGATTATTTATTGTAAGTATAGCAAATAGTAAGGCAATTTCATTTGTAGACATAAATATTTTTTAAGATAATAAGATTACACAAATAATTTTATTATCTTTTTTTAATTATTTTTAAAAAAGATGTAGTAATTTTAATATTTTTACATACTTCTATTTTACTTTTTATCTTCCATTTTCACTAGACATTTTAGACAAATGATGACAATACTTCTTTCAATAATCAACTGTTTTTTATTAAAATAAGTTGATTTATAAGCGAAAAGTATTAAAATATTCATTTGTCAATCAGACAATTTGACTTTTTGATAATTTAATACTTTTATAAAAAATAATGACACAAACATATTTAAAATGAAAAGTGATGACAAAAATAATTGACAATAATACTATTATTTTTGAATTTAATAATCCAAGTCTTGATGAGTGAAATATTAGTGAAAATTTTGATTTTCATTCAAAACCTTTTGTATGTACTATTTGAATTTCAGAAATTATAGATACTTCAAGTTTAAAAAACTATACAAAAAATACTGATAATGATTTTTTAATAGATAGTTTAAAGCAAAAAGTGATTTGAGAGATTATTTCAACTATTTATGAAAGAGCTAAATATTTGAAATTAGATTATTTACAAAAATTATCTATCAACTGAAATAAATGTTGGTGTATAGATAATGGAGTTGATATTTGTTTGATGTTACCAGATGAATACTAATTTATATTTTTAAATTTCTTATTATATGACTAGTTCTATTGTTTCTCAAATACTCGAGTGTTGATATTTAGATGTTGATTTTTTAGAAAATTTAATTGAAGAGTTTGATATTGATTTAGATATTGAGAATATTAAAAAAGAGTTTTGAATGGTAAATTTAAATTTACTTGTTTATAAAGTGTATGATGAAGTAAAAAATAGGTTTCTTGAAGAATACAAAGAAGAAATAGAAGCTATAACTGGAGAAAGTCTAGAAAATGTATGGGATTTTGAAGATTATGAAATTTTTACTAATTATTTAGATAGTCATTTATGGTTTAATAACGAAGAAATTGAGGATTTATTTCAATTATGGAGGTCTAGACAATCGAGTAAAAATTATGATTATTAGATATCTTTATTTTATTATTTAATTTTTTTATATGACTAAAAAGACTATGAAATTAATATGAGATTTAAAAGAGTCTTATATAACATTATTTAATTACTGGATTACAACTAAATCTTGAACTAGCGAATTTGATGAAACAGCGAAAAAAATAAAGTTAGTAAATGTTTTAACTAAAAAGATTGAAGAACAAGCGAGATGATTTTTAAAATCAAAAGTAAATTACATAGCTTGATGAGAATATTTTTTAGAAAATGTTTCTAGCAGTTATAGTTTGTTACATAATGAGATAAGTAAGATTATGTTGAATATAGAGTAAATACTTAAAAACTTGAATTATCTAAAGAGTTTTTTATATTTACGAGTTTAGTTATGGGTTAAAGCTTTAAAGTATGGAATTATTTAGATTTATAGTAGTTTTTAAATAGTTTCATACTTTTTTATTTTTTAATTTTTTATATATGATTGATAATAGTAAAATTCAAAAATTTATATCTGACAAGATTAAGTTTCAAAGGAATTGTTTTATATCAAATGCTTGACTTAGAATTCCCCCAGAAGTCTGAATTCCTGAAAAAGATGAAGCAAATAATTTAATTTTTGTAAATGAAAGATGAAATATTACTCGTGATTGATGTGAATATTTATTAGATGAATTTTCTCCAGAGTGAGAAAGGGAGAATTTATCGTGGGACCAGTGATATTTTAGATGATATTTAGAGTGAATGAATGATTTTTTAAGATTTTTAAATACTACGAAGTAAATTTCATTTTTTAGAGAGATGATTTTTCATTTCACGAAACTTATATCATAAAAAGATTTTTCATTGAATTAGAAGCAAATTTTTAGGTTATCTATGTAGAATACTAATATTACATAATATGAATAAAACAAAAACTCCAGTAAATTACTGGAGTTTTTGAGTTTTATTTAGTTTTTGAATGTTTATATATGTTTTACTTGTAGAATTTTGAGTGATTTTCTAAACAAAAAAAGACCTATACTTTCGTATAAGTCTTTAAAAATAATTAAATATTTTTTTATAGATAATAATTATCTAGTAGAAACACTTGATCTATTAGTTAAATCAGTAGGAATAACTTTTCCAAAAGTAGTTGTTTCATCAGTAAATACAACATCTGAATCAACAGCTTCAATAGTAGTAGTTATAGATGATGAATCACTAAATGTAACTCCATTAGCTATATTAGCATATACTTCAAAATAAGTTTGTCCATCAACTTCAGTAGCTGAATCAGTAGTATCTAAAGTAAATGTACCAGAACCACTAGTTACAGTTGTACCTGTAGAGTAAGAACCTTTTTTAATTGTAAATGTTACATTACTTAAAGTTCCTGAACTAAAACTTGTACCAAAACCTAATTTAACAGAAGCTAATTTAGCTTTAATATCATTATTTGTAGTTTTATTCTTGTTAGAATTAGTTACATTTAATTTTAATTTAGCAATTAATTGATTTCCTGTAGTTAAAGTTATAGCAACTTTTTCTAATTCAACTAAAGCAACATCACTGTAAACAACTTTAGTATTTTTAGTAGAAACTCCAAAATTAGCAACTGAATCAGTATCAACAAATTTTAGATTTCCCGCAACTTCTAAGTTTGTTCAAGTAGAAGTAGTTTTATTACCATCAGTTACATCTTTTTTACTAGATACACCTTCAACTTTCCAAGGAGTGTTAGTAGCATGTAAGAATGTTAATTTAGCTCCACTACCAGAAATAGCAGTATCATCAGCAGCTTGAGAAGAAGCTTTAGTATCAGCTATAATATATGCATAAGTAACAGCATCTTTAACGAAAGTTCCTTTATCAGAAGTAATTCCTTTAAATTCAACATATGTTCCAGCATCAGAAACTGTTCCATTAGCTATAACAGCTTTATTAGAATCAACTAATCTAAAGTTTTTAAATGAAGCTCTTAAATCTTCTGTAGCAGAGAAATAAGCATCAATAACTTTAACATTTTCTTTTTCAGCTTTTAATTTTAATTTAGCAACAACAACATCTGTAGAACCAGCTTTAACAGTTTTATTAATATCTGTTAAATTAGTTTGATCTTTAGATAAATCAAATTCTACAGTTAAAGTACCTTTTGTAGTAGTAGTTATAGCTGCATAAACATTTGAATCAGGAGTAGCAGAAGCATTTGAACCATCTGAATTATCTTCAGCAGTTACAGTAGTAACTTTTAATGCTAAATCACCTGAAGTAGAAGAACTATCTTTTAAAGTAACAACTAATTCAAAAGATTGTTTATTAGTTGAACCAGCAGTAATAACTTTAGATAATCCATCAAAAGTTATAGAACCAGCATCTAAAGAAGTATAATTATAAGTATCACTACCAATAACTAATTTAGCATCTGATAAAATATCATTTAAATTACCAGCTGTATGAGTAGAACCAGTAGAAATTACAACTTTTGTAACTTTTACATCACCAGCAGTACTAGCTTTTAATTCTCATTTATAAGCAGTAACAGTAGAACCAACTACAGCACTGAAACCATTAGCAACAGTTCTAGTTTGAGATAATGAAGCTAATTCAACATTAACTTTTTTAGAATCTAAACCAGTAGTAGTAGATAAAATACCATTAACTTCTGAAACTAAAGTATAAGATTTATTATTGTCTTCATCTTTTAATTTAAAGTTACTATCAACGAAAGATACATCAACAGTATAAGAATCACCATTAGAAGCAGTTCTATCAATATCTGCAGTTACAGATAAGTTTTTTTCAGAACCAGCTGGAATAGCAATATCTTTAAATGTAAAATATTGAGTAGTCATACCTGTTGATTCAGTTGTAGCAGAATCATAAGTAACACCACCTAATTTAAGATTTTTTAAAGCTTTTACACCAACAGCTCAAGAACCAGCAGTATAAGTAACTTTAACTTTATAAGTTTCTAATAAGTAATTTCCTCATTGAGATTTTAATTTTAAAGTACCAAAATCAAAAGCTTTAGTATCTTTTTTAACAGTATCTTTATCTCATTCAGTATAACTTACATCAACTTTAGAACCTTTAATAGTGATTGAATTAGATAAAGCTTCATCATCAGCTATTGTATTAACAGCAGTTGTAAAACCATATTTTTCACCTACTAAGTATAAATCACTAGTTTTTTCAACTAAAAATTTAACTGTATATCCAACATCAGAAGTAACAGTACCTTTAATGTCAAATGTAGAAGTTTTAGAAATGTTATATGGGAATTTTACATCAGATAATACAAATGTAAAGAAGTTACCTTCTCTAACAGGAGTTTTAGCAATCTCAACTCAATCTTTAAATAATCTTAAATTAGAAAGACTGTCAGCTTTAGCTGTACCATCAAATTTAACTTTTAAAGAAGCAAATCTAACATCTTCTTTATCATTATTTAGAGCTAATTTAAAAGACCCTAAAATTTTATCTTCACCTACTTTAATATCTGAAGCAGCTGAAGTTTTATTATTTGTAAAATCTACTATACCTAAGTTAGTATTAACAATAGATTTCATAGTATTACCTACTAAAGGTAAACCTTTAAGATTAGCAGCAGTAGAGTTAATTCAAACGATTTTAAAACCATAAGAATCTCCATTAGTACTAGCAGAATCAATTTTTGCAGAGATAGTTAATTTTGCAGTTTCACCAGCTTTTACAACAAAAGCAGGAGACATATCTAAAGTAACTTTAGAATCTACAACATTTCTTTCTCTTGAAATTTTTAAACCATTATAATAAACAGCAACATTGTCTAAGTTTTTTGAATCACCAAATCCTAGAGATTCTAAATCAATAGAATTAATTGAAACATCAGATTTACCAGCAGTAACATCAGCAACTACAAATGCAACTCTTGATACATTTTCAGGAACATCTTGAGAAACAGGAGAAGTAGGATTTAAAGTAATTTCTAAAGAACCAGATTTAACTGAAGTATCACTTCCAGTAGAAGTAGTTCCAGTAGAAGTAGTTCCAGTAGAAGTAGCACCACTACCTGTACCATCACCAAATAGATCTCCAAATAAATCTCCTAAATCACCTAAATCACCATCTGTAGCAGCTCCTTCACCATCTGTAGCAGTTACTCAAGCATCAGAAGTAGTAAATACAAATGATCTTTTAGCAGCAGCAAGTCCAGAAACTGTAGTAGTTTCAGAAATAACTCAAGCCTCAACAGCAGCTGAAGTTAAATCAGCAACCCAAGTTTTAGCATCATAAGCATCAAGACCAACACCTAAAGCTTCCATAACCATTTTTAAAGTTTCAGCTTCAGTAATTGAGTCATTTGGTCTAAATTTTGAATTAGCAGATAAAAATCCTAATTCTAAACCTTTTTCAACATATCCACAAACCCAATCATTTGGAGCTTTAGCAGATACATCTGAGAATTTACCTTCACAAGTAGTGTTTGGTTCTTCTCCAGCTAAGTTTAACATAACTTTAGCCATTTCTCATCTAGTTATAGAATCATTTAATCTATAAGCAGAAGGATTTTCTGAATTATTGTTGATAATTCCTAATGTAGCTAATCTATTAGCAGCATCTACAGAAACATCAGCAGCATTAACTCCAACAACTGGACTAACTATTGATAAAACAACAGATAATGCAGCAGCAGAAGCTACAGCTTTTTTAAATAGAGTATTACTCATATATAATATATAAGTTACAAAATAAAATATTTTTGTGTTAATTTCTTAACACATTTTTTAAAAAAAGATTTATAATTTCTTTTTTTAATGCCAAATTATTACTATATAAAAATAGTAAATCAAGTATTTAAAGAGTACTTGAAATGCTCTTTTTTTGAAAGAAAGACTTCCAAAAAAGGTTAAAGCCTTAACCTAAGTCATTATGCATAACTCAGGAAGAAAACTATATTTTCTAAAAAATATCTCTTTCATCCTAAGTTATACAAAAAACTTTGTTAGTTAAAACTAAAAGTTTTTAATATTTTTGTAATTCAAAAAATGTTAAAGAACTATTAAAATATAATCCAGATTATATAAAAAATTTTAAAAAGTCAAAAGGTATACTCCTTTTTTCACCAAATCTTCACATTCACTTTTTTATTTTTTCTCTAAAATAATCACCCAAAGCCTTGCTCGTAATTCATTTAAAAAAGGTATTTTAGACAAAAAATTTAAATTTTTCAAATAGTATTGTTTTTGATAATTAATTAAAAACTTATCACTTTTTATAAATTCATCTAATATCTTTTGAAATTTTCTTTTAGTTATCTTATTTAAATAAGTAAAAGCTTCATTTCATTTTTTGTTTTTTCAAATCCTTAAATCAATTCTTTTTTGTTTGTCAGGCAGATTTTCTAAAGATAACTTGTATAAATCAATTAAAAATTTATCACTAAAAAACACATGTAACCAAGGAATAGGCAAGGTATCCCATAAGTGATGTCAAAATATTTCATAATATGGGGCAAAGTTTATAAGTATTTTACCACCTGGTTTTAAAACTCTAAAACTTTCTTTTAATAATTGATTTGTATCTGGTATATGCTCTATAACATCATGAAGCAATATTAAATCAAAAAAATTATCTCAAAAATCCATTTTATGAGCATCTCATAAAGTAAAAAAACAACTATCCAAAACTCATTTTTCTTTTGCTATAGAATTTGCTTGAGAAATAAAATTTTTTGAAGTATCTATTCAATAAACTATTGTATTGTATTTTAATGCAAAATAAACTCATTTTCATCATCATCAACATCATATATCAAGAATTTTTTTATCTTTTAAAGAATTGAAATCAAAATTTTTTGAAAATAAAGCCTCAAGTCCTGGAGATGACTCAAATTCATGAGTTGAGTAATTTAAATCAAAAATTCAATTTTTAGAATTATTAAATGGATGATTTTTTTGTGGGAAAATTTTTGATATTTTTAACACACTTTTTAGTAAAATACTTCTTAACATAAAAAATTACTTAGTTTTAAAATAAACTTAAGTAATAATTTATGTATTTAATGATTTTTTGCAAAATATTTTAACTACTTGATACTTGATCAGCTAAGTTCATAATTGGTTGCATTATAGCAATTGCAATAAATCAAACTACAACAGCCATAAAAACTATAATCATAGGTTCAAGCAATTTATTTATAACTCAAATAGTATTGTCAACTTCTTCATCATAAAAATCTGCTACCTTTAAAATAATTTCATCAACTTTTGCTGTTTGTTCTCATATTTGAATCATTGATACCATCATTTCAGGAAATAATGGATCTCACTCTAATGATTCATATATTTTAAGTCATTTTTTAATATCATCTCTTAAAAAAAGTATTCTTTGTCTATAAACTTCATTTCATACAGCATCTGAAGTAATACGAAGGGATTCAACTATTGATACTCAAGATTTCATCATTCAAGACAAAACTCTAGCAAATTTTGATAATATGATTTTTTGAGCAACCATTCATAAAATAGGTATTTTTAAAATAATTTTATCAAAATAATACCTTCAAGATGGGGTTTGTTTCCAAATAATTATTCAAACAACTGTTAAAAATATTATTATAGCCATAAGCCACCAATATCATACAAAAAAGTCTGAGATCATAATAAGTATTTGAGTGGACATAGGTAAATTAGTTCCTCATTGAAATATTTCAAGCAATTTTGGAACAACCAAAATCATCATAACAGCAACTACTCATATAACAACAAAAACTATTGTTGCTGGATACATTAAAGCTGATTTTAATTTTCAATTTATAGATGCTATTTTTTCAACTTGATTTGCTAAATCATTTAATGCAGTATTTAGCTTTCAAGTTTTTTCTCAAGATTGCACCATTCAAATTTCAGCTGGATTAAAAGATCCCAGATACATTTCTAAACACTCAGATAGTCATTTTCACTCTTTTAATTCTTTTTGAAAATTTCTTAAAATCAGTTTTAAAACTGTTTCTTTTTTTTCTTGTTTTTCAAGTATTGCAATTCATTTTGTCAAAGTAATTCAAGCATTAATCATTGTAGATAAAAGTCTAAAGAACAATACTTTTTCTTTTACTGTTATACTTTGTCTTGAAAGTAAGAATTTATTTATTCTATCCATTAAGGGGATATTTTCACTTTGAGTTACAACTTTTTGTTTACTTTGTTGCTTTTCATCATCAAGTATTAATATATCTGACATATTTTAATAGTTATAAATTATTAATTAACCCATCAGTCTTTCAGACAGCTTCCCTTAAGTCTAATAGAAGCATTTAAAATTAAACTTTTTCCTTTTTCCCTTCCCTTAGATTTAAGGGAAGGGTTAGGTATGGGTTATTTTATCCATTTTGAGTTTTAGCTACAGCATATACTTCAGCTAATGAAGTAGATCAATTTAATGCTTTTATAATTCAATCTTGTTCTAGTGAAATCATTCAATCTTTTATGGCTTGTTTATTTATATTAAAAGCACTTTCTCAAGCTAGAACCATTTCTTTTACTCAATCACTCATTTCAAGCACCTCATAAAGTCAAACTCTTCATTTATATCAAGTATTTTCACATTTTTCACATCATCCTGGAACATAAAATTTAGGTGATTTTAATAATTCAGGTGAAACTCTTTTTTGTAATTCTTCTTTTTTTGTAAGTTTTATAGCATTTTGTATATCAAGTAAAGTATCTTTATCAAGCTCATTTAATCAAATTTCTTTTTTACAACTACATAGTCTTCTAATAAGTCTTTGTGCTATAACTGCATTAAAAGATGCTGGAATTAAAAATGGTGGTATTCACATTTGTATAACTCTTGTTAGTGTTTCAGCTGCAGAGTTTGTATGTATTGTAGACAAAACAAGGTGTCAAGTTAAAGATGCTTCAATAGCAATTTCAACTGTTTCTTTATCTCTCATTTCTCATACCATTATGATATCTGGATCTTGTCTTAAAGCCGTTCTTAATCAATAGGCAAATGTATATCATATTTGAGGTTTAACTTGACTTTGATTTATTCAATCTACTTGATTTTCAACTGGGTCTTCAAGTGTCATTATATTTACATTTTCTTTATTTAATATAGAAAGCGCTGCATATAAAGTAGTTGATTTTCAAGAACCTGTTGGTCCAGAAGTTAAAACTATTCAGTTTGGTAGAGATATTGATTTTTTTATTAAATCAAGATTTTGTCATTCTATTCATAAATCTTCTAGTTTAGGAATTTTTTTTGATTTATCAACAATTCTCATAACTATTTTTTCTCAGTGAACTGTTGGAAGAGTTGAAACTCTCAAGTCAAGGGGTTTTTCTTCTATTGTTTTACTAATTCTTCAGTCTTGTGGTACTCTTGATTCATCTATTTTTAGGTCAGACAGTATCTTAAATCTAGCAACTATTCATTGATGTAAAAAGTTTTGATATTCTAAAATTTCTTTTAATTCTCAATCAACTCTATATCTAAGCCTTACAAATGAAGACAATGGCTCAATATGTATATCTGATGCTCAAGACAAAACTGCTCAAAGTATAATATAATCACATATTAACTGAACATTTTCTCAAGTATAAACTAAGTCTTTTAAGTTACTTATAACTTCTTTTGCTTCCATAAAATATAATTAATTTTTATTTTTTTTCATTAAATGATTTTATATATTGCTCTAAGTTAGATATAGAATAATTTAAATCACTTGCCTCTTTATAAAGTTTTGTTAGGTCTTGTTTTTGTTTTACTCAATTTTCTATTTTTTTAGTAGTTTGTTCTAATTCTTTAATATATTTATCGAGTCATTTAAATATAGAAATTGACTCTTGTTTATTTATTGTTTGAGATTTAAAACTAGGAGAGTTTAATTTAGCTAAAATATCTTTAATATATTTTGAAACATTATTATATCTTTTTATAATTTTTTCTATATCTAGTTCTATTTTATAAGCAGGAAGTCATCTTACATAAAATTTTAATGATACTGATACTTCAAATTTATTATCTTTTTCTGTTCAGTTCATTATATAATTTAAAAATCATTTTACACTATTTTCTCAAATACCTCTAATTCATGAAGTTGTATCTATATAATCTTTTATACCAATAGTTTCAATATCAACTATATTATTTTCTAATATATTATATTTTGTTGTTTTAATATCTCATTTTAAAATAATAGGATTTAATAAACTATCTCTTTCAACTACTAATCATTTTTCATCATCTAAAGTAGAGTTTCAAACATTTTGTAGAAAATATAAAAATCTAACTATATCTGCTTTTCTTCAAACTAAATCTAGTTTTAGTGGTATATAAAATATTTGGGTTCAAATATCTTTTATATTTTTATCAACAGGAGTAACTCATTCAATTCATATTTTTGATATAGTAGATAGAGAAAAAGTATTAAGTAATTTTTCAATGTAATTTACAAAATATAAATCAGTAATTCCTCACTCAACAGAAACTCATTCAGAGTAAGAAGGTAGTATTTTAGACATACTTTCATCTCTTTTTGCTATAATTCAATCTTTTAATTGTGAATTAAGAGTTTCTTCTTTATTTAATAAAAATTTTAAATAATTATCATTTGTTTTATTTGTCAAATTTTCATCATAAAAACTTTTATTTTCTTTTAAGATTTTTTTTACTTGATCATTTTTAGATAATTCTAAGTATTCATTATATGAAAGTCAAACTTTTTCATAATTTTTATATTTTCAAATTTCTTGTTGTAATGTAGTATTTAATGCACTAACTTCTCAAAATCAAGGAGTCACATATAAAGTTAATACTATTAATAAAACAAATGTAATTATTCAAGAAAGTATTAATTTATTTCTAATCATATCTCTTTCTTTTAATTTTTCCTTATTTTCCATATTTTTTTATTATAAAGATAAGTTATTTTTTAAATTATTATATTTTAATTTTAAATCAAATTTTGTTTTTTTAACATAAGCTCATTCTCAAGCAAACTCAGAGCTAAAAATTTTTTGTTTATCAATTAATTCAAAATTATAACTTGAGTTTTTTTCTATAAAGTTTAAAAAACTTGCTGCTAATGTTATACTAGTTCAACCAATTAAATCATCTTTTTTTCATATTTCTCAAGAATTTCAAATAATTCAAATATTTTCTTTTGCATCAGCAAGTTGCCAAGTAGAAGAAAAACTTTCACAAGATATTGACATTTCTCCTTCTTGAGTAATTTTTACATCTTTACATTCAATATTTCATACACTTCATCCTAAAAAATCATCTTTCATTTTATCAAAATCATTTAAAATATCTATAACTTTTAGTTTATTTAATTTATTTGATATTAAAAATTCTCATTCTTTTGATGATTTAAAATTTTCAATATTATATAAATCATAAAATATGCTATCAAGTCATTTATTTTTATCTTTTCATAAAACAATTGCATTTTTTAATTCACTTATTTTTGAACTAAATTTTTGGGTTAATCAAGCTACTGAATAACAATATTCTCAAGAATCAATATCTGCTCTATTATCTCATAAAATCAAAAAACAAAATGGATCTATTAAAGAGCTATTTTGATAAGATGAATCTTTTTGAACTGAAAAATAAAAGAAAAATCATATAATAAAAAATACTAAAAATATATTTATTATAGATAATATATTAGAAGATAAATTCATATAATACCATTTATCTTTTTGGTTTACTGTATTATCTTCAACTTCTTGTTTTCAAAAATCTATATTTCAAGATAATTCTTTAAAAATATTATCTGTAAAATTTCGATCTTTATCAGTATTTGACACTGAATTTTCTCATTTTTGGTCAATCATAATTTTAAAAATTAATTAAATAACAAATATATCATATCATATGTTTTTAAAAAATACAAAAAAAATAAAAATAATTAAACTATACTTTAATTATTTTTATTTTTTAATTTATTTTATTTCTTAAAACATCTAAAAAATCTTTAGAATTTCAAATTTTAATTTTTATATCTTGTGGAAAAGAGTTTTTCATAATATCTCACCAAGATGTTGAGTAAAACCTATCATCAAGCAAAATAACTACTCAACTATCATTTTTAGTTCTTATAAGTCTTCAAAATCATTGTTTAGTTTTTATAATAGCTTTTGGTATAGAGTATTCTAAAAATGCATTGTTATAAAGTTTTCATCTTGCTTGTAATATAGGATCATTTGGCACTAAAAAAGGAAATTTATATATAATTAAATATTTTAAATCATCCCCAGGTATATCAATTCATTCCCAGAAACTATCTGTTCAAAGTAAGGCAGAATTTTTTGATGATTTTAAAAAATGATTTAATATTTTATATTTACTTCATCAAACTCACTGTGCAAGTAGTGATATTCAAGCTTTTTTTAACTCTAAATTTAAATGTAGGTAAGTTTCTTTTATAGACGAATAACTAGTAAATAACATCAAAGTTTTTCAAGTAACTATTTTTAAAAAATCTAAACAAAAATCAAATATTTTATGATTTTGATACTTTATAGATCATAAATCATTTGGAACAAATAAAAGTGCTTGTTTTTGATAATCAAAATCAGTATCTAGTTTTAAAAAATCAAAATTGCCTAAATTTAAAGAATTTTTTATATAATCAAAAGAGTTGTTTATAGACAAAGTAGCTGAAGTTAAAACTATATTGTCCACTTTATCCCATAAAATATTTTTTAATGTATTTCAAGGGATTAGCACAGTGTAAAGAAGTATTTTTTCTTCTTTTTTTATTTGAAAAATAGGTATATATCTGTCTAAACTATCTTTATTCAAAGTTATTTTTATAATATGTAAGATATCTTCTAAGGACTTTATGTCTAGTTTAATTTTTGAGTAAATTTCATCTGGTATAATTGATAATTTATTAAATATTTCAATAAAACTTATATCGATTTTATCTTTTAATTTATCTATATCTTTATTTTCTGTAAAAAAGTTTTTGTCTATTAATGAATCAAAAACTTCATTTCAATAAGTATTTTTTTTATTTGAAAACTCTGTTAATATATCAAATAAAAAAGTGATTTGATTAAATAAATTGTCAAAGTCAATGTCTAGATTGTCTACTTGATATTTTAATTTTTTTAAAGAGTTTAGTGTTTTACTAAACAATTCTTTTAAAAAAGATAGTGAAAAACTCTCTATAGAAGCATCCGTAGTAGTATCCTCTAAGTTATGTGCTTCGTCTATTATTAAGTTTTTAACTTCTTTAAAAAGCGATTGACTAGATATAGAGTCTTGGATTAATAATGAATGATTAACTACAACTATATTTGAATTTTGAGCTTTAATCCTTGCTTTAAACAAAAATTCATAATTTTTAAATTCATTTTCATCATTTAAAATACCTAAATCATCTCAAGATAATTCTTTAGATAAAAAGTATTCATTTGGATAAAAAGTCAATTCATCAAGTTCTCAATAAGTTGTTTTTGTCATCCATAAAGTAATTTTTGAAAAAAAAGATATTTCTTCATTTGATAAAAATTGATTATCTCCCAAATACTCAAAATATTTCAATATAGACAAATAATTTTTCTTTCATTTTAGTTTTGAATAAGTAAAATCATACCAAATATTTTTTTGTAAAAACTCTAAATCTTTATAAAAAATTTGGTCTTGTAGATTTTTAGTGTTAGTTGAAATTATAACTTGCTCTTTTGTAGTTATTGATTTTAAGATTGAGGGGATTAAATAAGCAAAAGTTTTTCAAACTCAAGTTGGGGCTTCTATTAACAGCTTTTTATCATTAAGTAAAGAATCTAGAGTAGATTTTGCCATAATTAATTGATTTTTTCTTAATTCTGAATTTGGCAATTTTTGTAAAATATCTTTTATTATATCTTTGCTTAAATCTAGTTTTATTTTATCTTTAAGCTCTATTTTTTCTTGCTTTTTTAGTTTATTTAAAATATTTTTTATAAAATCATCTTTGGAAATAGTAGCAAAATCAAGAGATAATAGCTTTTTATAAAAGCTAAATAAATTTTTATCTCACATCGAAAATAAAAAGTTTAATAGTTCTTTTTTTTCTAATTTTAGATTTTTAAATTGTTTAATTATTTCTTCAAAAAGTAGTATTGTTGCTTTTGTATCATTTAAAGCTCTATGAGCATCTTCTAATTTTAAATTTAAAACTTCGCACAAATTTCACAAATTAAGTGATTTTTCTTCAAAAAAAATAATATTTGATAAAAAAAATGTATCAAGTACTAAGTTTTTTTCAATCAAAACACCATTTTCAATTAAAAAATCCCTGTCAAAATTTGTATTATGTCAAAGTATTGGTAAATCTCAAATAAAATCAGTTATTGTTTTTATAATATTTTCATCAAAAATAGGTGAAGATTTTACATCACTATCAAAAATATTTGTAATATTTGAAATTAATTCAGGAATTGGAATTTCTGGATTAATCAATGTTGAGAAAGTATCAACTATTTCAAATGTATTTTCATCAAATTTAATTAATGCTATTTCTAGGATTTTATCTTTTTTAGCATTAATTCAAGTTGTTTCTAGGTCTAGCGCGACTATCACTTTTATTATTTTAATTAATATTAGAAATTATTTTAATAAAAAATTATAAAATGTAAACTTGATGTTATTTAAAAATTGAAATGGTTCATCCAAAGGTTTTAGAGGCTTGTAATATAGATCCAAATGAATATAGCTGATTTACTTTTGGTATGTGAATTGATAAAAATACTCTGCATCAAGCTCAAGAATATTTTATCAAAATAAATTAAAATTAAATAATCAATTTTAAAAAACTCTGTTTTCTTATTGTCCCTAAAAAATAAATAATTATTGACAAAAAAAATATATATATAAAATATGTATATGTAATTTTTTAAAATATACTTATGAAAAAAATCATATTTTTTCTTATTTTTTTTATATTTTTTTCTTATCATATATTTATATTTTCAGATCAAATACTTAAAGAAAATAAACTTTATTATTTAGATTTAGATAATAATTCAAAAATAGATACTTTAGAAATTGAGTTTAATCAAGACTTAACTTGAACTCTTGATTTATCAAAATTTCAACTCCAATCAGCAACAGGATGACTTTCAAAAGATAAAAAACTAGATATAGTTTGAAGTGATATAGTTTCAAATTATACCTTTTCTTGAAATATTTTAACACTAAATTTAATTGAACAAGATAATTATTTAACTCAATTTACAATAAGTAATTGACAAACAAGCCATTTAAGATTAAAAAACAATGCTTGATTTTGATTAAAAGATGATTTTAAATTTTCTTTAACAACAAGCTTTGATAATTATAAAAATGTATTTTTAAAAGAAAATTTAAACATAATAGATCAAACAAATTCTTGAAATATAATACCTCCTCTGTCAAGTGACCCAATAGAAAATGAAGATGAAACTGGTAGTTGAATAGAAAATAATCCAATAGAAGATGAAGATATAATTCCTCAAGATGATTATATAATTCCTCAAGATGATGATATAGATAAGGAAACAAACTTTTGAAATACAAGCTCTTGAGTAATTAATAATGAAATTATTCCTAACTTTACTATAAAAAACACTCTTCAATCACCAACTTACTTTTTAGAAAATGATGACTCATCTACAATATTTAATTGTGATAATTCAAAAACTGAGTGTAAGGCTAATTTTTCATTACAAATAAATGAATGAAATTGATTTATAAATCCACCAACTACAAAATATACTTGTTTGTTTAAATTTTGAAGTTGATTAACAACAAATGAAGAGGAAAAATGTAATCCAAATACTGTTATTTATCCCGTTTGAGAATATGAAACAACTTTTAAGGTATTTTTAAAATCAAATCCAAATATTTTTGTAGAAAAAAAATTTATAGTAAAAAATTCTTGATATATAGCTCCAATTACAACACAAACTGTTTATATAAATAATAATACATCAAATCAAAATAATCAAAATATAGAAATAAAAACTCCTAAAATTGAAATTCAGTCTTGATTACTTGAAGATAATACTTGTAAATCAAACTCTTGCTCTATTAATTTGACCTATAATAAATTAAATGAAAAAGAAGCTTGTTTATGGGATTTTTGACTTCCAAATAAAACTTTAGAAGAAGAAAAGTGTAATCCATCATATATAGCATATAATTCTATTTGAGAATACAAAATAAAACTAAAAGTTTATGATGTTAACAATTCATCAAACTATAAAGAAAATGAATTAATTATAAAAAATACATCTATTTTAACAAAAAAAGAAGAAGTTAAAGTAAATTTAGAAGAAAAAAATGAGAAAATTGAAAATATTTCAAATCAAGAAAATATTAAAAATAATATAAACTACACTTTAGATATAAAAAATATACTTCCAAATCCAGAGTTTTGAGAAAATTTAGAATATATTGAAATAAAAAATACTTGAGATCTTGATTTAGATCTTTGATGATGCTTGATAGATGATTTAGAAAATTGATGAAGCAAACCATATCTTATCCCAAATCAGACCATTATTAAAGCCAAAAACTCTCACAAATTTTACAAAGATGATACTAAAATAGTTTTAAATAATTCTTGACTTGAAGAGGTTAATCTAACTTGTTTTGACAATTTTTTTAAAAAAATTTTTTGGAATTTTTCATCTCCAAAATGATTTATTTTATCAAATAATTTAGATTTAGAAAATATTGAAAGTGTAAAAATAAATAAAAAAGCTTGATGATTTGATATAAAATATAAAAATAATGAAGTAAAAAATATAAATTTTAATAAAAATGATATTTTAAAAGAAATTTTAGAAAGTAATTTAACAAATAGCGAAAAAAAAGAAAAGATTGTAGATATTTATAAAAAATCCTTTGAAATTAAAACTTCAAAACTAAAATCTTGAGTTAAAATAATTTGAAATACCCTCCCAAACACAAAACTAATTATAGAGATAAAAAAAATAGAAAGTGATTTTAGTTTTTTAAATTTATTTATAGATAAATCCTATGCATTTTTAGATTATTATGAAGTTTTGTCAGATAATTTATGAAAATTTGAGCTTATTTTAGACAATAATGAAGTAAATACTTGAAGTTTTGAAGTGAGTTCTTCTTTAAGTATTTGATGAGAAAAAATAAATTTAGAAAAATTTGAAAAACTTGAAATTGATTGAGATTATATTGATTATATTCAAGCAAAAAAAGAAGTAAAAGATAAAGATTATATAAAACCTAAAGCAATTATTTCATTACAATGAAAATTAAGTATAAACAAAGTTTTAGTAAAAAATAAAATTACTTGTTTTGATTTAGATGAATGTAGTATAAATTTTGATTGAAGTGAAAGTGAGGGAGAAAAATTAAAGTATTTTTGGGATTTTGGAAATTGACAGACTTTTGATAAAAAAAATCCTTCAAGTTATAAATTTACTCCCTGAATTTATTTTATTTCTTTAGTTGTAAGTGATGAAAATGCTTCAAGTAAGGCAAGTTTTATAGTTGAAGTAAAACCAAAAGTAAAAGAAGAAAAAATAATCACTACTTCAAAAAATACACTAAAAAATAATGATTTAAATGAAATAAAACAACAAAAAGAAGAAATTGTAAATACAAATTTTTGAAATTTTTGAAATAATAATATAATACTTCATATTTATATAAGTTTAGGTATATTTATATTATTTTTTACTTGAACTTTATTTTTACTAAAAAAACAAGATATAATTTAAAATGAAAATTTTAGCAATAGAAACAAGTTGTGATGATACTTCAATGGCAATTTTTGAAAATGATAACTTATTAGCACTAGATACAAAAAGTCAAATAAAAATACATAATTTAACTTCTTGAGTTGTGCCTGAAATAGCAGCAAGAGAGCATGAAAATGCTATTTTTGAAGTGTGTGAAAATGTATTAAAAAACTCAAATACAAAAATTGAAGATATTGACTATATAGCTGTAACAAAAGAGCCCGGACTTATTCCATCACTTCTTACTTGAATTACTTTTGCTAAAACATTATCAAATATTTTAAAAAAACCCTATATTGAGATAAATCACATAAAATGACATATATTTTCAAATTTTTTAGAAAGAAAAGAAACTGATATAAAATTTCCTTTAGTTTGTTTGACTGTTTCAGGATGACACAATGATATTTATTTTATGAATTCTATGTGGGAAATAGAAAAAATGTGATCTTCAAATGACGATGCTGCTTGAGAAAGTTATGATAAAGTAGCCAAAATGATGGGTCTTGAATACCCAGGATGACCTATTATATCAAAACTTGCAAGTGAATACAAACAAATAAAAAAAGATATATTTCCTAGAGTTTTTCTAAAAAAAGATGAGTTTGATTTTTCATTTTCTTGATTGAAATCAGCAGTAAAAAGAGAGGTTGACAAAAGAGTTTTAGAGTTAGGGTTTTTAAGTAATTTAGATAAACAAGAGATTTCTTTTGAGTTTCAAGAAGCTGTTAATGAGGTTTTAACATACAAACTCATAAATGCTAGTATCAAAAAAAACACAAAAACAATTATGCTTGCAGGAGGAGTTTCTGCAAATGATAATTTAAAAGAAAAAATAAAAAAAAGATCTATAGAAAAAGACCTTAATTTTATTCATCCAATAAAAAATTTATACTCAATGGACAATGCCGCTATGATTTGAATTTTGGCTTATTATATGATAAAGTATGATAAAATTTAAACATATTTTTCTCATATATTGAAAAAGTCTAATTCACTTTGCCATCTGCTTTCTATTTTTTAAATAGTCTTTTTAAATACAAATAAAATAAAAATAAAATAAATATTATTATTCAAACAATAGCAAAATACTCTTCATACTTACTTGATTCTTTTCATAAATAAGCATATAAAATAATTAATGGCATTTCTCAAAGTATTCAAGCAAAAAATGTTTTTATAGCAGAGTATTTTATATATCAAGCTGACACATAAAGTAAATCAACTGGAATTATAGGAAATAAAGATCATACAAAAATAACTTTAAATCAATCTTTTTGTATTTTATCATTATATTTTAAAATAAGTTGCTTTTCTTTTTTTCAGTCCAAACTATCTTTTGAAAAAACTCTTCAAATAAAGTATGATTGAAGTATTCAAAAACTAACTCATAGTATACTTAAAATCAAAGTTAGAGTAAAGTTTTGTAATAAATATCAAGCAAATAATATTATAACTGTTGATGGTAATAATAAATAATTTCTAAATAAATAAACAAGTATTACAATAATTATTTTTTGATTTAAACTAAGAGATATATTTTCAAAATATTTCTCAAATGAAAAGTCACTAAAATATAAATAAGTTGTAATTCAAATTCAAGTTAAAAAAAGCAGGATAATTATTCATATAATTATTTTTTTTATATTTTTGCTCATAATTTTTTTTGACAAACATAAACAAATGCTGGTGGAAAGTTTAGTGGTGTAAATTTGTAATTAATATTTCAAAATACATTTTTTATATTATTTTTATTTTGCAAAAAGTATTGATATTGGACAAAATTTCCTTCTGGTTTTAAGATAGATTTTGAAGTATGTAATATTTGATTTACATTATTATCATCAATAAAAGCAAGTGGTAAGCTACTTAAAACACAATCTATTGAGTTTTCATCAAATAAATCTTTTGCAATTACAGCACTTTTATCATAAATAACTATTTTTTGATTATTTTTATATTTTTCTTTTAATAAATTACAAAAATAAGGATCTATCTCAAAAAGATATATTTTTGAATTATTTGTTGTTTGTTTAATTAATTCATCTGTAAAAACTCAGTCTCCTGGACCATACTCAACTAATTTTAAATCTTTTGAAAAATCTATATTACAAACCATTTTTTTATATAAAAATTTTGACGAACGAGCTAAAGATCAAATATTTTTATAATTTTTTAAAGCTATTTTATTAAATCACATTTGTTTTTTATTAAAAAATTTTAATTTAGATTATGATTATAAAAAAAGTTGTTTTTTTGTAAAAAGATTTTTTTAACAACTCTATTTTTCTTCTTTTAAGTTTTCAGTTTTCTTTTTTCCTTCTATGTATGCATTATACCAAATTGAAGTTTTTAATATATCAAAAACTCCTCATAAATATCAAAGTATTATAGTAAAAGTTATAAAAAGTATTGTTAAAACTGAGATTGTTATAAATAAATAAAATTTTGATGTTATATACAAAGTAGCACTTGCTATAATTATTGGAAAAAGTAAAAATACAAAAAAGTTTAATAAAATTCTTAAATTTAATAAAAATAAGAAAAAATAAATTTTAATTGTAGTTTTTATGTTTAAAATAGATATTTTTATAGACTCAGATAATGCCTCAATTGATTTTTTATTATTTAAAACTATTTCAAACTTTCAATATACAGATAGAATATTAACAACAACTGAAACTAAAATTAATATTAAAAAAGCTCAACTTAAAACTTCAATATATTTAACTCAAATAAATCTAAGACAAAATAAATAAATATTTATTATACTTATAACTTTAAACTGACTAAATATATTTCAATATTCAAAAAGTGGTAAAAAAGAGTATAATCATCCTCAAAAACTATCTCAAATACTAGTTTCTTTATCTAGTGATTCTTTTTTAGATAAATAGTAAATCAAAGTTCATTCACAAATTGGGATAAATATGACATAAAATATAGTAAATATTATTCATAAAATAAGTATCTCAAAAAAATACTCTAAATGTATTATATTTAAAATAATTCAAAGTGCTTTATCTTGTTTATTAAACAATACTACATAAGTATATATAACTTGATAAACTAAAATAACCATTAAGAAAATAATTTGTATAAGTCCTGGTATAAAGTAAAATTTTTTAATTTTACTATCATGATTAACTAAATTCCATGATTTTAAAATAAACTCTTTTTCCATTATTTAAAACTATTTTTTACAAATTCATAAAATCATTTTATACTTTTTTTAGAAAAATCTATTTTTCTATCTGATACAACATAAGAATCAAGCAAAGCTTCATTAATCAGTAAATCTGATGGTATATTTTTAGGTAAAATAAAATTTTTTATATTATTATCAACTAAAACTATATTTGATTTTAAATAAAGTGGTTTAAAGATTTGTTTTAGAGAAAATATTTCAATTGATTTTTTTTCTAAATCTAAAACTTTTTCACTTGATAATACTCATTGTTTTAATTCTTCTAAATAAATATCTAAATCAAGGTTTTTAACTCAAGAAAAATTATATCAATTTTTTGCTTGGCTTGAGTGAAAATATGGGTAAATATTTTGTGGAAAATATCCTAAATCAAGTCATAAAATAACTATATCATAATTTTTTTCTCATGATATTATTTTTTTATTTAAGTCAGTTATAGAAATAGGAACTAAATCAACTCATATTCAAAAAGTTTCTAGAGATGTTTTTATAATATTTGCTGTTTTTAATATATCGTCTTTGTTTTCTATATAAAGTAATCTTAGAAAAAATTTATTTAAATCCTTATCATAATAACTATTATCTGGTAGAGATTTAATTTTTTCTTTTATTTTTTCATTTATTTCTATTTTAGAGCTTGAATTTGATTTTTTTATTTTCTCATCAAGTATTTTTTTTGCTTCTTCTAGCTTTTTTTCATCTGTATTATATGTGATATAAAAAGTTTCAACTAATTTTTTTTCTTTATTTGAGACAAAATACACTTTATATCAATTATCTCAAATAGAATAGTTTTTAAACTCTATTTTTAATCTATAGTAAAATTTACTATCTCAAGGTTTATATGAAGACAGTTTATAATCATTTATATAAATTTCATCTGGTTTTTTGTTTCAAATATTTCACTCAATTAATAAATCATCTTTAGATAAAAAGCTATATTTTTTGTTAATAGGGGACTTTATATAAACTAAATTATCATTTGAAATTTTTTCAACTTTTTCTTCTTTTTGTTTTTCTTTATCAAGTAAATAATTAACTAAAAAATCTTTTTTATAATATCCACTTTCTTTTAAAATACTTTCAATATTTGGATTTTTTAAACTAAATTCTTGAACTAATTCTTTATTTAAAAATATATCATCATCTTCTATATATCATTTTCATAATATGTTTAATATATTTTTAATATCTATTTTAGACAAAATAAAACTTCTTAAATCTAGATTATTTAATTTTTCTTCATTTAAAAATAAGATATTGTATTGATTTAAATAATAATTGTATTTTTCAAGTCTTGGCATTGAATCAACAAGTATTTTATTTTTATCATAAAATATATTTACTAAATCTTTATGTTTTAATAATTGTGCTTGATCTTTAAAGATTTTATAAATATATTTTGAAATTAATATATTTTTTTCTTTATAATACTCATTTTTTATTAAAATAAGTTTTTGAATTCACAAACTATCATCATAACTAACAGTATCAACTTTATAAGGTCAAGAATAAACTCAATTTAAAGGATTAAATTTACCATACATTTCTGTATTTCATATATTATCTAGTGTATTTTTAGGTAATATTCATTGAAATAAAACTTGTAAAAAAGCAATATCTTTTATTTTATTTTTAAATACAATAGCTCAATTTTGATTTTCAATAGAAGTATCTTTAATTAAGGCAAGAAGTGTTGGGTTTATATCTGAATTTTTTAATATATTGTATGTAGCAATCACATCATCAATAGTTATTTTTTTTCAATCAGACCAAAAAATATTATCTTTTAAATAACACTCTATATTTGATAGATTTTTTAAGTTACAATTCGCTAAATCCCCTACTATTTCATCTTTAGTAGTATCATATTTTAATAATCATCTATATAAAAAATAATTTATATTTTTATTATAATCTGAGTTATTTAAAAGTGGGTTTAAGTTTGGGAAATCTCAAACAATTCATTCAGACACACTTCCTCACTCTATAGGTTTTTCTATAGCATTGTCATATAAATAAGTATATATAATATGAGTTCAAGTTAATATAACAAAAAATATACTTATCAAAAATAAGTATTTTTTTAGTCTATTTAAGTTTTCATTATTCATAATTTTATATTTTTTACTTTTATTTTAAAATAAAAAGCACTAATGCATTTAAAATAAATAAAGTTCCTAAAATAATTGTTATATTATGTAATACTTTTTCTCATCATCTTTTTGTTATTTCTCACATTCAACCTCACATACTAGATAAATTCAAACTAACATTTTTATTTTGAACTAAAACTATGATTATAAGTAATACTGAAACTATTATTTGAGTAATAGTAAAAATTCATACTAAACTAGGCATTTTTTATTTTTTATTAAATAATAATGAATATACAATATTTAAAATTGTAAAAATTGCAACTGCAATTATAAAATTAATCACTCAATTGATTTCAAACCTCATATCAACTATAGTATTTAAGAAGTTGTTTATCGTTTGTGATAATAACCAAAGTATGATTGCATTGATTATAAGTGATATAATTGGATAAATAAAAAATAATGGTAATCCTATAAGTTTTAATACTGGTTTTACAAAAATATTTAAAAATCCCAAAATCACTCATCAAAGTAAATATGTTTTCCAAGCATTTATTCAATCTGGCAACACAACAACAGCCGTAGGATTTGTGTCAGTATTTAGCATATACCAAATTATAAATAAAATTGATGCATTTAGTATTATTGAAAAAAGTATTTTCATAATTTTTTAATTAAAAAAATAATATAGTTTAATTTAATAATTTTTTTAAAAATTACAAATATTTTAAATTCTATACTCTATTTTTTCTCAAATTTGAATTTTTCAACTTAAAACTTGTTTTTTATCTATATAATCAAGTTCATCTATTTCTGGTGCATGTATTTCAGGTCTAACTCAAAGTTTATCTTTTTTTATTTCTTGAATAAATCAAACTTGTTTTTCACTCTTTCTTTCTAAATATTTTTCATCTAAAATATCATCTAAAATAGTTCTTAATTCAAAAACTCTACTTTTTATAACTTCATCATCTATTTTTGTTGGTAATCTAAAAGATGCAGCAAGTGGCTCATCGTGATATCAAAACATAGAAACACTATCAAATCTATATTTTTTTACAAATTCTTTTAATTTTTCAAAATCTTCTTCACTTTCAGTTGGAAATCAAACTATAAAATTTGTGTGAATAAATGATTTTTCAAAATTTTGTCTTATATAATCAAGTATCTTATAAATATGATTTTCATCATAAAATCTCCCCATAAGTTTTAATATTTTAGGTGAAATATGTTGAAATGGCATATCAAAATAAGGAAGCATTTTTTTTAAATTTTTTAATCTCTCAAGATGTGAAAAAGTCAAAATATCTGGATATAAATAATAAATTCTATACTTAAAATCTCAAGGAACTTTGTCTATTTCTTCAAGTAATTCAATAAGTTTTGCTTCATCATACAAATCAGTTCAGTATCTAGTTAAATCTTGAGCTATAATTTGAATTTCTTTAATTCAAGAAGCAACCATAGTTTTAACTTCTTGTAAAATATCTTCAATACTTCTTGATTTTTGTCTTCATCTAATGCTTGGAATTATACAAAAAGTACAATTATTATCACATCACTCTGATATTTTTAAATATTCATATCAATAATCTGTTTTTAAAAAAGCTCTTACATCTTTTGATTGCCAAATAAATGCTTTTGAAGATATATTGTCTCATCCAATATTTTTTAAAAAGTTTTTAATTTTATCTTGTTTTACCCCTTCTAATCTTGATTTTAATGTTTGAAGTGATGGCGATTTAAAAATTAAATCAAGATTTTTAGAATCATTGTGCGGAATTACAGCATAAAGATTTTTTAAATTTGATAAAAATTCATCATCTTTCACTTCAGTATAACATCAAACAACTATAACTTTTTTTCATAAATTATCGTATTTTGAAATTATACTTTCTGCTTCTGCTCTGGAACTTGACAAAAATCAACAAGTATTTATTATAACATATTCAACTTCATCACTTTCAGGTTCTGTAAAAAACTCAATCTCTACTTCATTTGATAAATTAAATATATTTCAAATCATAAATTCTAAATCAACTAAGTTTTTTGAACATCAAAGGTTTATTGCTGAAAAATAAAATGTTTTCATTTATATAAAAATAATAAGCTAAAAATTTAGCTTATTATATATTTTTTTTATTTTTTACAACTTAAGTAATTTAATTATTTTTTCATTAAAACTTAATTCTCAATTTTCGTTTTCATTTATAAAGTTTGGAAGTATTTGTTTTAAGTTTAAAGCGATATTATTATCTATTTGTAAATTTAGATATCTAAGGCTTTTTTTACCTAATTCAAGTCTTAAAATTATAGCATTTTCTCAAGAGTATATTATAGAAAAACTTTCAATTTTTGAAAAATCATAAAAAAAATTATTAACCTTTATTCATAAATTTGTTATTGATACTAAAACCATACTTTCTGAATTATTTTCTACAAAAAAATAAACTCAAGTTACTAAAATAATCAAAATTGAAAATATATATTGTCTTGTAAAAAATCACCAAACTACAAGTCAAATAATTATTGAAAGAGCTATTATATACCACAAACTCCCTCTTTGTTTTTCACTTGAAAAACTCCAATTATAAATTAAATCATTATTCATTTTTTAAGAGAAATTATCAATTATAAGTTTTAATATAAGCCAACTAAGTGAAGCTAAAACAAATCATCAAATTGCAAGCATAATAGTTTTTTTTCAATCAGATTTATCTCAATCCACACTTCAAATAGCTATTTTATAAGCTCAAATAATTATAAAAACAATTGCTATTGTTGCAGCAAATCAAAGCAAATAATCAATTGCATAAGAAATTATTTTTGGGATATCATCTGTGTGTATATTTCATTTTCTAATTTTTTCTTGATCAATTCAACCTAAAACTCAAGCATCTCAAGCAAATATTTTAGCATGATTTGATAATAAAATTCAAAAAAATATATATTTTAATTTATTCATAATTTTTATATTAAATTATAATTATCCATATCTGATTTTATAGTTTGCATACTATCAAGTGTTGGATTATAATATTCTTGTAAAAATTTTACTAAATCATTTTTATCAAGTTCTGTTGCTTTTATTCAAATAGATTCAAGACTTGTTTTTACAGCATTAACTCTAGTTGAAAGCGATTTTTTATGTTTAGTTAATTGTTTTATTTGTTGTTTTATGTTAATTAAATCATCTTGCCCATTTATTGAGGCCCAAAAATTTTTAAATTTTCATAAAATAGATAAATCTCTAACACTTAAGTCTCACTCTGAATCAACTGCAACAACTATATAAAAATCTTTTCTCATAATTTGAGCTACTTCTATTAATTTTTTTAAATATTCTATATATTCATAAGTTTGATTTTGAAGTAGTGGATTTGATTGTTTTAAAGCAAGAGTATTTAATTTATTTAAATAAGCTTCTATATCAAGTTTTACTGATCTAACAATTATTTGTATAGGAAAATCTATTGAATTTAAAAATCTTTGAAAACTCATAATTATAGCATCTTGTTCCTCAATACTTTTAAGCAAAAAGTTTATAGCAGAACATTTTAAAACAACTCTTGCTGAATTATCTTTCATAATCATAATATTTTCTCTTATTTGAGAAAATGGTAAATATCTTTGAGTTGAAGTATCTGGAATTTGATTTTTATTGCTTTTTACTGGCATAATAATTTAAATTATATTTTAGATAAATTGTCTTCTAAAGAAGATAGTTTTTCTTTTTTAGTTTGTAAATCTATTTGTTTTTCTTCTTTTTTATCATTAACTGTAATAATTCATATATCAAGTGGATTATGGCTATCTACTCACATCTTCCAAGTTCTTTCTTTATAGTTTATATGAAATCTTAAAAATGCTAATATAAATGGTAAAAAAGTCATTTCAGAATGTTTAAACAAAGCAATTCCTAGTGTAATTAAAGCAACTATTATAGATGGAATTGCTGCTATTTCTGCTCAAGTATTTGGTTCAAGTGATTTAAAAATTCAATAAGCGATTCAAAAACCTCCCATAATAATTCAAAGTTGCTTTAAACTTAATCATAAAAGTATTGGGTCTTCATTTTCAATTTGAACAGGAATTTTATATTGCATATTTAAATATTAAATAATATTTTTATTATTATATCACTTTTTTTAGTTTTTATCAAATATTTTATTCCAAATAATATTTTCATAATTTTGCATAATCTCATAATCACTATCTATTTCATGATCAAATCATAAAATATGTAAAATAGAATGAATTAAAAGTTTGTAAAATTCTTCTTGTGTTCAAAGTCAATACTCAATTCATTGAGATATAACTTTTTCTTCTGCAAATATCAATTCTCAAGCTATTTCATCCTCTTTAAGTAAGGAAAAATCTAAAAAATAATGAAAAGATAAAACATCTGTTGGATAATCTTTTTGTCTATAATCTTTATTTAATTTTTGAATTTCATCTAGTGATAAAAAAACTATATTTAAAATTCAAAATTGTTTTTTGTCTACAATATTGTCTACTTCTAAAAAAATATTTTTAACAATTTCTTCATCTATTGAGAAATTTGGTGGTGTAATTATTTGGTATTTAAACATATTATTTTATTTATAAATCTTTTTTGTCTATCATAGATATTGCAAGTTTTATATCAAAATAGCTTATATCACTTTCAAGCAATTCTTTAATAGGTTTTAATTTGTCAACTTCAAGGGAGTTGTTTTTTATTACATTTTTAACTTTTTTTAGTTTTTCTATATTTGAAAATTTAATTATTTCACTTAGTGTTAATTTATTAAATTGGTATAATTTTACTATATGGTCTTCTATAGTTTGTAATCATAACTCTCTTTTTACTGAAATTTCTTTTAATGAATTATTTTCTTTTAATAAATTTAGAGTTTCTGTATATGTGTCTATTTTCTCAACTTTTATTTTTTTTATTTTTTCATCTTTCTTTTCTAAAAATCTTGTTTTAAAGTATAATAAATTATTTAATTTGTCAAAGTTGTCTATAATAATTTTTGTATTAAATAAAGCATTTATTCAATTAGAAGTTAATCCTATTTTTGGATATTGTCAACTTGATTTATATAAAAATTCATTTTCTATTAATGTATCAAAAATAGCTAAAACAAAGTTTTTTGAGTATATTTCAAAACTTCAAAAATCTTTATCTAAATCTAAATTCCAATCTGTTAATTTTTTTTCTTTACTTCAAGTTAAAATTCAAGCAAGTATTTGGCTTCAAAATTTATTATCAAATCTTTTAATAAACTCAAGTATCAAAATATATTGATTATATGGAATTATATCTTTTATTTCCATTTTTTCCATTTTCTTTTGGTCAATACAATAATCACAAGTTTGGCAATTATTTTTTAGATTTTTTAAATCATCTTCATCTTGAAAATACTCTAAAATAAATTTTTTTCTACATCCTGGACGAAAAAGTAATTTTTTAACTTGTTCTAATTTAAAATATGATTCATTTTTTAATAATTCTTGATGCATCCACAAAATAGGTATATTTTCTTCTTTTAATTTTGGCAATAATAAAGTAATTCATCTTCACCTAAAATCATTTTGTTCTCAAAAATCATTATATCATTTTTTTAAAATATCATATTTTTGCATAATATTTAATATACTTCAAACCTTTAAATCACTTCAAACCCCACTTTCTATAGCCATTGAATTATAAGTTTTTAAAATTATATGATTTTTACCATCTCAAAGCTCAAAATCTTTATATAAATAATTATAAAATTTTAAAATATCTTCTTTAGGGGGATATGAATTTTCAATAAAAAATTCTTGTATAATTGTATCTTGATAAGATGCTAGTATAATTCAGTAACTATTTTTTCCATCTCTTCAAGCTCTTCAAACTTCTTGATAATAATTTTCTATGCTTCAAGGTAAATTATAATGAATTACATAACGAATATCTGCTTTATCAATTCACATACCAAAAGCATTTGTTGCAACTATTACATCATAATTTCAATTCATAAAATTATTTTGTTCTTTTTCTCTTAGATTTCAATTCATTTCTCAATTATAAATTCAAACTCTAATTCACTCTCAAAGCAAAAATTGATATACTTTTGACACATTTTTTACACTTGAACAATAAATAATTCAAAAAGGTGGAATTTTTTGAATTATTTCTAAAACTTTTTGTAATTTTTCATCTTCTTTTGAGATTTCTCTAACTATAAATCCTAAATTTTTTCTATCAAATCAAGAGGTAAAAGAATTATATATTTCAAGTCAAAGTCTTTTTATAATATCTTGTTTAACTTTTGGTGTTGCTGTTGCAGTTAATGCAATTATAGGAAAAATTGTTTTTTCTCTTAAATCATTTATAAAATCTTTAATTTTTAAATAACTAGGTCTAAAATCATGTCACCATTGACTAATACAATGTGCTTCATCTATAACTATTTGTGAGATTTTTATATTTTTTATAGTTTCTAAAAATTCTTTATCATAAAGTCTTTCTGGTGCTACATATAGAAATTTTATAGAATTTCAAAGAGATATTTCTTCAAGTATCATAATTTTTTCTATATTTGACAAAGTCGAGTTTAAAACTTCTGATCTAATTTTTAAACTATTTAGTTTATCTACTTGATCTTTTTGTAATGAAATAAGTGGGGAAATAACTATAGTAAGTCAATCTAAAATAACTCAAGGAAGTTGATAGGTTAGGGATTTTCATCATCAAGTTGGCATAAAAACAAGAGTGTCTTTTTTATCTAAAACACTCTTTATTATACTTTCTTGGTTATTTCTAAAATTATCTAATTTGAAATATGTTTTTAATGTATTTTGTAAATCAAGCATTGTTTTTTATTAATTTAAATTAGTTTATTAAAAAAGTAATAAAAATCAAAGTGGATTTAAAAATATAGTTTTACCTAAAACTTTCTAAAAATAACTCTATTATCTTACTTGACTCATTTTGTGATAAATTATTTAATTTTTTTAATATTTGTTCTTCGTGTAATTTTTCTTGTTTTAAGTCACTTGATAGAAGTTTTGTTAAAAATGTAGCAAATTCTTTGCTAAATTCTGGATGAAATTGAACTCAGTAAGATTTATCTCAATATTTTATAATTTGGTTTGGTGAAACACTATTATCTCATAAAACAACTCATTCTCAAAAACTTGAAACATATTGTTTATGTGACCAAATAGATTTAAAATGTGTTTTCATTTGTGAAAAAATGACATCTTTTATTCACTCTTGATTTAAATAAACTTCTTTAGTTCATAACTCTCTTTTATCTAAATACTCTACTTTTCATCAAAAAGCTTTTGACATTATTTGATGTCAAAAACAAACTCATAAAGCACTTTTTCAAGAATTTATTTCATCATAAATAAATTTTTGTAATCTAATCATCCAATCTTCCTTACTAGTCACCATATGTGGTGATCATCATAAAATATATCAATCAAATTCTCATTTTTTTGGTAATTGTTCTAAAGTATAAAAAACTTTAAACTCTACACTTTCTTTTAAAGATTTTATTTTTAAATTTTTTTTCCAAACTTCTTGTTCATCTAAAGTAGCATAATATTTCTCTACTTGATTAAATCTATTATCATTTAAAACAGATTCAAAACATCTTGGTTTTACTGATGAAAGTATTCAAATTTTAATTTTATCCATAAAAAATTAATTAAATTTTAATAAATTTATTTTCTTAAAATCATCAAGTCAAGAAATAGATAAAGGAAATATTCAAGTTTGATTTTTAATTTTTATACATTTTTTTTTAAAAAAGTCAATTACTTTTGTTTTATTTATTAAAAAAATTATTTTTTATTTCTATCCAGTATTTTTCTTGTCTACAAATATATTTTTCATCTTCTTTATTTTTTAAAATTTGTTTTACTCGCTCTTCTAAAAATATAGTATTTTGGCTTCATTTAAATAAAATAAAGTATTTTTTTGTGTTATTTTTTTGTAAGAAATCTTTTAAATATTCTCAAAGTAATTTACTATTTTTAAAAAATTTTGCTTGTGGTAAAAGTAGAATTGCAAAGTCTTGCATCGATTTTCATACTAAAAATATATTTTTGAAATCTTTTATATTTTTTGCAAGTTTTTCATGTTCTATTTTTGTATAATCTCACAATTCTCTCATTTCTCAAAGACATAAAATCATTTCAAAATCGCTATATAAATTATTTTTTAAATTTATAAAATTGTCTAAAACTTGTCTTTGACTTGCAGGAGCTCAATTATATGAACTATCAAGCAAAATTGAGTTATTTATTCAAGAAAAAATTGAAAATCTACTTGGTTGTAAGTTAAGATTTATGTCTAGATTGTCTATATTGTCAAAAAAGGTTTTTTTATAAAAAGTATTTGATAAATGATTTAATAAATGTAGTCAAATAGACATATATCAAATATTTTCTTCTTGAAGAGAATTTGAATTTATTAAAAAATATTTATTTTCAAAATAAAATTCAAAACTTGTTTTTGGTAAATTATTTTTATCTTTATAAAATTTTAGATTTTCTCAATAAATTATAGAGTAAGATTCATTATTTTTTCATATTTTAAATCAAGTTTTTAATTTATCATTTATAGAAATATCTGTAGTATATAAAACTTTATTTTGAGTAATTTCATCAAAATATTTTTCTATATATTCATCTTTTATATTTAAATATGACAATATTTTTGTATTTTTTGATAATTTATATTTTTCAAAAGCAATATTATCTTTTCATCACATTTGAAGTGAGTGAACATTGTCAATTTTTGTAATAATTGAAAAATCTGGTTTTGTAATTGAAAGTAAAAAATCCATTTCTCAAATATGATCTATTCAATACTCAAGCAAAATCACATCATATGATTTTTTTGCAAAAAATACTTTTTTAAGTGAGAAAAAAATAACTTTTATCACTCAAAAAAAACTTGGAGTATATTTTTCTATTTCCAAAATTGAAAAAGAAAGTCATAATTCTCAATTAAAGTTTTTATTTGAAGTATAGATTTTTTTATCTTTTAAATTAGATTTTAATATATCATAAATTATCATTCTAGCACTTGTTTTTCAAACACTTCAAGTAACTCAAATAACAATTGCTTGTTGTTTTTTTAGATATATTTTTGCTAAAAATCAAAAGAAATTAAAATATATTTTTAATAATTTTTGTTTCATATTATTTTAAAGTTTCTCAAGTAGATGTTTTATTTTCTTTATTATATTCTCAAACAGTAAGTGGTATACTATCAAGTTTTATATATTTTTTTAATATTTTTTTAGCTTCATCAAGTTGTCTATCAAATTGTTTTTCATAATCTTCTTTTAAAAAGCTCACTTTTATATCTGGCTCTATTCAATTATGGTCTATAGAATAGTCTTTTGGAGTATACCATTTTGCAATAGTTAATTTTATCATACTTCAATCTGGTAAGTCAAAAGGTTGTTGAACTGATCATTTTCAATATGATTTTTCTCAAACTAAAATTGCTTTATTATAATCTTTTAATGCTCAAGCTGTAATTTCTGATGCTGAAGCTGAATTTTCATTTATTAATATAACTATTTTTTTATTAAAAATATTTCAAGAATTTTCTGAATAATAAGGTGTGTTTAATAATTCGTCTTTATATTTTGTTGTAACTAAAACTTCTTTATTTTTTATAAAATTTGAAAGTATTTCAACAGCAGTTTGTAAATATCATCCTCAATTATCTCTTAAATCTATAATAATTCATTTTATTTTTTCATTATTAAAACTATCAAGTAATTCTTTAAACTCATTTGCTGTATTTTCTCAAAACATATTTAGTGAAATATATCAAATTTCTCAGTCTTTTAAATCCATAGTATCAACTGATGGTATTTTTATTTTATTTCTTGTAACATTTTTTATAATTAAATCTTTTTCTCAAGCTCTTAAAATAGTAAGTTCTACTTTAGTTCAAGCTTGTCATTTTATAAAATTAACTGCTTCTGTTGCTGATAAATCTTTTAATTCTTTATTATTTGCTTTAATTATAATATCTCATTTTAAAATTCAAGATTCTAAAGCTGGAGATCATTTTAAAACTCTATCAACCATAACTCATAATTCATTTTTTTCAATTACAGCTCAAATTCATTCAAAATCTCAAGATAATGTATTTTCAAATTCTTTAGTAATTTCTGGTGTCATAAATTCTGAATATTTATCTCAAAGTGATTTAACAAGTCAGTCAATTAATCAATATTCTAAAGTTTTTTCTTTTAATTCATCTGATGAATAATAATTTGATATTATAATATTATAAACTTGCCAAAAAAGACTTAAGTTTAAATCCTTTTTTAACATTTTTTCTTTTATAAATTCTCAAACTTTAGAATTTATATCTTGATTTTGGTTTATATTATCAGTTATTTTTATATTTTCTGATACAAAAAATCATAGTGAAAAAGATGTTAAAAAAATTATAAAAAAAAGTAAATAATATTTATAATTTTTATTTTGATTTTCCATTTTGTTTAAATTACAAATTAAATTTTTAACAAAAATTATAATAACAATTTGTGAATTAAACACAAGTCAATTTAAAAAAAATAAACTTGTTTAAAAATTGTTAAAATATTTTTTTACTTTAAATAAGCTATTTATTTTATGTTTTATATAATAAAATTTAATAAATATTGATTTTTTACACATTTTAATGGTGTTTTATTATTTAACATTTTTTATTACTATTATTACTATAATTATATTATTACAATAAATTTGTATTTAATAAAAAAATATGTTAAAATAATTTTAGGTTAATTTATAAAATATAAAAAATGATTTTAAATATTTTTAAAAGAAATTCTGCTTTAGAAAATCAAAAAAAAATTATTATAACAATAATAAAAAATTTAAACATAAAAGATAGTCAAAAAGAAACTTATTTAAATAGTTTAGATTTTTTAGATGAGAATTGATTAAATAATTTATATAAATCATTACAAAGTTTTATTTGAGAAATTGAAGCAAAAAATTTAGATGATATTAAAAAGCAATGATTTAGTGAAATAGCTTGAATGAGAAAAAAAGAAGCAGTTGAAAAGCAAAAAGAAATAAATAACTTTTGATTTTTATTAAATAATTTATAAAATATGGAAACTATAAATACTGAAAAAAATTTTAATAAAGATGAATTAAAAAATTCATTTAAAAATTTAGGTGAGAAAAAAGAAGTATCTTCAAAAGATATAGATAATTTACTTTGATTAAAACAAGATCAATCAAAAGATTTTGTAAAAAATAGAGAAGTAGAATTAAAATGATCTCTTGAAATAGTTGAATTTTTAAAATGACTCCCAGAAGAAAATACTTCCCAAATAGATAATATTTTATCTAAATTTTTAACTCCAAAAAATAATATAGCTTAATTTTAAAAAATTATAGAAAATATAAAAAATGAAAACATTTAAAATAGAGGTTGCAAAATGACTTCAAAAATTTAATTTAGTTAAAAAAGCAAATTCTGAAGCTGAATTAAAAGAACAACTACATAAAGAATGATTTTCTATACTTTCAATTCAATCAATAGAAGAATCTGAAATAGATTGAAATAAGTATTTTTTTGAGATTTTAAATAATTGAGAGTTAAAAACTTGAACTATAGTTTCAAATGATATCTTTAAAGCTTATTTAAAAATAAAATACCAATTAAAATATGATTTAAAATATATTTATCAAAATCAAGATGAAACTTTAATTGAAAAAGAAAAAATTATAAATGAACTAGAAAGTCAATATAGAATTTATTTAGAAGCAAATAAGAAAAATTTAGAAAAAACATCAAAAAAAGAAGAAACTATAAAAAAAGAAGTAGTTGAAGAAACTACAGATAGTTTTTTAATGAAAAAAGAAATAGATAATGTTTATAATATTTTAAATAAAGCATTAGATAAATTAAAATATTTTATAGAAATACCAAATAATGAATATTTAGATTTTGAAAAAAAAGAAAAATTTAAAGCTATTTATACTGAAATTTTAAAATTAAAATCTTGAACAAATATTGCAAAATTAAAAGAAATTTGAGAACTTGCTTTAATTAAGATTTGAGAAACAGAATTAAAAATTTTAGAATCAAAAAAAGATGAAAATTCTAAAAAATTATTAAAAGAAACAAATAAATTATTAAAAGAAGTATGATCTAAAAGTTCTTTTGTAGCTAAAGAAGATGATTTTTGACATATAATAAAAACTTTTTTTAATTCTATAAAAGAAACCTTAAGTCTATCAAAAGAAAAAAAAGAAAAATTTAGTATAGATACAACTTCATGAACTTTTTTAAAAACAAAACTTTTAATTGAAAAATATGAAAGTAAATTAAAAGATTTAAGAAAAGAAAAATTAAAAAACTTTTTAATTTATATAATTCCATCAAAAGAAAATAATAAATTAAAAACAAATTTTTATTTAAAAGAAAAAGTTTTAAAACAAAATATAATGATTTTTAAATCAAGACTTACTTGAAAAACATTTTCTTATACTAAGGTTTTAAAATGATATTATACTTTTGTGTGAAAGATTATATATATATTAAATATAGCAAAAATCCCTGTATTATTTTTAGTTTTATTTTATTCAATTATATTTTTATTATTAAATTTATTTAATTATTTTAAAATATATAATTTAGACATAAATTTTCACTGATTATTTTATTTTATTTTACTTAATTTAATTTTAATTTTAATAAAATATACTTCATGAGTTTTTAGTTTGATTTTTAATATTGTATTTTTTAGTTTTTTGTTTATATTTTGAGTGATTAACTTTTAATCACTCTTTTTTTATGGGATATTTATTTTTTCTACTTTCAATTTTATATTCATTTATTTTTTATGTTTTTTATAGTTTTTCAAATAAAAAAGATATTTTTTGAAATGATTTAAATATTTATCAAGATGTTTTAGTGTTATCTTTAAAAGATAATATTATTTTTTCAAATGAAAATACTATTGTACTTCAAACTATTTTTTGAAGTTTAATATATGAAATAATTATATTTATTTTTATATCAATAATATTATTTTTTTATTTTTGATCTTTTTCTTTAAGTGAAGAGGATGATAAAAAAATAGAACAAAATAATCAAAAAAATATATTAAAAAATATTTTTAACAAAGATAATTTAATTAAATTATTTAAATATTTTTCTTATTATATATGATTTATTTTAGCTTATATATCGCTTTATTTAATATCATATAGTTTAGAAATTCACTATTCTTATTTTATATTTTTTTTAAATATATTAATATTTTTATTTTATTTTTTATCACAACAATCATCTTTATCAAGAGAATTTTTAAAAATAAATTCTATAATATTTTCTTTATTTTATTTAATAAATTATTTTTATATTATTATTACAAATAATAATTTCTTTTATTTAATTGATTTTATAAATTGATTTTTGATTTTACTTATTTTTCCTTTATTTTTTTATTATGATAGATTTTTAGTTAATAAAAATAATTTAGATAATTCTTTGTTAATTCATTTTAGTGTTTATATTTTTTGATTTACATTATTTTATTTATATTTTTATATATTTAAAGAAAATTTATTATTTTGGTTTAGTTTTATTTGTAGTATTTTTTGAGTGATTTGGTTTGAATTTTTACCAAAAATTAAAATTTTAAAAAAAGATGAATTAATTTTAAAATATATTTGAATAATTTTTACTTATTTTTCAATATTTTTTTGAATAATTTATCAAATTAATCATTTTTCTATAATTATTTATATAATTTTATTAACACAAATAATTTATAATTTATTTATCCATAAAAAATACAATAATTATATATCTTTTTTCCTTTCAGTACTTATTTTTACTTATTTAACTTTTTATAGTTTATATGAATTTAGTTTAATAAATTATGAAACTATTTATTATTTAATTTTTTGTTTAGTATTATCATTTTGAATGATATTTTCCCTTTATTTTTACAAAAAATTACATTTAATAGATAATTATATAGTTATATTTTTTTCATTAATAATAAATTTACTTTGAATAATAACATTTTTTATATTTAATAATTTTGAAATTTTATATATTTGAATATTATTATTAATAGAATCAATATACTTTTTTTTAAGCTATTTTAAATTAAATCCTAATAAAAAATAATATGCTAGAAATTATAAATAAATTTGAAGATAAAAAAAATACTAATTTAGTTTTTTTAATAAAAAATAAATTTGATTTAGAAAAATTAAATTTTTTAAATCTAGACAAAAAGATTCTAGACAAACTAAATGATATTTTAAAAGATCAAAAAAATACAACATTTAAAATATTTTTATGATGAGATTATGAAGAAATAATTTTATTTTTCCACCTTGATATTTCAAAAAATATACTTGTTTTTTTATGAGAAAATATATCTATTTTACCAAATAATTTAACTTTTGAATTTAATAAAGATAATATATTAATTGATAGTATTATACTTTGAAAATATGATTATATAGAGTATAAAAAAGAAAAAAAAGATCTTGAATTAAATATAGTTTGCAATGATATTTTAAAAAATCAATTATTAAAAAGATTAACAACATTAAAAAATATTACAGATTGTAGAGATTTGGTAAATAAACCATCTAGTGATAAAACTCCAGATAAATATTTAAGTTTAATAAAAAATATAAAATTTAAAAATACAAAAGTAAAAGTTTTAGATTATGAAGATATAAAAAGAGAAAAACTTTGATTAATAGAATGAGTTTGAAAAGCAAGTAATTATAAACCTAAACTAGTTATTCTAGAACATATTGTAGACAAAAAATTACCATATTATTGATTTGTTTGAAAATGAGTTACTTTTGATACAGGATGATTAAATATAAAAACCTGAGATCATATGTATGATATGAAACTCGATATGGCTTGATCAGCATCATTACTTTATATGATGAAAGAAATAGATGAAGAAAAATTAAATTGTAATATAATTTGTGCTTTGCCACTTGCTGAAAATAGTATTTCTTGAGATGCTTATAGACCTGGAGATGTTTTAAATTCATATAGTGGACTTTCTGTAGAAATAACAAATACAGATGCAGAATGAAGACTTGTTTTAGCTGATTGAATATCATATTTATCAAAAAATTATAACCTAGAATATATAACTTCAATAGCTACTTTAACTTGAGCTTGTATGGTAGCACTTTGATATAATTATGCTTGAATTATGTGAGATAATAGACAGATTATAGATAATTTATTAAAAAATGAAACATTTGAAAAATATTGGGAATTACCATTTAATGAATTTTATTTAGAAAAAACTAAATGAAAAATAAGTGATTTACAAAACTACACTTCAAGTCCAATGGCTTGAGCTTCAATGTGAGGAGCTTTTTTAAAAAATTTTGTATTAAATAAAGAATTATTTACACATATTGATATAGCTTGACCATCATTTGTTAAAGAAAAATACTGACTTTATAATTCTTGAGCAACTTGATTTTGAGTTGAAAGTTTGTCTAAAATGATTTTAGAATTATGAAAATAATAGATATTTTAAAAGATATTTTTGCTCCAAAAAAGTGTTATTCTTGTAAAAAAGAGTGACACTTTTTGTGTAAAAATTGTTTGGAAAAAATCTGATATTTTGAAGAAAGTTGCTATGTTTGTAAGGAATATTCTATTAATTTTGATAGACATTTTTATTGTAATAATAACTTTTATTTAGATAAAATTATTATTTTAACTCATTATAGACACTTTATTATAAAAAAACTTATAAAAGATGCTAAATTTTATCATAAAAAAGATATTTTAGATGATTTTTCAAATTATTTATGAGATTTGATTTTAAAATATATTGATATAGAAAAAAATAATTTAATTTTTATTACTCCACCAATGTATTTTTTAAAAAAACTTAAAAGAGGATACAATGTAGGAGAAGTTTTAATAAAATTTTTAAATAAAAAATATCAAATAAATTATGATTTTAAAATAGTTAAAAAAGTAAAAAATACAACTCCTCAATCACATCTTGATAAATTAAAAAGATTAGAAAATTTAGAAAATGCTTTTAAAATAGATGAAAAATTAATAAAAAAATATAAAAATAAAACATTTGTTATAATTGATGATGTTGTGTCAACAAAGACAACTATAAATGAAATAGCAAAATTATTAAAAAAATCTTGAGTAAAAAATATTATTTGACTTTGTATATCAAGTGATTAATTTGATTTTTTATAAAAATATGGTATAATAAAATAAATTTATTAATTTATAATAAAATTATTTTATGGATATAAATCAAAAAGAGTTATTCTCTAAACAACTTGAATTATTTGATGAAAATTGAGAAGTTTTAGAAAATAAAGAAAATACATCAAAAAAAGTAGATGATATATTATTAAAAAATAAAATATCATATAGATATTGAGATTATTATATTTATGAAATAGAAAAAAATAATTGAAAAATAAAATCTTTAAAAATTGAATTTAAATGAAAAAAATTTGAAGTATTTATTGATTATGATATTATAAAAGATAGAAAAACAATAATTAATTTTACAGAAACAAATAAAGAAGATAGAGAGAGTATTGTTGATATTATAAAAATTGAAAAATTAAAAATAAATAAAATTAGACAAAAAGCTCAAAATTGATATTGAGAATTTAAAACTTCAGTAAATTATTTTAATTATTTATGAATTTTTGCAAAAAATTTAGAAGATAATTTAAATATTTTTTTAAAAAAATATCATTTAAATTAATTTAATTTTGACTTTTAAACTATTTTTGTAATATTAAGTATAGCTTGTTATAAAAAATAAAGCTACAAACTTCCTAAAGTTAATTAAAAAATATTAAAAATAATTAAATAAAAATCTCTATTGTTCATTAAAACTAATAAATATTATAAAAATATAATGTTTTTTTAGTGCATTAAATATTTGATTATTATATTTTCAAAAAGGAAAATTATTACCTAAATTAAAAGTTATGAATTATTTTATAATGTGACTTTTACTGTGAGGAATTTTATCATATGTTTTGTTAAAATTCATGCAAGTAAAAGCGCTTAAAAGTGCTGAAATAAAAGCACAAGAAGTATTAAAAAATGCAGAAAACAAAAAAGAAGAAATACTTAAAAAAACTAAACAAGAAAATGATGTTTTACTAAATAAAGCAAAACAAGAATCACAAGAAATATTAAAAAAAGTAGAAAAACAAGAACAAAGAATTTTAGAAAAAGAAGAAAAACTTGATAACAAGTTAGAAGAAATAACTCAAAAACAAGAAAATTTATTAAAAAAAGAAGACGATTTTAGACAGAAACAAGAAAATTTATTAAAAAAAGAAGACGAACTTTGACAAAAATTGTCTGAAATGGCTAAAATGTCTGAAAATGAAGCAAAAGAATTGCTTTTAAAACAAGTTTGAGAAAAGTATCAAAAAGATTTTATAACTCAAATTGAAAAATACAAAAAATGAGTTGAGGAAAGAAAACAAGAAATTTCAAGAGAAATAATTATAAAATCAATTCAACAATATGCCTCTGATGTAACTCAAGAAGTTACAACTACTTTAATTCAACTACCAAATGATGATTTAAAGTGAAAACTTATTTGAAAAGAATGAAGAAATATTGTAGCTTTTGAAAGAGCTACTTGAGTTGCTTTAATTATTGATGATACTCCAGATACTGTATTTATTTCAGCATTTGATTTATTTAAAAGATATATTGCTAAAAAATCACTTGAAAAATTACTTGAAGATTGAAGAATTCAACCAGCAAGAATTGAAGAAATAGTAGAACTTACTACAAATGATGCAGAAGTTTTATTAAAAGAAATTTGAAAAAAAACACTTGATGAATTAAATCTTACTTGAATTCCTGAAGAAATGATTCCTTTAGTGTGAAAATTGAGATTTAGAACAAGTTATGGACAAAATATTTTAAAACACTCAACAGAAGTTGCATATATTGCAGAAAGTATTGCTCGTGATTTAAATTTAGATCCTATTTTAGCTAAAAAATGATGATTACTTCATGATATTTGAAAAGCAATGGATCAAGATATTGAGTGAACTCATCCAGAAATTTGAGCTAAAGTTTGAAGAAAATATTGACTTGCAGAAAATGTAGTTGATATGATAGAAAATCATCATTGAGAACCTTCTTGAATTTCAATTTATGCTGCAATAGTGCAAATGGCTGATGCAATAAGTTCAGTTAGGCCAGGTGCTAGAAGAGAAGCAATTGAACAATATGTAAAAAGAGTTAAAGAAATGGAGGCTTTAGTTGCTTCATTCCCTTGAGTTTCAAAAGTTTATGCAATTAGTGCTTGAAGAGAAGTTAGAGTTTTTGTTGATGCAGATGTTGTTTGAGATTTTGAAGCACATGAAATGGCTAGAAATATAGCTTTAGATATAGAATCAAAACTAAATTATCCTTGAGAAGTTAAGGTTAATTTAATAAGAGAATTAAGAGTAATTGAATATGCTAAATAAAAAAAATGGTAATTTTTACCATTTTTTTGATTTTTTATAAATTTTTATATAATGAAAACTAAATAAATTTTAATTAAAAACTTTTATGTACCCATTTTTTGAAATATTTAATTGATTTTATATATATACTTTTTGATTATCACTTACAATATGTTTTTTTCTTTTTGTATGGATGTTAAAGAGATTAAGTCATAGATTTTGAATAAATGAATCATTTTTTTTCAATAGAATTTTATGGTATTTTTTATCAGTATTTTTCTTCTCAAGAATATTTTATATAATAGCTAATTGGTCAAATTTAAAATACATAAAAGACCCAATAGACTTTTTTTTCATGAATGATTATAACTTTTCTTTAATTTGAGCATTTGTTTGATTTTTTTTAGTGTTATTTATATCGATAATAATGCATAACTTAAGAAGTTGAAAATATATGGATGTTTCAATTTTATCCTTTTTATTTGCTTGAGTTGTTTGATATATTTGAGCTTTTTTTTGAGGACAAGTTTATTGAAAAGAAACAAGTTTTTGAATAGAAATTCTTTATAGTAATCCTTTCTCTCCAATACCTTATGAAGTACCAATTTTTCCACTTGCTATAGTTTATGCAATTGTATTTTTTATATTATTTTCTGTACTTTATATGTTAGCAATGTTTATTTCTGTTAGAGGAATTATTTGATACATATGAATTACTTTAATTTGAGCAGTGTTTATTATTTTAGAAAGCTTTTCTTGAAAAATAGACTTTTTTAAAACATTAATTTGAATAAACTTTAATCAATTATGATGAATATGATTAATTATTTTTGGTATTTATTGACTTTATAGAATCTATAAAACACCAAAATTAACAGAAATTAATTAAAAAATTATGTTAAATAAAGTATTTTTATTTTTTATAATATCTGCTTTATTTTGAATTTTAATTTCAAATATATTATTTAATTTTAGCTTAATAACTTTGTTTTTAAGCTTTATTTTTGTCTTTTTAATATTATTTATTTTTATATTAAAAAAACATCATTTATTTTTAATTATTATATGATTTTGAATAACCTTTTGATCAATTTATTCTTGAATAAATAATTATTTTTTAATAAATAAAGTTAATTTTATAACTAATTTTTATAATAAAAATACTCAAATAACTTGAGAAATAAAAGAACTTTATAAAAAACAAGAAAGTTCAAATTCATATATCTTAAAAATAAATACTTTAAATAATTACAAGATAAAAAATATAAATGCTTTAATATACTATCCTAAAAATTATGTATTAAATAAATGAGATATAATAAAAACTACAACTAGGCTAACTAAAATAGACAACTTTTCTTCAAATTTTAATTATCAAAAATTTAACTTTTCAAAAGATATTTTTTTTCAAATTTTCCCATATGCTATAGAAAAAACTTGAAAAGTTAAATTACCAAAAATGACAAATTTTATAATTAATACTAGACAAACTATTTTAGACAATATTTATAAAACTTTTCCTGAAAATGAAGCAGTTTTACTTTGATGAATTTTGATATGAGCTAGAGAAGATATGTCAAAAGATATGTTAAAATCTTTCAATAATTCCTGACTTACTCATTTAGTTGCTGTTTCTTGATTTAATATAACAATAATAATAATTTTTTTAGGGTTTTTATTAAAATTTGTTCCAAGTATATTGAGATTTATAATAATATCTTTATTTATAGTATTTTTTGTGTTTTTAGTATGAGATAATATACCTGTAGTTAGAGCTTGAATTATGGGGATTTTAGGGTATTTTATACTTATTTCTTGAAGATCACAAGATAGTTTAACATTACTTATTTTTACAGCATTCTTATTTATTTTGTTTAATCCATTAATATTAAACTATGATAGTTCTTTTCATTTAAGTTTTTTGGCTGTTATTTGATTATTGTATTTTCAAGAATTTTTTAAAAAAATATTTTATTTTTTACCAGAAACTTGAGCTATAAAAGAAAGTTTTATTTTAACACTATCTGCTATGACAACAACACTGCCAATAATGATTTTTAATTTTTGACAAGTTTCAATTTTTTCACCTATAGCAAATATGCTTGTCTGATGAATAATTCCATTTACAATGTTATTTTGATTTTTGACAATTATTTTAAATTTTATGTCTACATCACTTTGATTTTTGTTTTGATTTATAACTTATTTTTTATTAAAATATATTATAATTATTGCAAATTTTTTTTGAAATTTAAACTTTGCTTTATTTAAACTAGATTTTTGAGAGTTTAATATTTATGCTGAAATAATATATTTTTTAATACTAATATTTTTAATAATTTACTTTAAAATAGATAAAAAGACTAAAAATTAGTTTTAATATACTTAATTAAATCACCTAAATTAGATATACTTATTTTAGTGTCAATTTCCTTTCAATCAAAATTTAAAAATATCTTTATTTCTCAATTTTCTTGAGATAATAGAAAGCTTTTTAAATCATTTAATTGCTCTTTTTTTGTAGTTTTTTCTATACTGATTATATATTTGTCTATTTTTTCCTCATCTTTTATTTCATCATTTATTTCTATATAATCATCTTTTTGCTTAACACTTAAATCTTCTAAATTTTCATCTATATTTATATTTTCATCTTTTGTATCACTAATTTTTTCTTTAGTTTCTATTAAATCATTTTTAATAAAAGTATTGTATTTTTTATTATCAAATAAATTTAAAGATTTTGCTTGTTCTAGCACTTGAGATATACTTATAACTTTTAATTCTCTAACTAAAATAGATTTTTTTTGAAAATCTTTATTAATATTTGAGTGTCAAGAAACAATCATAAATTTTCAAATTTCAATTAAATCTTTGTATTTATCATAATCTTTTGGAAAAATAGCGACTTCAAAATCATAATAAAAACTTTCCAAATAAACAATTAACATACTTTGTCAAGATTTTGTCATAGCTTTTCTAAGATCTCTTATATATCAAACAGACTGAACTATTTGAGGTTTTTTATCTTTAGAAATATTTTCTATTTTATCAAAAGGAAGTTTAAATTCTTTATCATTACTAGATCTTTTTGAAATATATCTAGACAATCAATCAAGTGGGTGTCCAGAAACAAAAAATCATAAGACCTCTTTTTCTCAAAAAAGCTTTTCTTCAAAACTAAAATCATCAAACTTTTCTAATTTTATTTCACTTTTTTCTCAAGACATATTATCAAAAAGTCATATTTGATTTGTTGTTTTTATTTTATCTTTTTCACGAGAATATTTTATAATATTTTCAATATTTTTAAATAATTCTCCTCTATTTCAAAAATCATCTAAACTTCAAGAAAGTATTAAAGATTCTAAAGATTTTTTATTTATAACTTCTTTTCAAGCTCTTGATATAAAATCATCTATAGATTCATATTTTTTTTCTTGTCTTGCATTTTTTATTGCTTCAATAGGACCATCTCAAATTCATTTAATAGCCTTTAATCCAAATCTTATAGTTTTATCATTTATATATGTAAAATGTTTTTTTGACTCATTTATTGAAGGAGGCAATACATTTATTTCATTTTTTAGACACTCTCAAACTTCCATAGCAACTCTTTCAAGATTTTCTTCATCACTAACCATTAGAGATGTTAAAAATTCTGTTTTAAAATGTGCTTTTAAATAAGCTGTTTGATAAGCAATAAAAGCATAACATCGAGCATGTGATTTATTAAAAGAATAATTTGCTCGGGGTTCAATCATTTCTTCATAAATAAATTTTGGAGTTTCTTTTTTATATCATTTAAATTTTTGAGATTTTTCAATAAATTCTATTTTCAAAGCCTCAATTATTTCTCTTTTTTTCTTTCAAATTCATCTTCTAAGTAAATCAGCTTCTCATAGAGAAAATCACCCCATAGATTGCACTATAAACATCAATTGTTCTTGATAAACAGCAATTCAATAACTTACATCCAAAATAGGTTTTAAGTCATTTTCAAGCATATTTTTTTCATTTTCAATTTCTAAATCACTATACCCAGATTTTTTTAAAATATCAATTAAAGCTTGAGTCATATATTCAACTTTCTCTTCTTTATGCTTTCTTTTTATAAAAGATGGTATATAAGCAAGGGGCCCAGGTCTATAAAGAGAAACCATCGCTATTAAATCCTCAAAAGAACTTGGTTTTAATTCTGTTAAATATTTTCTCATTCATTCAGATTCAAATTGAAAAACTCAAGTTGTATCTCAATTTCAAAATATTTCAAATACTTTTTCATCATTCATAGGAAGATTTAATATATCTATGTCAATATTTTTATTATTTTTAATTATTTTTAAAGCTCTTTTTATAATTGTTAAGTTTCTAAGTCATAAAAAGTCCATTTTTAAAAGCCCTAAATCTTCTAAAGGATAGGCACTGTATTGTGTAATTATAGCATTTGTATCTTTTGGTGGATGAGATAAGGCAGTATAATCAGTCATTGGAGTTGGTGCAATTATAACAGCACAAGCATGAACTCAAATTTGTCTAACATTTCATTCAATTTTTAAAGCATTGTCTATAATCTCTTTGTATACTTCATTACTTTCATAAGCACTTTTAAATTCTAAACTTTCATCTAATGCAGAAGTTAGTTTAGTTCAAGGTTTTTCAGGAATTAATTTTGCAAGTTCATTCATCTCACTAAAAGAAACTCATAAAACCCTTCAAACATCTTTTACTGAAGCCCTTGCTGCAAAAGTTCAAAAAGTACATATTTGAGCAACATGATCATTTCAATATTTTTGTCTACAATACTCTATAACTTTATCTCTCCCATCATCAGCAAAGTCAGTATCAATATCGGGCATTGAAACTCTAGCAGGATTTAAAAATCTTTCAAAAAGTAAGTAATAAGGAAGTGGATCAATATCTGTAATTTTCGTTAAATAAGCCATCAAACTACCAGCAGCACTTCATCTTCAAGGTCAAACAGGAATATCATTATCTTTTGCCCAAGATATGTAATCAGCAACTATTAAAAAATAAGCATCAAATCACATCTCATGAACTACTAAAAGTTCATACTCAAGCCTGTCTACTTTGTCTACAAAATCTTTAGAAAAATTCTTTAAAAAATCAATTTTTTCATCTGTATAATAAGTAAAAGAAAGTTCTTTTAACTCTTCAGGAGAGGTTTTAGTTAACTCTTTTTGCAATCATAATACATCTTTTTTTCTAATTAATTTAAAAATATCTTCATTTGATAAATTAAAATTATATCTAAAATTTAATCACTTAAAAGATAAATATCTTAAATACCATTCTTCTAAAGAAAGTTCTTTTGTTTTTATCTTTTGTTTTTCATCAATTTTTTGTGCTTGTATAAAGTTTTCTTGATCTTCTTTTGGTAATTTATATTTTGGTATTAAAATACCTCAAGTATTTATATTTATGTCTATTTTGTTTGCTATTTCAATAGTATTACTAATACTTATTGGTAAAAATCCAAACAATTCAAATACTTCATCTTGAGATAAAAAACTATAATCTCAATTTATTAAAGTTGGTCTATCTGGGGTTTCTAACTCATGTCAGCTTCATAAAGCCATTATTATATCTTGAGTTTTTTTATCGTCTTTATTAATATAGTAACAATTATTTGTTGCAACTACTTTAAAATTATATTGATTGTGTAGTGATATTAATCTATCTGTAACTAATCTTTGTTTAGGTATATCATCATGATACATTAATTCTACATAAAAATCATCTTTAAAAATTTCTTTGTAATCATTTATTTTATTTAATATTTTTTCATCATTAGCTCAAGATAGTATTAAATAAGAAAGTTCTCAAGAAATCGGTCAAGATAGACAAATTAAATCACTAGAATACTCCCTTAATTCATCCCAAGTTATATATGGTTTATCTCAAGGCCTTTCAAGGTTTGAGATAGAATTTAGTTTAATGATATTTTTAAATCAATTATGATTTTTGGCAAGTAAAACTATTAAATGAAACATATTTTCAACTATGTTTGATTTTAAATATATTTCAGTTCATAAAATAGGTTTTATACCTTCTTCTTTAGCATATTTATAAAATTCATGAGTTCCATGAATATTTGATGTGTCAGTAATGGCAACGGCCTCCATACCTAAAGATTTAGCTTTTTTTATATAATCTTTTGGCTTTGGAAGTCATTTTAAGATACTAAAGTGAGTGTGATTATGTAAATGGATAAAATTCATTTTTTACTTTTTTACTTTTTTAAATTACTTATATATAGTATATAAAAAAATAAAAATTTTACAAAAATATAGTTTTTTAAAAATTAATTTAAGCAGATTCTCTAGTTGAATCAGGAAATCAATCTAAAGCACTTTCAACTCAAGCCCTTTCTTTATTTTCACTATCATTGTTATTTTTTAGTTTTGCTTGTATTTCTTTTTTTTGTTTTTCTTCTATCTCTCTTTGGGTATTAATTGATTTTTTTAATTCACTTAAAAAATCATTATTTTTTTCTTGTGATTTTTTGTCTTTTGTTTCATTTTCTTGTGTAAATAAATCATTTTCTCATTTTTTTGCTTCAGCAACAACAGTTCAAAGTATTTCTTTTATTTTTTTATAATTTTCCATTAATTCTTTTGTGGATAAATTATTTGAGTCAATTTTTTGTAATTCATTTAATCTATCTTTTTCTTCTTTTGGAATATTTTTTAAAGCATTATCAATTTCTTTTGATGTTTTAGAAATAAAGGCACTTTTAAAATTTTCTTCTTTTGATATATTTTCATCATACTTTGATCAAGAAACAATATCATTAAAAGCTTTTTTATCAAAACTTCCATCCCTTAAATCACTTTCAAAATTTTTATCAAATTTTTTTGTATCTAGATTTTCATCTTGTTTTTCAATACTCATAATTTTTTAAATTAATAATAATTATAACTATTTTAACATAATATTTTATTTTTTGCAAAATGTTATTAAATAACAATGATTATTAAATCACAAAAAAATATAAATTGGTAATGGTTATGAAGATAGGTACCATCAATTTTTTTCAAATCCTGAATTAATGTAAAAAATGAGTGATAATTTTAATTAAAAAAAGGTTTTAAATAAAGTAGAAATTTTTTAATCTTAAAATTTTATCTAGCAAAAATTACATTTACAAAAAACTATTTTTTTGTTTTATTATAGTTCATTTTAAAACCCAATTATCTATTTCTTTAATTTCTACTTCAACTATATCTCACTCATTTACTCAAGGAACTATATCAAAAAATACTTCTTTAAAATTTCTTGTTCTTCAAAATAAATATCAATCTTTTACTCAAGAAACAAGTATTTCTTCTACTTTTCAAATCATTTTTTGAGATCTTTTTTTAACATTTTCTTCAAGCACTTCATTTAATCTATGCCATCTTTTGGCTTTTATTTCATCACTAACATCATCAGGAAAGGCTTTTGATGCCATAGTTCCAGGTCTTACAGAATATCTTGCAATATATACAAAATCAATTTCAAGTTCTTTTATAGCATTTATAGTATCTAAAAAATCACTTTCAGTTTCAGAACTATATCAAACGATTATATCTGTTGATATAGTAAAATATGGATCTTTTTCTCTTAAATATAAAACCATATCTTTAAAATCTTTGTAACTGTGTTTTCTATTCATTTTTTTTAACATTCTATCATTTCAAGTTTGAAGTGCTAGGTGTAAATAATTACAAGTATTATTTAAATCAAAATGAGCATCAAGTATATCTTGAGTCATATCATGTGGGTTTGATGAGGTAAATCTTACTCTATCTATTCAAGGTATTTTGTTTATTTCTTCAAGTAATTCTCTAAAAGGAGACTTTCAAACTCAATCATTCCATTTTGACTTTTCTTCATTCCAGAGTTTTATATTTTTTTGTTTTCAGTATGAATTTACATTTTGACCAACTAAAGTTATTTCACGAGTTCAAGATTTAGCAAGTTCTTTTATTTCTTCAACTATTTCTTCTAAATTTCTTGAGATTTCTCTTCACCTTGTATAGGGAACTATACAAAAAGTACAAAAATTATCACATCATTTTTGAATAATTACAGTTGCTGAGAATTTATTTTCTCTTAATTGAATTTGTTTTAAATAATCATCAAATTTATCATCACTTCAAATTCTTTTTTTATATAAATGAGTTAATATAAAATTTAAATATTTTATTTCTTCAATTCTTAAGGTAAAATCTAAATTTGGTAATTTTGAAAATAATTTATCATCAAAGTTAAATATTCAAGATTCATTTTCTAAATAAGTAATTACATTTGCTTTTTCTCTTTCTTTTTCTTCTAAAATATGTTTTTTATTTAATCAAGTTTTTCTAACCATACATCAAGTAAGTCAAGTTAGAATTTCTTTTTTTCATTCAAGTAATCTATTTTTATTTATTTTTTCTACTTCATGTAGTAATCAATAAACTCTATCTTCTCATTTTTTCCTTACACTACAAGTATTTAGTATAATTAAATCAGCATCTTTATAATCTAAAACTTTTTTAAAACCAGATTGTAATAATATCATATTTACTTTTTCAGAATCAGCTTGATTCATTTCACATCAAAAAGTTTTTATATAGTAAGTTTCCATTTTTTTATTATCTTTTTTATTTTTTTAAAATTTAAGTTATTATATAAAAAAAAAGACTTAAGTAAACTTTTTTACTTAAGACCTAAAAAAATGAATTTTTTAAAAAATTATTTTAGTATCATCCCGCCATATGTCTATAATTAAATATTAAAGTAAATATATTAAAACATATGTTTACCTATTTGTCAAGATTTTTTACACTATCTGTACCTAAACATATGCATGGATAGTAATATTATATTTTTCTATATTGAAAAAATATTTTTTTTAATATAATCATTTTAGTCTTACTTTAAAAAGACTTCCAAAACAACTATCTTGGAAATAGTTTATTTTTTTATTTTAAAAACAATGTCACAAAAATTAGAACTTTTGATGCCTGCTTGAGATATGGAAAAACTAAAATTTGCTTATGCTTATTGAGCAGATGCAGTTTATGTTTGAGCTCCTATGTTTTCACTTCGTGCAAGAACAAATGCCTTTACTATGGAAAGCTTAAAAGAAGCGGTTGCATATGCTAGAAATTTATGAAAAAAAATATATTTTACAGCAAATATCTATGCTCATAATGTAAAAATAAAGCCTTTTTTAGCTCAATTTCAAAAAATGTATGAATATTGACCTGATGCTTTTATTATGTCTGATCCTTGATTGATAAATATTGTTAGAAAAAATTTTCCAAATGCAGTAATTCATTTATCTGTTCAAGCAAATAATACAAATTGGGCACAAGCTCAATTTTGGAAAGAAATTTGAATAGAAAGAATTATACTTTCAAGAGAAATTTCAATTAAAGAAATGGATGAAATACACAAAAATGTTCCTGATATAGAACTTGAAGCTTTTGTTCACTGAGCTATTTGTATGGCTTATAGCTGAAGATGTTTATTATCAAATTATATGTCAAATAGAGATCCAAATCAATGAACTTGTAGCCATAGTTGTAGATGGGAATATAAAGTTTTTAAAGATGATTCAACTGAAAGTGAGCTTGAAACAGCAACTTGAAGACCAGAAAATTATCAAGAATTAACTTGAAATTTCTTTTTAGAAGAAAAAGAAAGACCTGGAGAATTAATGGAAATTGATGAAGATGAATATGGAACTTATATAATGAATTCAAGAGATCTTTGTGCTATATCTTATATAAAAGAATTAAAAGATGCTTGAATAATTTCATTTAAAGTTGAATGAAGAAATAAAACAGTAAATTATATAGCATCTGTATGACTTGCTTATAGAGAAGCTATTGATGCTGTTGAAAGATGAGAAGAATATGATGTTGATAAACTTGCTTGAGAATTATTTTCTATTGCAAATAGATGATATATTCCTTGATTTTTAGTATGAAATCCTTGAGCAAATGCACAATTTTATGAAAGAAATTGATGATTTCAAACAAAACAATTTTTATGAATTATAAGAAATTTTGATGAAAAAAATTCTTTATCTAGAATTGAAGTAAAAAATAAATTTGATTTATGAGATGAAATAGAAGTTGTAACTCCAAATTGAACTTTTACACAAAAAGTAGAAACTATAAAAAAAATTACAACTATAAATAAATCAAATCAAAGACCTTGATTAAAACCAGATATTTATGATCCATCTCTTTCAGAAGATGTAAATTCTGCTCACGGGTGAGGATACGAAGTATGGATAAATATGCCAAAAAATTATTGAGAATTTGCAATAATTAGAAAAAAAATTTAGTAAATAAAAATTCTTGAATTAAAAAACTACTAGAAAATTTTCTAGTAGTTTTTTAAAGCAAAAATTAGATTTAATTTCTATTTCAAAATTTGTTTTATAATTTTATCATTTTTTCTCCATTTTTCCATAACTTTGACTTTTAATGATAAAAAGATTTTCTTTTCAAAAATTTTTTCAAGATCAATTCTACTTTCTGTTCATATTTTTGTTATCAAACTTCAAGCCTTTCCTACAATTATATATTTTTGACTATCTGTTTCTGTATATACATAAGCTTGAATTTTTAATAAATCATCACTTTCATCTATCTCTTCAACCTCTACATAAATAGAATGTGGGATTTCTTCTTTTGTATTTAAAAATACTTTTTCTCTAATTATTTCTGATATTCTAAAATAAATATTTTGATCTGTATAATAATCTTCTGGATAAAACAAATTTCAAATATTTAAATGATTTTTTACTTCATTTATAAGCTCATTTAATCAAATATTTTTTAAAGATGATATTAAAAATACATTATTACTTGTATCTATATTATTTTTTAAAGTTAAATCAATTTTTGAAAAGACCTTTAAAATAGGGGTTTTTACAAATTCTAAAATATTTTCAATTTGCTTTTCTTCTTCTCAATAAGGTCTTGATGAATCAATAAAATGCAATATAACATCTGCTTCTTTTAGTGAATTTATAGCTTCATTATTTATTTTTTGATTGAAATCTTTTTCATTTTTATGTATTCAAGGAGTATCAAAAAAAATAATTTGACTATCTTTATCATTATAGATAGCCAAAACTCTTTTTCTTGTAGTTTGTGGGATGTTTGAAGTTATTGAAATTTTTTGTCATAACAAAGTATTTACAAAGGTTGATTTTCAAGTATTTGGTCTTCAAACAATAGCAACATATCAAACTTTTTTTAATACATTAAAGTCAGTATTTGTTAAAATATCTTCTAATTTTAGTTCTTTCATAAAAAGTCAGTAACATTTATGTTTTTAGTTTTAAAAATATCTCTTAATTCTAATATTTGATTTTCTTTTATTTCATTTTTAGGAATTTCTTTTTTAATATTTCAAATGATTTTTTTTGCAATTTCTTCTTTACTTAATCATTTTAAATTCATAATATTTCATATATTTAATTGATTTGCTTCGGCTTTTATAAAGGTATGTTTTTGGCATTTTTGGCATAAAATATCTAAATTTATGCTATTTCAAGCAGCTCAAACAACTTCTATATTGTTATCTTTAACTCCTTCAAAACACTCAGGGCATTTAAAGTTTAAAACTAAAGAATCAAGCAAATTTTTTAATAGTTGGTAGTTCATATTTTTTAATTAAAAGTTAATTTTTCTCATATATAAAAAATATTAACATATTTTTATAAAACATCCAAAAGTTTTTTTACTTTATCTCTTGACTTTTCAACTCAAAGTATAAATATTAATTCTAAAGCTCATGGAGAAAATTCTTCTCAAGACAAAGCAACTCTCACAGGCCACAATACTTGGCCATTTTTTAAGTTATTTTTTTTAATTTCTTCTATAAAAATATTTTTAATTTCTTCTATATTTTCAAAGTCTTTTTTAGTATTTTTTAAAATTTCTAAAGTTAAATTTAATCCTTTTTTTACTGTATCAATATCTTCAATTTTCATTTTTGGATTTATAAGTAAATTTTTTACTTTATCATTTACTTCAAAGTCGTTATAAAAAAATGTTGTTAGTTCTTTATATTCTTTTAGTGTTACAAGTCTTGTTTGTAATTCTTTTAAGATTTTTTTGTTATAATCTAAATCGTTTTTTAAAAATGTATTTTGATAAAAATCAAGCTCATATTTTTCTAAATATTTACTTAAAGTATCAAAAATTTTAGAAAAATCCATATTTTTTATAATATTTGAATTTACCCATTTTAGTTTATCTAAATCAACCAAAGCTCAAGCTTTTGGCATTTTTTCTAATTCAAAATTATATTCTAAATAACTTTTATCTTGATTTAAAGCTCTCCAATCTTCAAATCAAGCATTTATCATATTGTATAAAAAATCTAAAATAGCTTTAGGTAAAAATCAGTTTTCTAAATAATATTCTATATTTGCTTCATCATCTTTTCTTTTTGATAATTTTCTTTTTGAGTCTCAATCAAGTTTTACTAAAGGTGATATATGTGCATATTTTGGAGCCTTCCATCACATTGATTCAAATAATTGTAAGTGAAGTGGTAATGAAGCAAACCATTCGTCTCATCTAATAACTAGTGTTGTTTGCATCAAATAATCATCAACTATATGTGCAAAGTGATAAGTTGGCAAACCTCAAACCTTCATAATAACTATATCTAAAAAGTTTTCTGCAATAGAAACTTTTCACTTTATTTCATCAATAACTTCAATTTTTTTAGCAAAACTTCAAGGAGATTTAAATCTAATTACAAATTCTTTTTTTTCTTCAAGAGCCTTTTTCACATCATCAAAAGATGCATTTCTCCAAGGTGAGTAGTTGTCATAAATTCAAGTTGGTAATTTTGAAGCTTCTTGAACATTTCTAATTTCATCAATTTCTTCTTGAGTTAAAAAACAAGGATATGCAAGGTTTTTTTTAATTAAATCTTTTATAAAAATTTTATAAATTTCTTCTCTTTGGCTTTGTGTATATGGTCAATAATCTCAAACATCTTCATAATTTTTTCAAATAGGTCATTCATCAAATCTAATTTTAAATATATTTAAAATATCAATATATTTTTTCATAGCTCATTTTATCTCTCTTTTTTGGTCAGTATCTTCTGATCTTAAAAACAAAATTCAATTATTTTTGTGTGCAAAAATCTCATCAACCATAGTTGTATACAAAGTTCAAATATGGAAAAATCAAGTTGGACTTGGAGCTATTCTTGTAACAACTTTATTTGAGTCTCTTTTTTTTAAGTTTAATAAAATATCATCTCTATTTTTTGTGATTTCTTTAAATAATAAATCTTCTAAATTAATCATTAATTGTTTTTTTAGGTATAAAATCTAGTTTTATTATATATTTTTTTTAAAAAAATCTAGTTTTTGTATTCTAAAAAAATAAAAAACAATTTATAATAAATCTTATAAATTGTTTTTTCATACTATTTGTTAAATCATTTAGCAGTTCAAATTAGATCTTCTAAATCATCTGCAATTCATCAAAGTAAATCATCTGTTCCGTATGACAATTTGTTATTTTCTCAAAAATCCTCAATATCTTTTAATAAATTTTTTAAAATTTCAAGTGATTTTTGTTTTTTCAAATCCAAACTATCATCTCTTAATTTTCAATCTAAATCAACATATCTTTCTCAAATACCATGAGCTATTTCAAATAATTTTTCATAGAAATCTCAAGTTTTTTCATGAAATACTAAATCAGATGTTTTAGTATCAATATGAATTTCAAGCATTTCAAGATAAGCTTTTAATGCTTTTAAGTATAAATTTTTCATAATTTTAAAAGTTAAATTTTAAAATGAGAATTACTCTCATTTAGATTATATAAAAAATTATATTTTAGTCAAATAATTAATCTAAAATGTAATTTTAAAGGTTTTATTTGGTGAAGTTTTTCAATACTCAAAACTTTTTTGCAATAAAATTTATCATATATTTTGTTGCTTCTCAATTTTTCACTGAAATTTTTAGTCTATCTAAAACAACTTTTTTGTTTAGTTTGTATAGTTTACAAACATTAATGGTTAAATATTTTCAATTCTACTTTAAAAAAATTAGTAGAAATTTTCAACATAAATTTTAGTTAAATCATAAACTTTCACTCATAGTTTATTTGCTAGTTCATCTGCATTTTTTCTAATTTCTTCTAAATTTCAATGATCAATTATATTTATTCTCTTAGAACTCTTTAAGATCATATTTAATTCATAACTTGTATAACTAGTATTTTTACCATGAACTCTTTCTGAAATTATTTGTAGTGCTTGTATTTCTTTTATTTGAATTATTTTATCTTTATATTTTTCTTGCTCTACAAGTTCAAATAATTTTTTAGTTAGTCTTGTATCGTAAAAATATCAATTTTGAATATCAAAAATATAAGATCTAAATAAAAAGTAAAAAAGTAATCATGCTGGAGTTATAAAAATAAGAGAAAATATTATTTGTCATGTATAACTTCAAAAATCAGTATTTACTCATAAAATTTGTAAATCTTTAAAAAAAATTATTAGAGTTGCTATAAGAGGGATTGAAAATAATCATAAAAATACTATTGGAAAAAATCATTTAACTTTAAAAACATAGTTTCAAAAATTATCAATAATTAGTTCATGGCTTTTTATATTAGTTCATCATCTTTTTATTGGAGTAAATCATGAGTTTTTTACAATTTCATCATCAATAGAATTTACATAATTATTTATTTTTTCTTGTTTTTCAAGAATTTTTTTTTGTGCTTCTTCTGCAAATGTTTTTATAAATTCAAACATAGTTTTATAGTTACAAATTAAAAATTAAATTTAATTATTGATAATAAGGATCTTTAAAATATTTTTTATTTTTAAATAACATTATTAATTTAAAACCTTATCCATAAATAAAACTCAATTTATATGGTCTATTTCATGTTGAATAATTCTTGATTGAGTTGGAGTTAAATATAAAATATTTTCCTTTTTTTTCTCATCAATAAAAGAAATTTTTATTTCTTTAAATCTTTCTACTTTTCATTTTTCTCAAGGTAAAGAAAGACACCCTTCATTTTCTATTTCAGTTTCAGTAGAATGAGTTAGTATTTTGGGATTAATCATCATAATTGTCTTATAATTTTCATCTTCCCAGTCTTTTAATAAAGAAACAACTATAAGTCTTTTATTGTGTCAAACTTGGGGTGCTGCTAATCAAACTCATCAATTTTTTGGATTTTTTATATATTTAATCATCTCTTTTCAAAGCTTTATATAAGAGTCTAATTCACTTTTTTTAATTTCCTCACTAATATTTCTTAGTATTTTATTTGTCATTCAAGTTTCTATTTTTAACATATTTTTTATTATGATAATAATTCTTATTATAATAATTATTTTATTAATTCAAAACTAATTTTTGAGTAATTGGATATCATTGTAATTCAAGCATTTTTCTTAAAAATTTTCCCTCAAGTTTTCATCATAAAAAATGCATATGCAAATGCTCTACACTCCTATGTGATAAAGTTTCTCTTGTAAAAGAAAAATAACTTTCTTTATTAAAAAATTTTTCTACTTCCCTGTAAACTTCACTCAATTCAGCTAAATGGTTTGCAGTTAAGTCTTTAGATAATACCATATGATCATAAGGAACAGCCATTATATGTCTATGATCTCATGAGTATGATGATAAATTATATAATAAATAAAAATATTTTCATCTCCAAACTATATATCATTCTTGATCTTTAATTTTACAAAAAGGACAATTATCTTTATCTAAAATCTCAGATCAATTCATTTTTTTATGATACTCTTCTCTTGATATTGGTTTAAACATTTTACTATATTATCAATTTACTTTAGATGCTGCTTCTAGTTTTGCTTGTTCATCAGCTATTGCAAGTGCTTCAATTATATGTCATAATTTTCACATCATAATTTGAGGAATTCAAGAAAAGCTTTGTCCTATCCTATGATCTGTAACTCTATCTTGAGGAAAGTTATAAGTTCTTATTTTTTCTGATCTATCTCCAGATCAAACTTGAGATAGTCTATGTTCTCATAATTCTTTTGCTCTTTTTTCTTCTTCTACTGCATAAAGTTTTGCTCTTAAAATTTGATATGCTTTTTCTTTGTTTTTATGTTGAGATCTTCATTCTTGACAAAAAACTGATATTCAAGTTGGTATGTGTGTCATATGAATTGCTGAATCTGTTTTATTTACATGTTGTCCTCAAGCTCATGATGCACGACATGCTTTTATTTCTAAATCTTCTTCTCTAATTTCAACATCAACTTCATCAACTTCAGGCATAATAGCAACTGTAATAGTTGAAGTATGAACTCTTCATTTACTTTCTGTTTGCGGAATTCTTTGAACTCTATGAACTCAAGATTCATACTTAAATTTTGAATATGCTCATTCTCATCTTACTTCAAAAATCATTTCTTTTATTCATCCTGTTTCATTTATACTTTCTTCAGAAACTTCTGTTTTAAATCATTCATTTTCTGCAAATATCATATATGATTTTGCCAATTCAGATGCAAATAAAGAGGCTTCATCTCCTCCAGCTGCTGCTCTAATTTCAACTATAATATTTTTATCATCATCTTTATCTTTTGGTAAAAGTGATATTTTAATTTTTTCTTCTAATTCAACTATCCTACTTTCTGATTCATCTTTTTGCATTTTTGCAAGTTCTCTTAATTCTTCATCTTTTTCATTATAAAGCATTTCAACAGCTTCATTTAAAGAATTATACATTTTTTTATATTCTGTGTAAAGCTCTACACTTTCTTCAAGTTGCTTTTTTTTGAAAGATAATTCTTTTAATTTTTTTTGGTCTTTAAAAATCTCTGGCTTTGAGAGTTCTTTTTGTAAATTATTGTATTCTGTAACTAAATTGTCTAGGTTAAATTTCATATTTTCTTATAAATTATAATTTTTATTTTGATAAATATAATAAAAAATTTTAAAAATGCAATTTGAGTTTTTTACAATTATTATTTTATAAATATTTTCTAAATGATATTGCAGAAATTTTTTGTTTATTCTATGTTTTAAAAATTTAGCTTAGTAAATAGATATTATACAACAAATATTATAAAAGTAAATAACTACAAACTTTACTTTTGTCAAAAATTATGTAAAAAATCTCTTAATTAAAAAATAATTTTTAATAAAAATGTCTTATAAAATAAGTGCAAAAAATAGAAAAACAAAAAAAATTTTATTAAACATAATGTATTTTTTGAAATTTGAATGGTTAAATATAAAAAATTCATTAAAAATTATAATTATATGAGTTCTTTTTTCGAGTATATGATTATTTTTAAATTGGTTTTTATCAGTTGACTGAAAGTTTATATGAAACTCTTTTCATCAAATAATTTGAATAGCTTGATATATTTTACTATTATTTAATTTAATTATTTTATTTTTAATTTTTTCAAAAAAACTGAAAAATTCTTTAAAAATATTTTTAAATTTACAAATAAAAGATGATTATATAGTCCTATTTTTTATATTATTTTGAATAATATTTTCTCTAAATTCTGTATTTATAATTGAAAATATATCTTTTTTTAAAGAGTGAATTATTTTATGACAATGACTTCGATTGACACTTGTTGGGTATATTTTATCTTTTTTTTGAGTTAGTTTAAATATTTATTCTAAAACAAAAACTTCAATTTATATTGAAGATAATTTTTGAGAAGATATAAATCAAAATGAAAATACAAACAAAAATAACATGAAACTACCTTTTTAACATTTTTTAAACAAAATCATTTGACTTTTGTTTAAAAAGCATTATATAATATTTTCTTAATCTTATTTCTATGACAAATATGCAAACAAAAGATATTACAAAAAATACTATAATAAATACTTTTGAAGAAGTATTAAAAACATTGTCTTTAAAAGAAAAAGATGTCATATCTAAAAGAGTTTGACTTTACTCTGAAAAAGAAACATTACAAAATATATGAAATTCTTTTTCACCATCTATTACAAGAGAAAGAGTAAGACAAATTGAAGATGCTTGAATTAAAAAAATTTGAAGAATTATTAAAGCAACTACTTTAGTTGCAATTCAAGAATTTACAAAAAAAATACTTGAAGAAGAATGAGGATTATTAACTAGAGATAAACTTATAAATAAACTTATAAAAGGCTATGGTTTAGATAAAAATATAAATTCATCTATACTTGAAACTATAATTCAATCAGATTTTGATATAGTTAAATCAAAACCAAAACTTTGAACTAAAACATATTTTTATTTACCAAAAATTTCAAAAAAAACTATTGATTTAGTTTATAAAGAAGCAATATCTATTTTAAAAAAGAAAAAAGATGTAATGGAAAAAATAAATTTATTTGAAATGATAAAAATAAATTTAAAAAAACCAGAACTAAAAAATTCTTTTATAGACAATATACTTGAATCATATGAAGATATTGTATCTTGAGAAGAAACGCTTATTTGACTTGAAAAATGGAAAATATTAAATCCAAAAACTCTAAAAGATAAAGCAATTTATATTTTGAGAAAAGAAAAAACTCCAATGCATTTTGTTTCTATTGCAAACAATATTTCAAAAATTAATGATGAAAAAGTAAAAGTTAATACTGTCCACAATGAATTAATTAGAAATCAAGAATTTGTACTTGTTTGAAGATGAATATATGCTTTAAAAGATTGGTGAATTTATAAACCTTGAACTGTTTTGGATGTTGTTGTTGATATAATGAAAAAAAATAAAGAGCCAATGACTACAGAAGAAATTGTAGCTAAAGTATTAAAAGTTAGAAAAGTAAAAAATACAACTATTTATATGAATTTACAAAATAAGTCTGTTATTTCAAGAGTTTGAAGAAATTATTATGCATTAAAAGAAAGTTTATAAAAGCAAATTTAGTTTGCTTTTTTTTATTTTTCTTTAAACTTATAAGTAAATAATTTAATAAAAAAGAAAAAATAAAAATGAAAATATTTGTATTTGATACAGAAACAACTTGATTTATAAATAAAAAAGATATTTCACTTGAAGCTCAACCTCATATAGTTCAATTTGCTTGAATTTATTGAGAATTAAATAACTGAAAATGGACAGAAATAAAAAGAGTTAATCAATTTATTAATCCAGGAATTCCAATACCTTATGATGCAAGTTTAGTTCACCATATTTATGATATTGATGTAAAAAATTCACCTGTAATAAAGGATTTTATAAAGCAATTTCTAGAAATTATTAATTCAGCTGATGTTATTGTCTGACATAATATAGAATATGATGAAGATATTTTAAAAATAGAACTTAAAAGATTAGATTTAGAGTTTTTATATAAACCTAAACAAGTATTTTGTACTATGAAAACAACAGTTGATTTTTGTGCTTTAAAATGAAATGGAGATAGATTTAAATACCCAAAGCTTTGAGAATTATATAAAAAATTATTTTGAGAATATTTTATTTGAGCACATGATGCTATTATCGATGTAGAGGCTACTTTAAAAGTATTTTTAGAGTTGTATAATAAAAAAATTATAAATATAGAAAGTAAAAAACAAGAAATACTTAGTTTATTTTAATAAAAAAATATATGAATTATAAAGATTTAGTAAATATTGATGAATTTAAAAAAAGAGAAGATTTTCTTCAAGAAAGATGAGAAGTTTCTTTTTATTGTAAAGATTGTGAAAAATTAGTAGAAGCAAGTAGAAAAAATCCAAATTGATATAAATTTATTTGCCCTTTGTGTAAGTGAGAAAATATCTCAATTTGAACTTTTGAATGATTAAAAGAAAATTATAAAAATAAAATTTAATAAAAAATTAAAAATAAATTTGATTTTATATAAAAAGTATATATACTATGTGTATATTTATTAAATAACAAAAAAATATGGATAAACAAGAAGCATTAAATCAAGCTCTATTAATGATTGAAAAACAATTTTGAAAATGATCTGTTATGAAACTATGAGAAAAAGAATCAATGAATGTTGAAACTTCTCAATCAGGGTCATTAAGTTTAGATTTAGCACTTTGAGGGTGATATGCAAAATGAAGAATAATTGAAATATATTGACCAGAATCATCAGGGAAAACAACTTTAACACTACATGCTATTGCAGAAGTTCAAAAGAGTTGATGAATATGTGCTTTTGTTGATGCAGAACATGCTCTTGACCCAGAATATGCTAGAAAAATAGGAGTTGATATAAATAATTTAATTATTTCACAACCAGATTATTGAGAACAAGCACTTGAAATAGTAGATGCTTTAGTTAGATCTTGAGCTGTTGATTTAATTGTTGTTGATTCAGTTGCTGCTTTAACACCTAAAGCAGAAATAGAATGAGATATGTGAGATAGTCATATGTGATTACAAGCAAGACTTATGAGTCAAGCATTAAGAAAAATAACTTGACCTATTGCAAAATCTTGATGTAGTGTGATTTTTATTAATCAAATTCGTATGAAAATATGAGTTATGTTTTGAAACCCAGAAACTACAACAGGTTGAAATGCTTTAAAATTTTATGCATCTCAAAGACTTGAAGTTAGAAGAAAAGATAAAATAGAATCATGAAGCTGAGTGGATAAAGAAAATACTTGAAATAGAACAAGAGTAAAAGTAGTTAAAAATAAAATAGCACCACCATTTAAAGAAGCAGAATTTGATGTAATGTATAATGAGTGAATTTCAAAAGTTTGAGAAATAGTTGATATTTGAAGTGAACTTGAAATTATAAAAAAATCATGATCATTTTACTCATTTTGAGATACTAAAATGTGACAATGAAGAGAAAATGTAAAAACATTTTTACTTGAAAATAAAGATATTTCTAATGAAATAGAAGAAATTATAAAAAATAGTATATAAAATAAAGACCTAAATTTGGGTCTTTATTTTATAATTAAATTAAGTTAATTTTTTCTCTTCCTTATTTCATATATAACTCATTATTGCAATAGTTATAATTATAAAAGTACAAACAAGACATGCAGGACAAAAAACCATTACTTGGAATTCATTGTATATGATATATGAATTAAACATTATTCACATTATTGATATAGTAAGAATAACTTTAAATAATCATTTTAATTTATATATAGCTCAAACAATAGCTAAAGTTGCTAGTATTGGATATACAATCATTGCTATTGCTGGAAATGGTAGTCAAAATATAGTTGCAAAATCATAAGAAAATAATGTACTACAAGAAAAAGTATTATTTATATCACAAAATAAAGATGATTTATCTCAAGATGCATAATTAAAAGCAGAAATTGTTAAATAAATTGCATTTCACATTGCAGCTATAGCTAAAGCAAAAATTGCATATAATTTTTTCATAAAATTATTATTAAAAGTTAAAGATACCTATTAGGTAGGTTTATTATATTTTATTTTCAATAAAATCAATTATTTTTTGTTGAAATATTTTTTTATCAAAATTTAAAGAGTGGTTTTTTATATATTTTGCATCAAACTCCATAGTTTCAAATTTTTCTAAAGCATTGTTTAATCATCTTATATTTTGATTTTCAAAAAATATTCAAGTTTTTCAATCAATTATAGTTTCTAAAGCTCATCCAGATTTTAAAGCAATTACTGGAGTTCAAGTTGCCATTGCAAATATTGGAGCAAGTCAGAAATCTTCATCAACTGGAAAAATAAATCACCTAGCTTTTGATAATAAATTATTTAATTCATCTTTTGAAAGATTAAATTTCCATATAATATTTGGATTTGAAATCTTTTTTAATTTTCTATAAAGTTTATTGTCTGTATTTGTTTCAATAATTATTTTTTTTCAATTTTTATTAAAAGCTTCAACTATTAAATCAAATTTTTTATAAGGAACACATCTTCAATTATAAAAATAATAATCTCATTTCTCTTCACTAAAGGGGATTCTTTCTATATCAATTCAAGGATAGATGACTTCACTATTTTTATTATAATATTTTAATATTCTATTTTTTGTATTTAAAGAATTAGCTATAAAATAATCAACTCTTTGAGAGGCTACATAATCCCAAAGTCTTAATTTATTAATTATTTTTGGGATAAGATATTTTGCTAAAGGATTTAAAATTCAAAACTCAAGCATTTTTATATATTCATGATAGTGACTCCAAAAATATCTTGTTGGAGTGTGGCAATAACAAAAATGAATTGTATCTGGTTTGGTAATAATTCATTTACTTTCAGCTGATGATGATGATATAACTATATCATATTTTGATAAATCAAATGATTCAAAAGCTACTCCTCTTAAAGTTAGAGCAAGTTTGTGCGATTTATTTAAAAAAGGAATTTTTTGAATGAAAGAAGTTTTTATATTTTTATTTAAAAATATTTTATTTTCTCCCATAAAAAACACAGATGAAAAAATATCTGCATTTGGAAATATTTCCATTAAATGAGATATCACTATTTCTGCTCAACCAAAATCTTTTAACCAATCGCAAATTATTGCTACTTTTTTATTTTCTAATTTTTTCATATGTTTGATTATATAAAAAAGTTTTGATTTATAAAAAGATTTTTTAAAATATGTTAAATTAATAAGAAAATAAAATGACAATACTTGAAAAAATTTATAAAAATAATAATAAACAAGCTTTAGATGATATTTTAAATCATTATAAAAAAAACTGATATTGAGTTGTAAATTATATTTATTTTGCAAATTTAATTAAATGTGGAATTTTATCTAACAAAAATTTAGATATTAATTATTTAAAATCATTAAAAGAGTGTGATTTTTTGTTGCCTGATGGAATAGCTTTAAAAATGTATTATGAAAAATATTTTAAAATAAAATTACATAACCTTAATTGAACTGATTTTTGAGAATTTTTAATAGCAAGTTTTAACCCTAAAGATATAAATTTGATACTTTATTGAGCTAAAAAAGAAGTTATAGAGAAAGCTATTATTTATTTAAAAGATAAATATAATTTAGATGTATTTTATGCACAAGATTGATATAGTGAGTTTGATTTTGAAAAACTAAAAAAACTACCTAAAGATAAAATAAATATATTTTTACTTTGACTTTGAACACCAAAACAAGAAAAATGGGCTTTTAAACATATAGAAGACATAAAAAAATATAATTTACTTACATTTTCTCAATGATGAACTTTTGATTTTTGGGCTTGAGAAGAAAAAAGAGCTCCAAAAATTATTCAAAATTTAAAATTAGAATGGCTGTTTAGGTTTATTTTAAATCCTAAAAAAAATTTTTCTAAAGTAATAAATAGTTTATATGTGTTTTATTATTTATATTTAAAAAAATAGTAGTAGTTGAAACTACTACTATTTTAATTTATTATTATTTCTCATTGTTTCATTCACATAGTTGAACAAACTATATTATATTTTCAAGGTTTTGCATCATTTACAAGTATAGAAATAGGTTCTCAAGCAATTATTTTGTGAGGAGTTTCATCTATTCAAGGAATTAATAAAGTACTCATACATCAAGTTCCATTTTTTGTTGGAATTATATTTAATTTATAATATCATCAAGCTTTTAAATAAATTTCTTTTTCTCACAAACTCCATCAATTATGTAAAATAGTTTTTTGTTCATAAGAAATATTTTCATTTACAATATTTTGATTTGTCAAAGGAGGCGATTTTTTAAATGAAATTAAATTTGCAAGTCAACTAAGCATAAATATTCAAAAATAAATAACAATCACTCACATAACCATATTTATATATTTTATATTTTTATCTTTAAAATAACTTGATCAAAATCAAACTAAAAATAAAACAGGCATAGTTCATAATGCAAAAGCCCCCATAATTAAAGCTCAAGATAGAAATCATCATGAACTAACAGCATACATTTGCATACTTTGAGTAAATCAACAAGGCAAGAAAAATGTCAAAGCTCATACTATTGGTGCAAGGGCTGGGTTTTTAATATTTAATACTTTATTTCAAATAGATTTTGGCAAAGTAAATTTTATTGATGGAATTATTTGTAATAAATGTAATCACATATAAAGCATAAATCCTCAAGTTAAGAGCAAAAGAATTTTGTTTAACATCACTATACTTCATAGGGTTCATCAAATTAATCATAAAATTCATCATCAAATAGCAAATCATAAAATTCTTCAAATATGAAATTTTGTTTGAATAGCTAAGTGAGATAATGTTTTATTTGAAGTATCTATATAATTTGAAAATCATATAACAATTCATCAAGTAACAGCTAAACAAGTTGATAAAGAGGCTACAATTCAAATAAGCACAACTATTATTAAACTAGGATTTGCAATATTTCAAAAACTACTAAACAAATTATTTTCTCCAAACAATTTATAAATAATTCCAAATATTATAAATATTAAAAATATAATTATATAATCTAAGAAATTATTTTTTTTAATTTTCTTTTTTTCTAAATCATATCATAAAGAAGAAATAGCTTTTTTAACATTATCTAATTTTTTTAAATCATCTATTTCAAATTCTACTAAATTATCTTTAAAAGACACTTTTTTTACCTTTACTCAAGAGATTTCACTAAGTTTTGAATCAAGCAATAATTCACAAGATTTACAATGCATACCATATACTGGAAGTTTTTGTTTCATAATTATTTATTTTATTTAAAAAAATACCTATAGTGTAGGTATTTTATACTTTTTAATATTTTTGTCAAAATTTATTTTGAAAATATTGCCTTAATAATTTAATTTATTTTTTAAACATATTTTTCAACTCAAATCTCATCTTTTAAAAATATATTTCCACCTTGTTTAATTATATTAAAAATAAGTTTATCATTATATTCAAGTCTTTTTTGAAAATCATCTTTTGTAATTATAGCATATTTTATTTTTCTATTAAAAAAAGTTTTAGCAAGAAAGTCATTAAAACTAATTTTATCCATTTCTCAAATTAAAAAAATATCTACAATATTATTTGTATTTCAAGTAAGTCTTTTTGACAATTCTTCATTTATAATAACTAAATTAAGTCACTTTTGATCTTTAAAAAATTTTTTAATTGATTCATATGGATTATAAGTCTTTAAAAAAATTGATTTAAATTCATCTAAAAGTATGAAGTTTTTATTTACAAAAAAATACTTTTTTTTAGCTTCTTCTCTACTTTTTAAAATATGTAATTCCTCTAAACTATCAAGTTCTCTTTTTATTGAATTAATTTGTTCTTCCAAATCTCTTGATAAAGCTCTCATATGAAATCAGTCATTATTTCAAGATTCATATTCTAAAAAAAATTTTTCAAGTAATTTAGTTCTTGTTTTTGATCAAAAAAGTTTTGTTAAATCAAAGTTTTTCATGATTTATATTTTTTAAATTTATTTAAAACTAAATATATATTAATTACTTTAAAAATCAAATTTTAATCAATTCTTGATTTTTTGATATTAAAATATATATTAAAATCTGTTATATAATAAAATTATAAATGAAAATACATATTATAACAATTTTTCCAGAAAGTTTTGATTCTTATCTAAATACAAGCATTTTAAATAAAGCTATAAAAGATAAAAAAGTAAAAATACTTTTTTATAAATTAAATGATTTTTCTATAACAAAAACAAAAAGAGTTGATACAAAATCTTATGGATGACATTGACAAATAATATCACGAGAACCATTATCTAAAGCAATAGAACATATTTTTAATGTTGTTTGAAAAAAACTAAAAGTTATTTATTTTTCACCATCTTGAGACTTGTTAAATCAAGAAAAAATTGAAAAATATTTAACTTTATTAGATGATGAATTTATAATTATTTGCGGGCATTATGAATGAATTGACCAAAGAATTATTGATTTATATGTTGATTTTGTTATAAGTATTTGAGAATATGTTTTAACAAGTTGAGAACTTGCTAGTTTGGTATTTATTGATTCTATAACAAGATTAATTCCTTGAGTTATAAAAAAAATATCTATAGAAGAAGAGAGTTTTTCAAAAAAATTAAATAGAAAAAAAGAATACCCTCAGTATACAAAACCAGAAATATTTAAAGATATTAAAGTTCCAAGTGTATTACTTAGCTGAAATCATATAGAAATACAAAAATGGAAAGAAAATAATTTATTTTAAATAATTAATAAAATATGCAAAAAATAGAAAATATTTTAAATAATCTAGCTGAATTTGATTATATTTGATTTTTTTCAAACATAACATCAATGCTTACTTTTGAAACATTGTTAAAACTAGTTGTAATTTATTTTTTTATAGTATGGTTTGCAATAGTTATATGGGTTACAAAAGATATAATAAACAGAAGTAATAATATTTTATATCAAATATTTTCTATACTTACAGTTTTAGTTTGAACTCCTTTATGAATAGTTGTTTATTTACTTATTAGACCAAGTAAAACTTTATTTGAAAAATATTATGAAGAGAGTTCTATTGATGAAATAGATGAAAAAGAAATAGATGAAATACTAAATACAAAAAATCTAAAATGTTTTGAATGTGATTTTATGATAAATGATGATTATAAATTTTGCCCTAATTGTAAAGTAAATTTAAAAAAAGAGTGCTTAAGTTGTAAAAAAGAATTAAGTTGAAATTTTAAATATTGCCCTTACTGTTGAGAATCTTGAGATGAAAAAAAGAAAGATAAAAAATGAGAAAATAAAGAAAAAAAAGTAGATGTTGCACAAAATAATGATATTATAAATGATATAACTTTAGACAAATCATAAAATAACTTTACTTTTTTACAAATTTAATATAATAATTTAGATTTTTTAATTTTTAACTAAATATTTATGATTTTAAATCATATGAAATCAATTTTTGCTACAAAAAATTTAAGAGATAAAATAATAGCAGTATTGCTTTTAGTACTTGTTTATAAATTTTTATCTGTAATTCCAGTTCCAGGAATTAATACTGATTGATTAAAAACAGTTATAGAAAACCAATCTTGACTTGCTTTTTTTTCAGCACTTATGTGATGAGGACTTGAACATTTTTCTATAATATTAATGTGACTTTCTCCTTATATTAATGCAATGATTATATTACAACTTTTATGAGTTGTAATACCAAAAATCTGAGATTTACAAAAAGAATGAGAGCAAGGACAAAAAATAATTACAAAATGGACTAGATGGCTTACTTTACCACTTGCTTTTGTTCAATCGTATTGAATGATAATTTTGCTTAACTCTCTTGCTTGATGAACTATAATTGATACAACAGATACTTCATTAATACTTATGAGTATGCTTGTTATCACAACTTGAACTTTATTTTTAGTTTGGCTTTGAGAAGTTATGACTGAATACTGAATTTGAAGTTGAATAAGTATAATAATTACAGCTTGAGTACTTGCTTGAACTCCTTGAGTTATTATGTGAAGAATAAATTCTTGAGAATACTGATTACTAGCTTGACTTGTTTTAGCTACATTAGCTGTTATTTATATAATAATAAAATTTACTGAATGAAATAGAAGAGTTCCTGTGATTTATTCAAGAACTTGAAGAGATGAAAAATCTTATTTTCCAATAAGAGTTAATCAAGCTTGAATGGTTCCTATAATATTTGCTGTTTCTATTATAACTTTCCCTTCAATACTTGGGCAAATTTTATCAAATCAATCTTGAAATATTAAAGTTATTTGAGAATATTTAACAACTCATTTTTCTATGAATAACCCTAGTTGGTTTTTTATAGCAATTTACTTTTTACTTATAGTTTGATTTTCATTTTTCTATGTTTCTATAACATTTAATACTGAAAATGTTGCTGAAAGTATACAAAAAAGAGGTTGATATATACCTTGAATTAGACCTGGAGTTGATACAGCTAATTATTTATCAAAAGTATCAAATCACTTGAATTTATTTTGATGAAGTTTCCTTGCTTTAATAGCAATTTTCCCTTATGTAATGTGAAAATTTATGTGAACTCAAATGGATTTTATTATCTCTTGATCTGGGCTTATAATTATAGTTTCAGTTATACTTGATATAATAAGAAAAATTGATAGTGAAATGAAAATGTATGATTATTCTAAATATAAATAAAAAGGTGATTTAATGATATGTCCCCCAAAAAGTAGAATAGAAAAAAAGACTATTCTACTTTTTTAGTATGAAAAATAAATATACTAAAATATATTATTCAAAATATGAAAATATGGCATGAGTAAAATATAATGAGACTCAAATGAAAGAGTTAAAATCTAATAAATATGTAAAAAATGTTACAAATAAGAGCATAATATTTACTTTAAAATGTAAATTAGAAGTATTAAAATACTCAAAGAAATGATTATTTTACAAAGATATTTTTAAGAAACTATGATTTTCCAAAATATATAGTGAGTTCAAAAATACCAGAAAGAAGCTATAATAGATGGAAAACAAAAAGTAAAAATTGAAATATTGAGGATAAAAAGTGAAAACTAAAAGTAGAAAAAACAGATTTAGAAATATAACTATCGTTTTCAATGGAACAAAAAAAAGATGACTCCTGTACAATACAGAAATCATCTACAAAATTTATAACTCTTTTTTTAAAATTTTACTTTTTAGGTGGCATATCATGCTTGTTTCTTTTTTTGTATAAATAGTTTAAGGAAAATAATTTAAACATTAATAATAAGATAATCAATTTATTTTATATATTTTTTTCTAAAAAATATATAATACAAACTAGGTAAAACAAGAAGTGTAAAAAATGTAGAAGTTGAAAGTCAAAATATTATTGAAAGTCAAAGTCAAGTCCATGTTGGATTTGATAAAGTTAGTGGAATCATACCTAAAACAGTACAAATTGAAGTAAGTAATACAGGTTCAAGTCTTGATATTCAAGCATCAATAATAGACTCTCTAAACTCTATATTTTCATCTAAATTTTGATTTATTTTATCAAATAATATTATTCAGTTTCTAACAACTATTCAAAATAAAGCAACAAGTCAAATCATTCAAGGAAATGAAAGTGGTTGTCAAAATAAAGTTAATCAAAAAAATACTCAAATTAAAGATAAAGGAATTGTTATCATAACTAAAAATGCTTGTTTATATGAATCATAAAGTAAAACTAAAAGTCATATAATACAAATAAGCCCATACATCATTGAAACTCAAAGTGATTTTACTGATTTTGCATTTTCCTGCGATTCTCAACCTGTTATAAATTTATATCAAGTAGGAAGTTTATAATTTTTCATTTTTTTATCAAAATTAGCTTGAATTGAAGTTCAATTAAATCAAGCTTTAGCTCAAGCAGAAATAGTTACAACTCTTTCTCAATCAACTCTTGAAATAGAAAATATTGATGATTTAAAATTTTGGCTAACTATGTCTCTTAAATAAACTTCAATTCATCTATTGTTTTTTATTTTTAAATCTTTTATTTTATCAAAATTATCAACCAAACTATTTTCAAATTTTGTTCTAATAATTATTTCCTCATCTTTATTATAAATTTTTGAGGCTTCAGTTCCATCAATTACATTTTTTAAAAAAGTAGCAACTTGAGGAATACTTAAATCATATAAAGCTAATTTTGCTGGATCTAGCGACATTTCAAACTCAAAAGGTAGTGGTTTTTTTGATGTTGTTATATCAATAACTCAAGGAATAGTTGAAAGTGTTTTTTTAACATCAAGTGTTATTTTATCAAGGGTTTCAAAATCTTCTCAAGCAATTTTTATCTCAAAAGCAGCAGAGTTTCAAGGTCAAGCACTTTGCTCTACTATAGATGTTTTTCAAATCTTATAATCTTTTAAATTATCTCTTATTCTTTGAGCTATTTTGTATGATTTTTCTTTTCTTCAATCATCTGTAGAAATTAGTTTTACACTTATTGTAGCATATTGTTCACTATTTGAATTTCATCTTCCATCAGAACTTGTAAGTGATCAAACAGAAGTAGAAAAACTCTCAATTTCTTTTTCTTTTCTTAAAATATTTTCAATATATGCAACTTCTTTTTGAGTTTTTTCAAGTTTTGTTCCAGGTTCTAACTCTAAATTAACATAAAAGTTATCAGCATCAGTTGCAGGGAAAAAGTTTGATTTTAATACTCAAGTTATAGGTAGTAAAAATGAAGCTATAAATAAAAGAAGTACTCAAAATAAGAATTTTTTTAATTTTTTAGGTGTTTTAATTAAATGTTCTAGTATATCTCAATATTTTCTTTCAAGAGAATGAATTGAAATAAATCATTGGTCAAGAGCTTTTTTAAATAATCATTTTTTTCATTTAGTATTTGAGTGTTTTTCAAAATCTACTTTACTATCTCTTCAAGAAATTATTACAGCCAAAGCAGGATTTAGAGTTATAGCTATAAATAAAGAAGCAAGTAATACTACAGAAACAACAAAAGGTATAGGATATATAAAACTTCAAATCATTCAAGTCATAAATAACATTGAAGCAAATATAAATACTACAGTTAAAGTAGTTGTTGTTAAAACTTTTTTATAATCTCTAATTACAAGTAATGCAGCCTCTCTTGTAGTAAATTTACCTGATTTTTTGTATTGATTTATAGCAGAAATAACAACTATAGCATCATCTACAAGTAATCAAAGTGATAAAATCAAAGCAAACATTGATAAAAAATTTAATGTTTGTCAAAAAGCTGACATTACAGCAAAAGTAATTAAAAACACTATAGGAACAGCAGTTCAAGCAACTAAAGCTTCTTTAGCTCAAATAATTAATAATAAAGTTATAAATACTAAAGCAATAGTTATAAGTCAATCACGAATTAAATGAGATAAGTCAGACTTTATATCTTTAGCATTATCAACAACAGTTGTTATTTCAAGAGTTTTTGGGATAATTTGTTTTTCTCTCATTTCATTAAGAGTTTTTGTTCAGTTTGTTATAACATCAACTATAGATCATCATTTTTTCTTAACTACAGATAAAGTTATAGCATTTTTAGGTTCTTTTCCATCTACAGACAATCTTGAAATACTAGTTATTTTTTTAGGAATTTCTTTAATTGAGGCAATATCTTCTAAATAAATAATTCAAGTATCTCAAGTTTTTCAAACAACAACTTTTTTTAATTTATCTAAACTATAAAATCTTTCATCAACATTTAAAGTATGTTTATAATCTCAAATTTCTATAGATCAAATAGGAATTGTCATATTAACTGAAGAAATAGCTTGATTAACTGTAGTTAAATTTAGTCAATATTTTTCAAGTTTTTTAGAATCTATTAAAACTCAAAATTCTTTTTGTAGTCACCCAGAAATATTAACTTCAGATATTAAAGCTTGTCTTTCAAGCTCGTCTTTGATAGTTTTTGCATATTCATATAATCTATATCAATCAAAATCTCAAGATATAGAGAAAGTCCAAATAGGCATTTGATCAAAAGCAACTTCTTTTACCATTGGCTCTAAAATATCTTTTGGCATATCAGGTTTTGCTAAATCAACTTTATCTTTTAAATCAGACAATGCTTTTTTTGTATCAGTTCAAGAAATAAATTGAACCATAACCATAGATGAAGAATTCATAGAAGTTGAGGTTACTGTATCAATTCATTCAACTTTTGAAATTTGTTTTTCAATCTTTTTTGTAACTAAATCCTCAATACTTTCAGGACTAGCTCAAGGTAGGGTAGTTATGATATAAGCCATTCAAATATCAACTTCAGGCATTGATTCTAAAGGAAGGTTTTTAAGTCAAATAGTTCAAGATATAAGTATAATTATTATTACAAGCCAAGTAAATCTCACTCTATCGATAAAAAAAGCCATCCAAGATTTGTTTAAATTTTCATCAAATTCTAATTTTTGTAAGTAAATTGAATCATTATGTTTAGACATATTTTTTTAATTATTAATTATTTTATTTCTTCTACTAAATCTCAAGAAGCTAGATTTAAAGCTCCAGATACAACTATTTTTTCTCAAATAGCAAGTCACGATTTTACCTCTACTTCTTGACTATTACTATCTCAAATAGTTATTTGTTTTTCAGTTACAATATTTTTTTCTCATACAACAAACACATTATAGCTATCTTGTCATACTATTAAAGATGAAAATGGAATTATAATTTGTTTTTCATTTCAAACTACTTTAGTTAAACTAACATCTACAAAATCTCACACAAGTAAATTATTTTCAAAATCAATATTTGAAATACTAATCTCCATAGGATACATATTTGTTTTTTCATTTATTGAAGTTGATAGAGCTGTTATTACTCAAGTTGAATAATTATTATTTTTTGATAATTCTACTTCTTGTCATACAGTTAAGTATTTAGCATTATCTCAAGAAATATCTATTTTTATAATTTTTTTGCTTGAATTTGATATACTAAAAACACTCATTTGAGGAGAAACTGATTGTCATATTGATATGTTTTTAGAAGTAATTTTTCAATCATAAGGAGCTTTTATTAAAGCATTTTCTAAAGCTTGATATGATGAATTTTTTTGTCCAGAAGCATTATCAAGTTGTGATTTTATAGAAGACAATTGAGAGTTTTGGTTTGCTATAGCTTGATTATATCGATTTTGAGCTATTTTAAGAGCATTGTCTTGTGTTTCTCTTTGTGATTTTATATTTGAAATAGTATTTTCTAATTGAATTTTTGTAGTTGAAACACTATTTCATAAGCTATCTAAATTTCATGTTAATTGATTTTTTGTATTATTTAAAGTAGCATTTGCCATAACTATAGCTTGTTCTAAACTAGCTTTTTGAGTATTATAACTAACTTTAGCACTATTTATAGAATTATCTAAATCCTTTAATCAAGATTGCATAGAAACAATATTTCACTTTAAAGCAATCATTCCTTGTTCAAGTTTTGATGAATTTAATTTAAAGTTTGATAACATAGTTTCATTTAAACTAGAAGTAGTTATAGTATTGTCAAAAACTTGAGTCATATTACTATATAATTTAACCATTTCATCACTTATATTTCATAGTTTATTATAAAAACTAATTAAATCATCTCAAGTCATATTTGAATTATAACTTTCTTTTAGATTAGTAAATTTTGAATTATTTTGATTAAATAAATTTTCAGCATTTGTTTTGTATTGAGTATTTTTAGCTGACAAATAGATCTCATAATCATTGTTTAAGTCTTTATTTTTTTCTGTTTGTCCTAAAATTTGGTCAACAAAACTAAGTCAAGAATCAATAGATGAAAAAGCTCAATCAATAGATACTTTTATATTATTTATTAAACTATCTCTTTTAGAATTTAGATTATTTAAATTTTCTTTATAATTTGTTTCAAAGTTTTCAAGTCATAAAGTAGCATTTTTAACACTTTCTTGAGCAAGTATTAAACTTGTATTTGAAGAATTTTGAGCATTTGAATTTTGATTTTCAAGTCAGGCTAGTTGATTTTCTAAAATCTCTAATTGTTTTTTTGTTGAAGAATATGTATTTTCTTTAGCTATTTTAGCATTATCAAGTTGTAGTTTTGCCAAAACTATATTTTTTTCAAGCACATCTTTGGTATTGCTATAAATATTTAAGGTATTATTATATACATTTGTAGCATTGTTTAGGTTTATATCAGTCATATTTCCTTTAGTATCAATAGTTGCAAGAATATCTCATGCCTTTACATCATCTCAAATATTTACATTTATAGATTCTATCTTTCAAGAAGTTAGAGGAGAAATATCAGTTTTTTGCTTTGACTCAACTTTTCAAATAAGATTTAATTTTTCTTTTAAAAGTTTTTGTTCAATAGTTTGTGTTTTTACATATTTTGGAGCAACAACCTCTTTAATTATTTCACCTGAAGAACTACAAGAGGCAAGTAAAAACACTAAAGATATAATACTTATAAATTTTTTCATTTTATTTTATTATTAAATTAAAGTTCTATATTTATTCATTTATTTTTTGCAAATTCAATGACTTTTTCTAAATTATCATTTTTTACAATTCAAATATGCTTTTTTTCATTTGAATAAAAAATAGCCACACTGTCTCAAGGACTTAAATCAAGACAATCTCTTATCTCTTTTGGTATAACTATTTGTCACTTAGCTCAAATACTTAAAACTCAAGCCAGTTTTAAAGTTCCAATATCATCAGGGTGACTGCATTTTTTTTCTTCCATTTTTTAAAGTTATATAAGTATAAAAAGTATAACTAGTATAACTATTTTTTTTAAAAGTCAAAAAAACTATAAAATTATTTTTATAGTTTTTTAAGGGATTAAATTAAGTATAATAATGACTAAAATAATTAGGATTTGACAATATAGTTACCTATATATTTCTTGATTAAGTATTAAATTTTTTACTTAATCATTTTAGTATAGTGACATTTTTATTTTTTAAAAATTATAAAAGAGCCAAAAAAATTTGACAAGAAAAAAAAATATATATAATGTTAGGGCTTTATTTATAAGTAAAGATATTTTGCGGCTATCGTCTAGTGGTTAGGACATCGGGTTTTCATCCCGGTAACCGGAGTTCGATTCTCCGTAGCCGTGCCATTAAAAACCATATCGCGGAGTAGAGAAGTGGCATCTCGCAAGGCTCATAACCTTGAGGTCGTCTGTTCGATTCAGACCTCCGCAACCAAAATTTAAATTATAAATTAGGAATTATAAATTAAAAGTTAAATTTTAAACTTCTAATTGATAATTCCTAATTTTGTAATTTACTTGTCAGTGTAGCTCAGTTGGTTAGAGCGTAGGATTCATATCCCTAAGGTCGGTGGTTCAATTCCACTCACTGACACCATTAAGATTTAAAAATTCATTGCAAATAGCAAAAAAACCCTAAAGTTATTGTAAATAAAAATATATTTAAAAGTGTGAGAAATAAAAGAATTAATATTAGTCATTCTATCTAAATAGGGTCTGTATAATTTCTCATCATCAATTCTATGATTTCTTTTCAATAATTCAATGTAAACACTTCTTTCAAGTAGGATATCAAGTTCTATATTTTAAATTTTTACTATTTAAATCCGTTGCTTTCTGTATAAATATATTTGAAAAATAATTGCATCATTTACTTTTTGTTTGTCATATTAGGCAATTTTGATTGGAGAATGAAAAGGTAAAAATTTTTTGAATTTTTGTATTAAAAAAGTATATTACATAAAGTAAATTTAGTTAATTTCTTTACTAAATTATTACTAACTTTTTTCTTCCCTAAAACTCATTATCACTTGCAAAAAAGTTTTTGGTTTATTTTAAAAAACATCTATAATAATAAAAAAATAATTATAAACTATAAAAACATGCCACAAATCACCTTATTTTTCCTATCAATCCTACTTTCAACTATTTTTGTCTATATCACAAAAAAGCTTTTTTTAAAGCTAAAAATACTTGATAATCCTACAAAATATTGACACAAAAGAGCTCCAATACCTCATAGTATGTGAGTTGTTTTTATCATACTTTTTTTTATATTATCACTTTTTTTTGTTGAACACACTCAAAAATTGTACTTACTTTGGTGATTTTGATTTTTAATAACTTTTGTGAGTTTTATAGATGATTTTTATTTTTTATCACCAAAATTAAGACTTATAATTCAAATAATAATTGCTTGAGTTATATGAATTACCTCAATAAAAGTTGGATATATTTCAAATATTTTTTGATGAGTTATAGATTTAAATGAGTATTTTTTACAACTTTGAGATTTTAAAATATATATAATATCATTTTTATTTACTATTTTTTGGTATGTTTTTATATTTAATTCTCTAAATTGGAGTGATTGAATTACTTGAAACACAGCTTGAATATCAATAATTTCTTTTTTTATAATATTTTTACTTTGATTAAAATTATACTATTTAGATAATTATATTTGATGAAAAGAAAATGCTTTATTTATTATGAATTTATCAATTATTTTAATTTGAATTTTAATCCCATTTTTTATTTGAAATATAAAAGAAAAATTTTTAATGTGAGATAGTTGAACGATGTTTTTATGATTTATTTTAGCAAGTTTAGCTATCATTTCAGGTGGTAAAATTTGAAGTGTTTTAATAGTGTTTTGAATTTATGCAATAGATGCTTTGTATGTTATTTTTAAAAGAATTTCTTTATGAAAAAGCCCACTTTTGTGAGACAATTTACATATTCATTATAGACTTTTAGATGCTTGATTGTCAAAAAGTCAAACTTTAAGTATTATATACATATTTTCATTTATTTTTTGAGCTTGTTCTTTATTTTTAGATAAATTTTGAAAAATTATTTTACTTGTAATAATTGCTTTTTTTGTTATATTTATACCACAAATTATTAAAAAATCTTTAAAAAATGAGAAAAAATAAATTTTGATTTACATTTATTGAAATAATTGTTAGCTTATCTATTTTGCTTACAATTTCAGTTTTTGCCATATCAAGTTTTTGAAATAATTTTGAAAAACAATCACTTTGAGAAGAGTTGCAATTTTTTAAAGATAATTTAGATGATTTAGAGAGTTGACTTTGATTTAAATACACTGATTATGAAGTAAAGATTTATCTTTGAAATAACTATTATTATACTACAAATAAAAATTATTTAACAAATTTTGTAAATATTTCAAGTATAAATTCAACTACTTGAAGCATAAAAATAAATACTTGAAGTTTGGATACATATATTTATAAAGATAATATGTTTTTAAAAACACTTACTTGAAGCGATAGTTATAGTATAGATATTTTACAAACTTGAAATTATAAAATTGAGAATTATTTTAAAAATAATAAAATTAATGATTTATTTATAAATAATTATATAAATATAAATAAACAAAAAAATATTGCATTAATATCTATAAATAACTCCCTTACTTGAATAATAATAAAAAATTCTCTTTGACAAAAAAGACAAATTTTAGACAATAATTGACAAATTATTTCTTGAGATATAACTTTGATGTTTGAAGATGAAAAAGGAACTATAATTCCTTTAATATTAAATAATAATTAAAAATGAAAATAGCTTTTTTTTGAACTCCTGAATTTGCAAAAAATATACTCTTTGATTTATACAATAATTTTAAAAATATTGATATAAAATTAGTTGTTTCTCAACCAGATAAACCCATCTGAAGGAAAAAAGAAATAATGCAAACTAAAACTGCAGAGTTTGCAACTTCAAATAATTTAGAATTATTACAACCAGAAACTCTAAAAAATAATAGAGAATTTTTAGATAAATTAAAATCAATAGACCTTGATTTTATAGTAGTTGTTGCTTATTGAAAAATTATTCCTCAAACTATTTTAGACATTCCAAAATATTGATGTATAAATATTCATTGAAGTATTTTGCCAAATTATAGATGAGCTTCTCCAGTTCAAGAAAGTTTAAAAAATTGAGATAAAAAAACATGACTTACAATTATGTATATGAGTGATAAAATGGATGAGTGAGATATTTTACAAATAAAAGAAGTTGAAATTGATATAAAAGATAAATCTTGAGATATTTTTAAAAAATTTGAAAATATTTGAGCTTGATTACTAGTTGATACTTTAACAAAAGTTGTAAATAAAACTATAACTCCTATTAAACAAGATGATAAACTTGCTACTTATTGTAAAAAAATTGAAAAAACTGATTGAAAAATTGACTTTAAAAATAATTCTTCAATTGAAATTTATAATAAATTTAGATCATACTCTCCTTGGCCTTGAATTTTTACTTATTATTTTGAAAAAAAACTTGATATTACAGATTGTTTTTTTGATGAAAGTATTGTAGAATTTGACAAAGATTTTTCTCCTTGAGATGTGGTTGAATTAGAATTTGATTCTAAAAAAAATATTGCAATTCTTTGTAAAACCTGAATTTTAATAATAAATAAAGTAAAACTTGAATGAAAAAAAGAAATAAGTATATTTGATTTTATAAATTGAAATAAAGACTTTTTAGATTATAACTTTTAATAATATGTTTAATATAGCAATAAATACATTTAAAGAAATTGTTAGAAATAAATTTTTATACCTTATTTTGGTATTTTGATTTTTATTTATAGTTTTTTCTATATCTCTTTGAAAACTAACTATTTGAGAAGATAGTAAAGTTATAACTGATTTTTGAATTGCAATGATTGAGATATTTTGACTTATTTGAGTTTTATTTGTTTGAAGTCAATTGCTTTTTAGGGAAATAGAAGGGAAAACTATATTTTTAATATTATCAAAACCTATTAAAAGATATGAATTTATTTTAGGAAAATTTTTATGATTTTGAGCTATAATTTTTTGAGTAACTTTACTACAATCAATACTTTATTTATGAGTTTTATTTTTTAATGGAATAGAAATAGAGTCTATTATATTAATGTCTTTAGTTTTTATACTATTTAAGTTGTGGATTTTAATAGCTTTAGTTTTATTTTTATCAACTTTTATGTCAAACATATTGACTATAGTAGTGTCAATAATGATTTATTTTACAAGTCACAGCTTTTCATTATTACTTGATTTAGTAACTAGGGCTAAAATAGTTTTTTTAGAATTTTTAGTTAAAATATTGCAACTTCTTTTTCCTCCATTTGAAGCTTTAAATACAAAAGATTTTATATGAAGTTTTATTAAATTTAATACTAGTTTTTATATAGAAAATATGATTTACTCTATTTTATATCTTGTATTAATACTATTTTTCACAGTTTTAATATTTAATAGAAAAAAATTTGAAAATTAATCCAAATGAGGAGTTTTATTCTCTTCCTTTTTATGTAGATAAAAGAGTTTTAATCCCCAGAAATGACACTGAAATACTTGTTGATAATGTATTAAAAGATATTCTAGAAAGTGATTTATTAATTGATGTTTGAACTTGAAGTTGAGCTATTACAATAGCTATAAATAAAAATATTTCACTAAAAGAAACTTTTTGACTTGATATATCAAAAGATGCACTTGAAGTTGCTAAAATCAACTTAGAAATAAATAATTTATCAAATAAAATTAAATTAATAAATTCTGATTTACTTGAAGTTTTTATAAATGATAAAATAAAAATAAACAATAAAAATATCATAATTACAGCCAATTTACCATATATAAAAAATTGAGATTTTCAAAATATGGATAAAGAAGTTTTAGATAATGAGCCTCATATTGCTTTATTTTGATGAGAAATAACTTGATTTGAAATGTATGAAAAGTTATTTAATCAAATAATAATGTTAAAAGAAAAATTAAATTTAAATAAAATAATTTTATTTATAGAAATATGATTTGACCAATATGATTATTCAAAAAAATATTTATCTAATTTATGACTAAAATTTGAATATTTTAAGGATTTGAATAATATTTATAGAGTAATAAAAATTAATTTTTAATTTATTAAAAAATGTGATTAGATGATTTTATTCCAAGTGAGTCTTGACCTACTTGACCTCAATCTCAAGAAATATCAGAAAAATTTAAAGAAGCAGTAAAAAAATCAAGTGCTTGAATTAAAAGAGTTCAAAAAGATGAAAAAAAAGCAAGAAAATTTGATTTACTTCTTGCTTCATTTTTAGTTGAAATAGTAAAAAATCCAAAATATGACTTTTTATTAAACAATTTATTTAAAACTATAAATTCTTGATTTAGTTCAAATTTTATTTTATGACTTATTTCACTAATTCATACACCTATAAGCAAAAAAATTAGAGAGTTATCAAAAAAAGAATTTTATGAATTTAATTATACAAAAACTTTTGACACAATAGATTTTTATGATGAATTGCTTGATAATGAATTAAAAAATAAAATAAATTATTGGATAGAAGATATTATTGACATAATCTCTTTAGAATACTCAAATATTCAAATAAAAACATTACAAAATTTATTTCAAAATAAAGAGAGTTATTTTGAAATTTTAGAATTGTCTTGCTTAATTTTTCAATTTTTCTTTAAAGAGTTGAATATAAATATAACTCTAAAACAATCAAATTCATATATTGATTTTCTATTAAAAGAAGTTTATTTAAAAATAACTAATTTAGAGTTAGAAGAAGTTTAAAAAAATTTTGACTTTTATTAACTAATCAATAAAATTATGCCATCTATTTTTTAAAATAGTAAATTATTTAGTTATTGAAAATTGATTATGGCACCACAAGGACCAGTACCTTTAGAAAGGGTTAGAAATATATGAATATTTGCACATATAGATGCATGAAAAACAACTACTTCAGAAAGAATTTTATTTTATACTTGAAGAATTCACAAAATTTGAGAAACTCATAACTGAGAATGAACAATGGACTGGATGGCTCAAGAAAAAGAAAGATGAATCACTATTACTTCAGCTGCTACAACAGCTTTTTGGAAAGATAAACAAATAAACTTAATCGATACTCCATGACATGTGGACTTTACTATTGAAGTTGAAAGATCTCTAAGAGTACTTGATGGATGAATTGCTGTATTTGATGCTTCTCAATGAGTAGAACCTCAGTCAGAAACTGTTTGGAAACAAGCAGATAAATACTGAGTTTCAAGAATAGGTTTTGTAAACAAAATGGATAAAACAGGTTGAGATTACTTTATGACAATAGAATCAATAAAGAAAAAACTTGCTTGAAATAAAGTAATAGCTGCTCAATTACCTATTTGATCAGAATGAGATTTTATGTGAATTATTGACTTAGTTCAATTAAAAGCATTTACTTTTGAATGAGAACATGGGGAAAAAATAGTAGAAATTGAAATTCCTGCTGATTTAAAAGATAAAGCAGAAAGCATGAGAGCTGAACTTATAGAAAAAGCAGCTGAACAAGATGAAAAATTAATGGAAAAATTCTTTGAAAAAGGAGAATTAACTATTGATGAAATTAAATCATGAATTAGAGCTTGAGTTGTTGCAAACAACCTATACCCAATTTATTGTGGAACTGCATTACAAAATAAATGAGTTCAACTTGTAATTGATGCTGCTTGTGATTTCCTACCAAGCCCAGTTGATGTAAATGGATGAATGGTTGATGCTATGAATCCAGATAATAAAGAAGAAGTGAGAAAAATCCCTATGGGAGATAATTCTTCTCTATGAGCTTTAGCATTTAAAATTGCTACTGATCCATTTGTTTGAAGAATTACTTATGTTAGAGTTTATTCTTGAGTATTAAGAGCTTGAACTTATGTATATAATCCAGTTTCTTGAGAAAAAGAAAGAATTTGAAGACTACTTCAAATGCATGCAAATGAAAGAATTGAAATAGAAGAAATTAGATCAGGTCATATTTGAGCTGTAATTTGATTAAAAGATACTAGAACTTGAGATACACTTTGTGATTTAAATGATAAATTCTTAGTTGAATCAATGGAATTCCCAGAACCAGTAATTCACATATCTGTTGAGCCAAAAACTAAAGCAGATCAAGAAAAAATGTGAATAGCTTTAGGTAAATTAGCTGAAGAAGACCCTTCATTTAGAGTTTCATCAAATCCAGAAACAAATCAAACAATTATTTCTTGAATGTGAGAATTACATTTAGATATCATTGTTGATAGAATGAAAAGAGAGTTTAAAGTTGAATGTAATGTTTGAGCTCCACAAGTTGCATACAGAGAAACTATTAAAAGTATTGCAAAAGATTCAGAAGTGAAATATGCTAAACAATCATGAGGTAGGGGGCAATTTGGTCATGTTGTTATTACATTTGAACCATATACTCAAGCGGATAGTGATGATAAAGATGGAATTAAACTTACAAATAAATTTGTAAACAAAATAGTTGGTTGAGTTATACCAAAAGAATACATACCATGAGTTGAAAAATGATTAAATGAAGCTTATGCTAGATGATTCTTAGCTTGATACCCAATGGTAGATATAAAAGCTACTTTAACATTTGGTTCATACCATGATGTTGACTCATCAGAACTTGCATTTAAAATTGCAGCATCTAAAGCATTTAAACAAGCATGTAAAAAAGCAAGTGCTACACTACTTGAACCAATAATGAAAGTTGAAATTAACACTCCTGAAGAATACATGTGAGATGTTTTATGACAAGTAAATTCAAAAAGATGAAGAATTGAAGAAATGGGTCAAAGAGGTCAAGCTAAAATTATAACTGCATATATCCCTCTTGCTGAAATGTTTGGTTATACTACTGAATTAAGATCTGCTTCTCAATGAAGAGCTACATATGCTATGGAATTCCACCACTATGATGATGTTCCAGCTAACTTAGCTACAAAAATTAGAGAAGAAAGATGATTTAAACTAGAAGATGACGAGGATTAATTTTAAAAAAAGCTTTTAATGAAAATTAAAAGCTTTTTTATTGCAAAAAATTTGCAACTAATAAAAATATATGATAAAATAAAAACAAATTTAAAATATTTAATAATAAATTATGAAAAAAAATATATTTTTAACTACATTGATATTATCTTTATCATTTTTAAATTTATTTCAAGCAAATGCCTCAATTGAGGATTATAGCACACTTAGAGATATTGATAAGTGAACTTTTAATGAGTATAGATACTTAATGGTAAAAGAGTATTTTAAATTAAAAGAAAATTTTGAAGTTAAATGAACTATAAGTAAATCAGTAGCAGATAAAATATTATCAAATGCAAAAATTTGATATAATTATTTACCTGATAGTTTAAAAAATCAAAATTATTATAATGATTTAAAAATAGCTGTTGAAAAATGACTTCAATCTCCAAATAGTGAGGTTGCTTATGAAGAAATTATAAAAAAACTAGATGAATATATTGAAAAAGTTAATATACAAAAAATAACTTGATCAGTTGAAGTATCTCCAAATACTTGAAATGCTCCATTAACAACAACTTTTAGATGAAAAGTTACAGATCCTAGTTGAACTATAATTCCTTCAAGTAATTATATATGGTGGTTTGATAATTGATGAATAAAAAGAGTAATTTGAAGATGAGCTTCAATAAACTATACATTTAGAGATGAAGGAAATTTTTCTGTATTTTTAGACGTAAAATCAAATCATAAAAATAGTTGATGATATACTGACATATTACCTTTTTCATCAAGATGAGTTGTAGAAGTAAAAGAAAAAGTAGCATCTATTATTATTAATATAAATTCTGTTTGATTAAGAGAAAATGATGAAATAAAATTTACACCTGAAGAATCTAATTATTGATTAATATTTGATGCAACAAACTCAACTCCAACAGGAGGTGCTAAATTTAGAAAAACTGAATGGACTTTTTGAAATTGAGCCTCAAGAAGTAATGATTGATCTCCAAAAGTTGAAAGAGTTGTATACTCTAAAGAGTGAAACTATCCAGTTGTATTAAAACTAACAACTAATGAATGAAAAACTATTGAAAGAAAATTTGTAGTTGCAATTCATAAACCTATTGCAACTATTCAAGCAAACAAAGATGATTGATTTATTTGAGAAAAATTTGTATTTTCAGCAAGACCTTCAGTAAATGAAAAAAACTTATCATATTCTTGGAATATAATAGATATTTCAAATGACAAAATCTTAACAACAAAAAACTGAAATATCCTAAATTATGATTTTAAAGAAAAATGAAGATACAATATACAATTAAATGTAAAAGATGCTCAATGAAATAATGATACTGATACAAAAATAATTTATATAAATTCAAGAGCTCCTATAGCTGAATATGTTTATTCAATTCCTGATAGCTCAAAACCAAATAAAGTTTTATTTGATTGAAGTAGAAGTTATGATCCTGATTATAGCGATGATGGAAAATTAAAATATAATTGGATGATAAATTGAGAAAAAATTGAAATTGATTCAATAGATAATAAATGAGCTATTTGATATTATACTTTTGATAGTATTTGAGATCATAGTGTAACTTTGGAGGTAATAGACCCAGATGATATGACTAGTATAAAAACTCAAAAAGTAAAAATAAACTCAACTCTATCTTTAGAATTTGTTCCAGTTCCTAGAGTAGCTCAAAGAGACAGAGTAGTTAGATTTTCTGTAATTTCTCCTAATGCAAAATATTTTGAATGGGATTTTTGAGATGGAACTCAAGAACAAACTATAAGTAATAAAATGAGTCATAGATATAGTAAAAGCTGAATGTTTAATGCTAAACTAACTGTAAAAGATAAAGATTGAAAATCAAATTTTTTAACAAAAACTGTATATATATCAGAATCAGATAGTCCTTATGCTGCAATAAGTGTTGATTTATGATGAACTGATGTGCCAAAATTTGACAATACTGCTTGTAATAATTGAGCTTATATAGTTGATAAAGTAAAAACTATTAGCTTTAAATCTTGAGATAGTATAAATATTGATTGATCAAATAATTGACTTTCATATACTTGGAAAATATGAAATGATAAATATGTAACTTCAAAAGATGCTAGTTATAAATTTTCAGAATTATGATGTTTTCCTATTAAATTAACTATTAAAAGTGATAAAAATTGAAAAACTCATTCTACTGAAACTTGGGTAAAAGTAGAAAATCTAAAACCTGTTTTATCTAGTATAAGCATAACTGCTCAAAGTACTGAAACAGATCCAGTTATTGTTTGAGTTTCTGCATTATGAGCACAAGATCCAGATGGAGTTATACAATCATATTTATGGTATTATTATACTGATTCAGATCCAGCTCCTCAAGATTTTAGAATGACTTCTTTACCAAATACAACTTTTGTAATACCAAAAATAACTTGAAATTATTATTTTGTAGTTGTTATGAGAGATAATAATGACACAAGAATTTCAAGTGAAGAAATTGATTCAAATAAATATTTTATTTCTCTTTCTTGAGATAATATAAATACTCCTTTAGCTGATTTAAAAGTAGATAAAAATAGTGTTTTAATTTGAGAAGAGGTAGTATTTACAACTACTGTAAAAAATGTATTATGACAAGATATAACAAAAGATAGTGAATATGCTTGGGATTTTGATTGAGATTGATTTTATGATGAAGAAACAAAAACTCCAAATATAACTTATAAATTTGAAAAATCATGAATTTTTTATTCAAAACTTAGAATAAAATATAAATGAATGACAAATGTGAGAACTATTGAAATGAATGTTGCAAATATACTAACTCCTGATTTTAAATATTATTCTATTTGAAATACTTATGTATTTTTCAATACAAGTGCTTGAAAATATGATAAAGTAGTTTGGGATATGTGAGATTGAAATAAAGTAGAACAACAAAATAATTTTACATATACTTATGAAGATAATAAATCAAGTCATGAAGTTTCTTTAAAAATATCTGAATGAACTAAAACAAAAACTAAATCTCAAGAAATAACTAAAGATTTAAAAGAAATGATGAAAGCAAAAAACTCTACTAGTTTATATATGCTTTCAAATCAAAGTATTGAAAATAATACTATTTCTCTAGATCAAGAGCAAAAAGTTTATATATATCTACAAAAAAAAGATGAAGAATTAAATTATGCAATAGATAATGATATAAATATAGATAGTGATTTAAATTGAACAAAAGATGATGATATAGATAATAAAACATTACCTAGTTATGAAAATGCTTGAATTATTGAAGTTGTTTTAAATGATTCAAAAACTCAAACATTTAGAATTTATACTACATCTAAATCATGAGAAATCATTGATTCAACAGATATTAAAATAGAAAAAAAATATATAAAAGATGAGGAAATAAATATTGAATCAATAAAATTTGATTGAATAAGTGATAGTGATAAAGTAAAGGTTGAAAAATTAAAAACTTTTGTTCAACAATTACCACAAGAACATAGATTAAAATGAATGAAATATGTTCAAAAATTGCAAGAAGAATGGTTTTATGATACTGAAAAGACTAAAGTAATTTTAGAGTTTGAGTGATTTATTGATGAAATTTGAGTATCAAATAAAGATGAAATTATATCATTACTAGAATCGTTTTTAGTAACTTGAGATCAAGACCAATCTTTAAGAAATATGGCTTACACTGTAGTTAAAAACCTTATACCAAAAGAAATAGTAGAATATGATAAAATCATAGAAAAACTTGATAACATAAAATCAAATCCAGATAAATTAGAACAAAACAAAGTATTATGAAAAGAAATACTTTCAATGATAAAAGATACTTCTTTAATATCAAATGAAGATAAGTTAACTATAAAAACTCAATTACAAGTATTTATTTATGGATCAGTTGATAATATACCAAAAGAAATAGTAAATGAAGTTTCTAAAGAAAATGCTTCAAGTAATAAAGTTGTTTGATTATTATCTTGAGTATCTAAAATAATTTGATTAATATTTTTATGAGTTATTTTAATTATTATAGTTTTCTTTGTATGGTTTAAGCTGACAAATAAAAATAAAAATCAATGATTACAAGATTTTATAATTGAAAAAACATCAAATCAAACTTGAGATATACTAAATGATTCAAAAAGTGAAGTTAAAGAACCGTTAAAAGTAAAAGATGAAAAAAAAGAGGATATTTTAGAAGCAAAAACTCCAGATTGGTTAAATTCTCCAAATACAGCTAAAGTAGAACAAGATCCATTGGTAATAAAAGAGTCTCCTAAAGTGGAAGAAGAAAAAGTGCCTGATTGGTTAAGTTGAAATACAAAAAAAACTGAATTTAAAGTAGAAGAAGAAAAAAAAGATGAGGTAAAAAAAGAGAAAGTAGATTTAGCTAAAGAATCTACACTAAATACAAACAAAGAAAATAACTTAAAAGTAGACGATGTAGTAGTAGAAACTAAAATAGAAGATGAAAAAGTCCCAGATTGGTTAAAATGAGTTATTTCTGAAGAAAAAATGGCAAAAGAAGAGATAAAAGAAGAAGAAAAAGTTAAAAAATCAGATAGTAAAAAAGAAGATGATATACTTTTAGATAATCAAGATTTAATTGAACTGCAAACAACTGATGATAGTATCCCAGATTGGTTAAAATCTACTACTGATAATAGTATAACTACTTTAGAAGAAGTAAAACAAGAAGAAGAAAAAGTGGAAGAAAAAAAAGAAAAAAAAGTCAAAAAAACTGATAGTAAAGACCAAGCTACTAAAGAGAAAAAAAACTCTTTAGATAAACCTAAAAAAGATAACTCAAATGAATTATGGGAAGATGGGATGGAAATTCCTAATTGGTTAAAGTGAGTTTGAGATGAAAGTCAATCTACTAGTGTAAATAATAGTAATAATACTAAAGATGATTGAGATTTTTGGACTTTAGATGAAGTTGATAAAAAGAAATAAAAGTTTAACAGCTATAAAATTTTTTTAAATTTTAAAATACTAAACCTTGCAAAACTTGAAAAAACTAAAAAATCTATATAATTAGTATTACTTAGAATTTAATAATTATAAAAATGACACAAAAAGATGAAATACTTCAAGATGATTTAGTGGAGCTACAAGAAGAAATTGAAACACTAAAAAATTCACAAGAAAATGAAGAAATAACAAAAAATACTACAACACAAAATGAAGAAATCTCAAAACTAAAAGATTTACTTAATAGAACTCAAGCTGATTATGTAAATTTTAAAACAAGAAGTGAAAGAGATAGAGAAGAGATGATGTTTTTTTTGAAATATGATATTTTAAAAAAGATATTACCAAGAGTTGATGATATTGAAAGAATTATAAAAAATACTAAAGAAGAAGAAAAAAATTCAAGTATATTTAATTGACTTTTAATCCTTGAAAAATCACTAAAACAAGACCTAAAATGACTTTGAGTAGATCAATTTGATTCTTTAAATCATGAAGTTGACCCAAATAAACACGAAGTTATGACTCAAGTACCAAGTCCTTGAAATGAATGAAAAATAATTGATGAATTTGAAAAATGATATATCCTTTGAGATAGAGTTTTAAGAGTGGCAAAAGTAGTTATTTGAGTTTAATTATTAATTATTTTATGTTTAAATTAATAGCTTTTGATATGGATGGGACTTTAGCTCCATCAAAATGACAAATGGGTCAAGAAATGACAGATTTATTTAAAAATCTGCTTACAAAATACAAAGTTGCAATTATTTCAGGATGAGATTATGTACAATTTGAAAAGCAAGTTATATCTTTTTTGTGAAATGATGAAAATATTTTAAAAAATCTTTTGATACTTCCAACTTGTTGAACAAAAATGTATCAATTTGAAAATTGAAGTTGGCAAAAAAAATATTCTCTTGATTTTAGTTTAGAGGAAAGACAATACATAGTAAAAGTGCTTGAAGATGCTATAGAGGACCTTGATTTAAAACCAGAAAAAATTTGGTGAAAACAAGTAGAAGATAGATGAACTCAAATTACATTTTCTGCTTTATGACAAGAAGCTCCTTTAGAAGCTAAACATACTTGGGACCCAGATCAAGAAAAAAGAAAAAAAATTAGAAATTATATATTAAAAGACTTACAAAATTTTAATATACTTATTTGATGATCAAGTTCTATAGATATCACAAAATCGTGAGTTGATAAAGCTTATTGAATGCAAAAATTAAATGAAATTTTAGGTATTTCTCTTGATGAAATGATTTTTGTTTGAGATGCTATTTTCCCAGGAGGAAATGACTATCCACCACTTACTATTTGAGTTACATCAAAAAAAGTTGAAACTATAGAAGATACAAAAAAATATATTAAAACATTAATCACAAACTAAAATGTCAAAAACTCTTTTAATCACAGGATGACTTTGATATATAGGGTCACATGCAGTTGTTTCTTTTACAAATGCTTGATATAAATGTGTAATAATTGATAATCTATCAAACACTAACTTAAATGTTTTAGAAAATATAAAAAAAACACTTTCTTGAATAGAAGTTGATTTTTATAAAGTTGATTTACTTGATAAACAATGATTAAAAGAAGTATTTTCAAAGTATAATTTTGATTGAGTTTTGCATTTTGCTTGATTAAAAGCAGTTTGAGAAAGTGTATTAAAACCATTTTTGTATTATGAAAACAATATTATTTGAAGTTTAAATTTATTTGAAATAATTAATGAATTTGGAGTTAAAAATATAATTTTTTCAAGCTCTGCAACTGTTTATAAAGCCTCTAATTTTGAGACCGGGCTTGAAGAAAGCTCGGTCTCTGAGGATTGAGATATTTGAGAATGTTCTAATCCTTATTGAACTACAAAATTCTTACTTGAAAATATTTTAAGAGATTTAGTAAAAACTAGTCAATTTAAAGTTGTAAATTTAAGATATTTTAATCCTATTTGAGCACATAAAGATGGTTATTTATGAGAAAATCCTGTTTGAATTCCAAATAATTTATTGCCATATATTTTTAAAGTAGTAACTTGAGAGTTAAAAGAAGTATGAGTTTTTTGAAATGATTATGATACTATTGATGGGACTTGAGTTAGAGATTATATAGATGTTTGTGATTTAATTGACTGACATTTAAAATCATATAAATACCTAGAAAATATTAACACTCCAATTTTTGAAGTATTTAATTTGTGAGTTTGAACTTGAGTTTCAGTTATGCAAATGATTTTTGAAGTATCAAAAATTATAAAAAAAGAAGTTCCTTATAAAATACTTGATAGAAGACCAGGAGATTTAGCAAAAGTTTATTGTAATCCTTCAAAAGCTAGAAAAATACTCTCTTTTGAAGCAAAAACTCCTTTAGAAGAAAGCTTAAAAAATAGTTATAATTTTTATACTAAAAAAATTGACTAATAATTTTATTATGATAGAATTTTTGTGAAATTAATTAATTTCAATTTTATATTTATAATTTATATTATATGGTTAAAAATAAAATAATAGCTTGATTTTTAGTTTGAACTATGTTTTTATCACCTTTAGTTTCAAAAGCAACTTATAATGATAAAGATAATTGATATAAAGATCCTATAACTAAAAATGAATTTAACTTTACTTTAAAAGTTGATTGAGATGATGTGATTTTAAATTGGACGAGATTTGATAATTTTTCAAAATGAGATTTTAAGTATTATAAAGTAGTAAGATCAAATTCAAATCCAAATCCTGTATATCCAGATGATTGATATATAAAGTATGACAGTGATATATGATTTACTTCATATACTGATGAAAATCCCAAAGATGGAATAAATTATTATAGAATTTGTGCTATAACTCATCAAAATGATAGATATTGTAGCAAAACTTTAGTTGCTAAAATAGTTGATAATGATGATGATAAAGAAGAAAAAATAACTCAAAAAGAAGTTGAAAAAAAGTATGATGAAGAAAAAAAAGTTGAAAATAAATGACTTTCTAAAGCAGTAACAAAAAAACTTGATGGAATCATTTCAAATTTTGAAAAAAAATTAAATGAAAAGCTTTGAGATGATACAACAAAAAAAGTAGAAGTATTAAACAATGTAATTTTACAATTAGAACAATTAAAACAAAAAAACAAAAAATTAACAAATATAGTTGATTATGTTATAAAATGAATTAATAATATACTTAGTGAAAGTGATTTTACTGATATAGAAAAAATTTTAGAATTAAAATAGTTTTTTAATGTTTACTCCAACTTCAAAACAAATAAAAGCAGTCTCTAGTTTAGAGGCTTTTATTTGAGTTTTAGAAGAAAGAGTTTTGTTTAATTCACAAGATGAATTTCAAAAGTATTTTGATTTACTTATTAAACAAAAAAATAAAAAAGTAAAACTTTTAGATAAAATAAATAAAAAAGAAATTACATTTGATGAAATAAATTGAAAGAAAAAAGATAAAATAAAAAAGTATTATAAAGATATAGACAATTTAAAACAGTATTGATTAAACTATATTTATAAATATTTTCCAACAAAAAATAAATTAAAAGAAAAACTCTATCAAAAAGTAGAAGATTTAGATATTGCTTTAAAAGTATTTGATGAATTAACAAAATATATTGATGAAGAAAAAATGATTGAGGAAGTAATAAAAAACCATACTTTTTTATGAAAAAATATTGATTATATAAAACAAAAACTATTTTTAAAAAAATTTGATAAAGATTTGATTTCTAAACACATAATTTTACTACAATCATGACCTAGTTTATTAAATAAAGATAAAGTTTTAAAAGAGATTTTGAGCTTAAAACAAAAAAACAAATCAATAAATTATATCAAACAAAAACTTATTAAAAGAGAAAAAGACAGGGAATTTGTAGAAAATATTTTAGAAGAAATAAACTTTTTAGATGAAAAACAAGAAATTAAAAATCAAATAGAAATTTTTAGAAATAAAAACCTAGATGACAAAAAAATAATAAATAAGTTATTGTTAAAGTGATTTAATTATAGAGATATAAGGGAGTGTTTATAAAAATTTTTTACAAAATTAAAACTTTTTTAGATACATTTCAATTATTAGATTAAAGTATTTATTTAGTAAGTTTTCTTGTAATAATTATACCTTGATTTTCTTTTATTTTTTTATATAATTTTTTCATAAGAATAGGTAATTAAATAATAAATAGTTTTTTGTAAACTTATTTTATTCTTGTAATTATATTATTTAACAATTTTAAAATTATGACTTGAGAAAATTCTTGAGGTTATTGGCCTATTTGATACTCATTAAAAGAAGTAAAAAAAAATCTTGAAGAGAAGAGAAAAAAACTTGATAATAATAAAAAAGTATTTGATTTATTTTCAATAAAAGGAGATGTAAAAACAAAAGTTGACTCTTTAATTAAACAAAAAAAATAAAAATAAAGAAAGATAATAAAAAATTATTAAAATTTATTTTGAGGGTTTTAATTCCTATATTTTTAATGTGTTAATTTTTTGGCATAATAGTAAAAAATATGAAACTTGATAAACTGATTAAGATGATTTTTAGTCATTTGAAAACTAAAATTAAAATTCATTAATGATATATTAGGCATGGTATCCCCAACAAGAATCGAACTTGTGTTTATCCCTTAGGAGGGGATTGTTCTTCCACTAAACTATGAGGACTAGAAAAGATTTTTTAAATCTTTATTAAAAATACAACTACAAGTCATAAAAATAATATTATAGTTGTTATTATAAGTATTAAATTTAGTTTTTTCTCTTCTTTTAACACTTTTTCTTTAGATTCAATTTCTTTTTTTAAATTAGAAATATCTCAAGATAAAGAATTTTTTGATTCTTCAAGTAAAAATTGATTTTTTTTAAATTCTATTAATGAAATAGAATTTTTTACAACTTCTTCCATTTTTCAAATTTGCTTGTTTAATTCTTTTATTTCATCGTCTTTTATTTTTATCTCAAACTTTAATTTATCAAAAATAACTCAAAAATCATTACTTTTATTACTTGACAAACTCTTTTCATTTGTAGGGTGTTTTTCCATTGGTTTTTGATTATTTTCTATAATTACTTGTTTTTTTTCTCAAAGTCATAAGAAATTATTTATATCATCTTGATGAATATAAACAATTTTTCAGTCTTTTTTAGATCTTAATTTTCAAGATTTTATATATCTATCAATACTTCTTGTAGATAAATTTAACTTTATAGAAGCATCTTCTCTTGTTATATTATACACTCTTTTAAAAATTAATTTATAAAAATTTACTTGGTTGTTTTTTATAATAATTAGTATGTTTTTCAAAAACATTTGCCACCTCTAAAACTTTTTGGTCTTGCATATGTGGAGCCATAATTTGAAGTCAAACAGGTAGTAATTCTTTTTTGCTATCATTTGATACACTAAATCAAGCTGGAACTGAAATAGCAGGTAATCAAGCAAGCGATGCAGGAACAGTATATGCATCTCATAAATATAATTTTAAAGGATCATCAATTTTTTCATCAATTTCCCAAGCAACATTTGGAGAAACAGGTCAAACAATTACATCAACTTCACTAAAAGCTTTTTTGAAATCATTTATAATTAGAGTCCTAACTTGAGAAGCTTTTTTATAATAAGCATCATAATATCAAGCAGATAAAACATAACTTCATAAAATAATTCTTTTTTGAGCTTCATCTCAAAATCAATCAGATCTATTGTTTATATAAAATTCATCCATAGTAGAATATGGCTTATTTGAAGCATTTCAATATCTTAATCAATCAATTCTTGCTAAATTTGTAGAAACTTCAGCAGGCATTAATATATAATAAGTTGCAATTGCATATTTTGTCATAGGAAGAGAAATCTCTTTAATTTCAGCTCAAAGCTCTTTTATTTTTTCCACAGCTTCTAAAATAGTTTTTTTAACTCACTCATCAATTCACTCTTCAAAATACTCTTTTGGTAATCAAACTTTTAATCATTTTAAATCATTTTTTTCCCAAATTTTTTGGTCGATTATATCTTTTCAATCTATAGAAGTGTCTTCTTTTTCATCAAATCAATTCATTATTTCATACAATAATCAAGCATCTCTAACTGTTTTTGTTAAAGTTCACGGGCAATCTAAACTAGTTCACATAGGAATTATTCAATATCTTGAATTTCTTCAATAACTAGGCTTAAATCAAACTATATTACACATTGAAGCTGGTTGTCTTATGCTTCATCAAGTATCACTTCATAAAGAAGCAGGAACAAGTCAAGCACTAACAGATGCTGCACTTCATCAACTAGAACCACCTGGAATTCTATTTTCTCACCAAGGATTTTTTGTTATTTGAATTGCAGAAGTAGTTGTTGTAGATCACATAGCAAATTCGTCCATATTTACTTTTCAAATACTAGACATTCAAGCATCTTTTAACTTTTTTATAACACTTGCATCATATGGAGGTTTAAAATCTCTTAATATATTTGAAGCTCAAGTAGTTGGAATACCTACTTCTGCATAGTTGTCTTTTATAGAAATCGGAACTCAAGCAAGAGGTAGATTAATATCTTCTTGTAATCAAGAAGTATTTATAAAATTAAATGATTTTAATTCAGGATCGTATTTGTTTATTCTATCTAAAAAAAAGTTAAAAACTTCTTTTGGAGTAGTTTTTTTTGATTTAATATTTTCAATTATTTGAGTTAGACTTAAGTTGTGCATAAATTTATTTTAACATTTAAACTTTGAATTATTATATTTATTTTTTAAAAAATAAAAGTTATATTTTTATGATTTTAAAAAATCATTTATATTTCAAGCATTTTCTAAAGGATTATCTATATATTTTAAAATAATTTCACTATCTTTTGAAACTAAAATAATTTCTCAATATCAAAAATAATTTTTTAAAAAACCATTTTGACTTGCTTTTATTTTAGTTATTTCTAAGTAGTTTATACTTTCGTATTTTGATTCAAATATATTATTTTTTTTAACATAAATTATTTTTAAATTAGTTAAAACAACAACCTTTAATTCAAAATTTATAAATAAATAATAAAATCAAATTATAAAACTTAAAATAAGCAAAATACAAATTATTAATATTAATTTATAATCATAAAATATAAAATAAATGCTTAAAGTAATTAAAATAGATATAAAGAGATAAATAAATAAAATTATTTTTGTAAAATAATTAGGTTTTAATACTTCAATAATTTTTTCATTTTCTTTTAATTTCATAAACTTTTTTTAAGAAATACTAGGTTTTTTTACATAAAAAGGTTTTATAATTTTTTCATTTTTTAACTTTATATTTTTTATAATTTTTTCATAATCAATATCTTCAATATTATTTTTCCCATCAATTTTTAAATCTCAATAATAGAGGCTTATATTTTTAAGTTTTTTTTCAATTTCATCATTTAACATAATTTCAATTATTGAGTCTTTAGAAAAAACTAAAAAACTATCTCTTTTTGATGAAGTTTTTATAATAGGATAGTTGTCAAATAATTCAAAATAATTTATAGGAGTTATATTTTTATTATTTACAAAATTAATAGTATTTACCATTAAAGTTGTTGTTCTTACTCAAGTAAAACTTCCAGGTCAATTTACAACTACAATATTTTCTAAATCTGAATAAAAAGTATTATTTTCTTTTAAAAAATCGTCTACTTTTGCTATAAGTAAAGTAGATTCTTTTCATAAAACTTCAAAATCTTTAGATGAAATTATGTTTCTATTGTCATCAAACAAAATAATTTTTCAAATTTTTGAAATAGTATTTAAAAATAAATTCATAAGTTTTTTATTATTATATAGACATAATTTATATAATTTTTGTTATAAATCAAGTATTATATTAAGTTTATTTATTGAAAAATAATTAATTTTTGTTATATTAGTTTTAATATTTAATTAATTTAAAAAAATGGACGAAATAATTATAAAAGATGCTAATTGAAATATATTAAGCAATTGAGATACAGTTATTGCAATTAAAGACCTAAAAGTAAAATGAGCTCCTGATATAAAAAGATGAGATAAATTTAAAAATATCAAATTAACAGATGAAGAATGAGTAATTGAATCAGGGAAAATGGTTTTAAAAACAGAATTTTTTAAGAAAGTTTAAAATGTACTACTTAAACACTCAAAACATATTTTATAAAAATATTTTAATTAAAGACAATCTAAAACAATCAATTATAATTTGTAAAGATAAAGATATTAAAAAAAATATTTTAATTCAAAACTTCCTAGGTAGTCATATCGTTGAGATAAAAACCTTGGGAGATTTAATAGATGGATTAAAAAATAATTTAGAAAACTATATAGTTGATTATAATATTTTTTTTGCAAAATTGCCAAATAATTGGGAAATAGAAAATAAAAATTCAATTACAATAGTTAAAAATCAAGAAATAGAAATAGATGAAATTATAAAAAAATTAAGTGAGTTTTGATATAATTTTTGAGATTTTTTAGAAAATTTTAGCTATAAAAAGCTTTGAGATACTTTGCATATAAAAAATAAATCTTTAAATAAAACTATAATTATTAGCTTTTTTTGAGATATTGTTGAAGATATTTATTTAGAAAATTGAATAAATTCTAAAAAGCTTGAAAAAATAACTTTTTGAAATCAAAAAGAAATAAATTTTTATGATTTAAATGATAATTTTAATCAAGAGATTTTGGCTTTATTTTGAGAAAAACACATCATTTTAGACAATATAGACATACTTTCTTGAGTTGAAAAATTAGAAAACCTTAAAAATACAACTTCTTTTGATATATTAAAAAACCCAAATTTAAATCAAACTTCACTTGAAATAAAAGATATTTTTTTAAATGATATTGATGGATTTATAAAAGTTTTAAAATGAAATAAAAAAGTATCTATATACACAAAAAATATTAAAAATATAAATAATTTTTTAGAATACAATAATTTAAGTGCTTTAGTTTTTGAAACAAATTTAAATATTTTAAAATCATTTGAAACACCAAAGGAAATAATTATTTGTGATGATAATTTATTTAAAATTTTTACAAAAAAAAGACTAAAAAAATCACTTTCTCAAAATATTGACTTGCTTTTATCTATAAAACAAGATGATTTTGTAGTTCATATAGATCATTGAGTTTGAGTTTTTAAATGAATTATTAAAAAAGAAGTTTGAAAAGATATAAAAGAGTATTTAGAAATAGATTATTTAAATAATGACAAATTATTTGTTCCTATAACAGAAACTTCAAGAGTATCAAAATATATTTGAAAAGAAAATCCAAAACTTACAGCATTGTCGACAAAAGAATGGACAAAAAAACTTGAAAAAGTCTCAAAAGATGTGCAAATCGTAGCTATGGAATTACTTGAAATATATGCAAAAAGAAAACTACAAAAATGATTTTCATTTGTCTATAATGTAGAAAAAATGAGAGAGTTTGAAAATAGTTTTGAGTATGTTTATACTGATTGACAAATAAATGCAATTGAAGAAATTGTAACTGATATGGAAAAAGAATTTCCAATGGAAAGAGTGCTTGTTTGAGATGTTTGATTTTGAAAAACAGAAATTGCCTTTAATGCAATTTATAATGCATTTTTAAATAAAAAACAATCAATTTTAATCTCTCCTTTAGTTGTTTTGTCATATGAGCATTATCAAAAAGCAGTTGAAAGATTTTCATCTTTTCCTATAAATATAGAGCTTTTAACAAGATTTCAGACAAACAGTGAAGCAAAAAATATTTTAAAAAAATTAAAATCTTGAGAAATAGATTTAATTATTTGAACACATAGACTATTAAGTGAAAAAATAGAATACAAAGATTTATGACTTTTAGTTATTGATGAAGAGCACAAATTTTGAGTAAATGATAAAGAAAAAATTAAAAAATTAAAACAAAATATAGATCTACTTTCTATGTCTGCAACACCAATTCCAAGAAGTTTAAATATGGCATTGTCTTGAATAAAAAGTATTTCAATACTACAATCTCCTCTGCAAGGGAGAAAATGAGTTGAAACTTTTGTGTCAAAATTTGATGAAAATATTATATTTCAAGCTTGTAATAAAGAATTTGCAAATTGATGACAAGTGTTTTTTATTCACAATAGAGTCACAACTATTGAAAGTATGGCAAAAATATTACAAAATATTTTTCTAGATAAAAAAATAGTTATAACTCACGGACAGCTTAATTGAGATGAACTTGAAAATAGAATACTAGATTTTAAACAAAAAAAATACGATATATTACTCTCATCAACTGTTATAGAAAACTGAATTGACTTTCCAAATGTAAATACAATCATTATAAACGATGCTTATAAATTTTGAGTAAGTCAAATTCATCAGTTAAGATGAAGAGTTTGAAGAAAAGACAAACTTTGAGCTTGTTATTTGCTTTATAAATGAGATTCTTTAAGTGAAGATGGGGCAAAAAGACTTCAAACTTTAGTTGAATATTCATATCTTTGAGCTTGATTTGAACTATCAATGAGAGATTTAGAATTAAGATGATGAGGAGATATTTTATGATTAAATCAATCTTGATTGACATCAGAAGTTTGAATTTCTGTATATTTAAAAATGCTTGAAGAAAAAATGCAAGAATTAAAATCATCTTTTGAGACTGGGCTCAAAATAGAAAAACAACCACAAACTATAATTGATTTAAATATACCTGCATTTTTAGATGATAATTTTTTTGAAAATGATTTAGATAAACTTGAATTTTACAAAGAAATAGAAACTATAAGTGAGTTAGATGATTTAGAAAATTTAATAAATGATTTTAAAAGCTTTAATAAAGATATCCCAAAAGAGAGTGAAAATTTATTTAATTTACTTAAATTAAAACTAGAAAGCCCAAATTATAATATAAAACATATAAAAAGAGAGTGAGTTTTATATAAAATAACTTTTAAAAAAGATATGAAAGTAGAGGATTTAAAGAAATTTCTTGATTTAGATGAGAAGGTTTTATTTATAGTTGAGGATTTAACAGTTATAAAAACGGCTTGTAGAAACTTTAATTGAGATAATGATTTTTTAAATTATTTACTTAAGATGATGTTTTTTACTAAAAAAACTAAAATTAAAAGTATAAATTTAAAAAAAGTAAATTAAAAATATAAACAAAAATTGAAATAAAATAAATTTCCCTATAATAATTATATTATTTTTTAAAATACTAACGATATGAAAAAATTATTACTTACAATGATTTTATTATTTACAGTATTTTGATTAACAAGCTGTTGAACAAAAACAGAAAGTGATCCAAATATTGACATACAAAAAGTTACAACAAACTGAAAAAAAACTTATGTATGATTTGTGGCTTCATGGTGTCCTCACTGTAAGGCAGAAGTCCCAGTTTTAGATAAATTTTATAGAGATTTTAAAGATCAAGTAAATATGCAACTTATAAATACTGATAAAAAGAAATTTTCTTGAGATTTAATTATTCCTCAAGACTTATCTCTACCAACAACATATGAAAAAACTACTTGAGAAAAATGTGAATATGTTCCAAGTTATGTTATATATGATGAAAATGGAAAATTAGAAGAAAAAGTTTGTTGATGAAAACTTACTTATGATGAATTAAAAGCTAAATTAATTACAAATAATACTAACGATATGAAAACTATAGATACTACATACCAAACATCATGATTTAAAAAAGATGATATTTGAGTGATTTTAACAACATCTAATTGAAAAATTGAAATAAAATTATTTCCAAAAGAAGCACCACTTGCAGTTAATAACTTTTTAGCTTTAGCTCAAACTTGATATTATAATCAAACTACATTTCATAGAGTTATAAAAGATTTTATGATACAATGATGAGACCCACAAGGAACTTGAATGTGATGAGAAAGTATTTATGGAAAAGAATTTGAAGATGAATTTGTAGACAATTTACAAAATCTAACTTGAAGTCTTTCAATGGCAAATGCTTGAGCAAATACTAACTGAAGCCAATTTTTTATAAATGTAGCAAATAATTCATTTTTAAATAAAAAACATACAGTTTTTGGACAAGTTGTTAATGGATATGATAATGTAGAAAAAATTTCAAAATCAAAAACAGATGCAAATGATAAACCAGAAAAAGAAGTAAAAATTATTTGAATAGAAATTGTAAAATTTGATTGAACTTCTTTAAAACCATATAAATTTTCATTACAAGAAGCTCAAAAAGAATTAGATTCTAAAGCAGAACTAAAAAAAGAAGCTGATAAAAATAGAATTGTAAAAGCTTGAGATATAGTAGAAGTAAATTATATTTGAAAAACAACTGCTGATTGAAAAGAATTTGATAATTCATATTCAAGATGAGAGCCAATAGAATTTGAAGTTTGAGCTTGAAAAATGATTCCTTGATTTGATGCATGAGTTGTATGAATGAAATTATGAGAGAAAAAAACTTTAAACCTTAAAGCAAAAGATGCTTATTGAGAATATGATCCTACTAAAGTTCAAGAAGTTAAAAAAGAAGAATTAAAACAATTTGAAGATGCTTGATATAAACTAGAAGTTTGAACAAAACTACCAACAATGTATTGAGAATTTGAAATAAAAGAAGTTACAAAAGATGGTGTAAAAATTGATTTAAATCATTTCTTAGTTTGAAAAGATTTAACTTTTGATATTGAAATAGCTTGATTTAAAAATTAAAAAATAAAGTCTAAATGTGATATGAACCCCAAAAAGTAGAATAATCTTTTTTTCTATTCTACTTTTTGGGGTTCATATCACATATCATAAATCACATTTTTATTTTGTCAAATACTTAGTTTAAGTATAAAATTTGACAAAAAAACAAAAAAAAATAAAATACAAAAGTGTAATTTATTTTTTTAATAATAATATTATGAAATTACAAAACAAAAAAGGTTTTACCTTAATAGAACTTTTAGTAGTTATTACTATTATCGGTATACTTGCAACTTGAGCAACTGCTACTTACACTTCTCAAATCCAAAAAGCAAGAGATACAACAAGAATTAATGACATGAAAGCTCTTCAAGCTGCTGTAGAACAAGTATATCAAGATAGTTGAGAATATCCTCACCCTAATCAATTTGATAATGGAGCTAATATAACTGCTGCTACTTATCTACCAAAAATGCCTAGAGATCCAAAAAACTGACAAACTTGTAATAAATGAGATAAATCAGGGGCTGATTGAGCGGCAGCGGCTTGTGTTTATTCATATGCTGTATGAACAGATGATAATAGTATAAGTTATTGAACTTATATATTATCTACTTGATTTGAATCTAAATGAAAAGTAGATTCTGATTGAAAAAGAGATAATTGAGCTCATAATTGGAGATGGGAAACTTGAAATTGACTTATGAGAACATCTAAATTAAAAAATGATCCTTCTTGAGCTGCTAATGATTGTATTAATAATGCATTAAAAACAGCTACTTGAATATTAAATGATGTTTGTGCTATAGGAGCTGCCATCACTGATTCTACTGGTGATAGAATCATTACTATCCACTGAAGTTAATAATTTAATTTAAACTTAAAAATACTAAATCTATTAGATTTAGTATTTTTTTTAGTAAAATGTAAAAAATATAAAATAACAATTAAAACTATGTTTAAAGAATATAATGAGAATCAAGATTTTTTACTACCACCAAGTTTTAAAGAATATCTTTGAGAAGAACATGAGGCAATAATATTAAGTGAAATAATAAATGAACTAAATCTAAATAAACTATATAATGAATATAACAAAAATATAAATTGAAAATGAAGACCTGCATATAATCCAAAAATGCTTCTAAAAATACTTTTCCACTGATATATGAACCAAACTTTTTCTAGTAGAAAACTAGCAAATAAACTAAAAACTACAGTTCCAAATTCAGCTGATGATTCTAATGAACTAATTCCAATTTTAAAAAAACTAAAATATAATTTCAAAGAAATAAAAATAGATAAACTCCTTGCTGATAAATGATATTGAAATGAAGAAAACTATATATATCTAAAAGAAAATCAAATACTTTGATATATTCCACATCCTGAAAATAATTGAGTAAGTTTAGATGATTTTATTTATGATAAAGAAAAAGATACTTACACAGATAAAGAGTGAAATATTTTTAAATTTAAGTAATTTATGTGAAAACTAGATTGAACTTGAAAAAAATGAAGACCTAGAAAAAAAGAACAAAATGAGCAAAAAGAAGAAGATTACAAAGCAAAACTTTACTACACAAAACTAGATAATTGAAGAAATAAATTTCTTTATGTTGATACTAATCTAAAAAATATTTACAAAGAAAATGATGATAGATTATATACTGAGGAATGAAAAGAAATTTACAAAAAAAGATGAACTTGTGTAGAACCAGTTTTTGGAAATATAAAAAGAAATCTTTGATTTGAAAGGTTTTTGTTGAGGTGATTTGAGTGAGTTCAAATAGAGTGGAATTTAATAAGTTTAGCTCATAATTTGAAAAAAATCATTAAATTTAAGGCTTCTTAGGAAGTTTTTTAGATCTTGCTTTTGAAAATCTTAATTTTCTAGAATTTTTTAGAGTTTTTACTTAAAATAGGAAAAAATCCAAGCATTCGCTTGGATTTTTTGAGACAGACTCTTTAGTATTACATTTTTTTAGCTATTTCTCATAACTTAAAGAAAGGTAGCATTATTGCAATAACTATAGTTCAAACTAAAAATCAAACTATAACTATAATAAATGGTTCAAGCATTGTTGCTAAATTTCATATATATCTTTTTAACTCATTACTATAATTTCGTCATATTTTTTTCAAACTTCGAGCTAAAGTTCAAGTCTCTTCTCAAGTATTAACTATATAAGCAAATTCTTCTGGAAATAATTTATTTATATAAACACTTGTGTCATATTCTAAATTTAATCAAAGCGATTTAGATATAGTAAGTCAGTTTTCTACTTCGTTTTTTACTCTAATAATTTCTTTTTTATAATGTATATTTGTAACTACTTGACTTGATGTTTTTAAAGCCTCCAAAAGCAATACTCATGATTCCATAAGTAGTGAAAATGAATTTATAAAATAAATAATATTTGATTGTTTAACTATGTATCAAAAAACTGGTAAATTTATAGCTATTTTCCCTAAAAGTAACTCTCAAAAATAAGTTTTTTTAAATAGTTTAAAAAATATTATAAATCAAATAAATCATCATAATAAAATATACCATTTATGTCTAAAAAAATTTGATATATTAATAACAACTTGTGTTAAAGCTGGTAATTCTGTTCAAGTTTGAGCAAAACTTTCAGTTATTTTTGGTATAATAAATACCATCATAAAAGTAACCATTGCAAATGTTAAAAATAGTAGTATAACTGGGTAAATTAAAGCTCATTTAACTTTTCATTTAAGCTCAATATCCTCAAGCATTTTTTTATCCATTTCTGCTAAAATCTTTCATAAATTTCAAGTTTTTTCTCAAACTGATATTAAAGCAACAAGTAAATTGTCAAATACTTTTGGGTATTGTGACATAGTTTCACTTATTCAAATTCAATAATCAATATTTACCTTAATTTCATTTCATATTTTTTTTAAATATGGATTTTTAATTTGTTTTACAAGTATTGATAAAGCTCATTTTATATCAAGTCATGAATTTATAAAAATAGATAATTTATTTATAAATTGCCATACTTCTTTTTTTGATGCACTATTAAATAAAGTAATTTCTATATTTAATCACTTTTTTTTATTTTTTCTATTTTTAAGTCATTTTTGAGCTTTTTGCATTAAATTCAAAAAATCCCTATTTTCAAAATTTCAGTATTTATCAAAAAAATTTTTATTTAACATAACTATTTATTATATATTTCAATTTTTAGATATTATATTAGAACACTCTGCAATTACTGTTTCAAAATCTCATTTTTTATACAAATCATTTAATATTTGATACTTATCTCTTATTTTTTGATTTTTTTGTTTTTGTTTAAAAATACTTTCATTATCTATTGCTTTTTTCAAATAAAAATTTATTTTTTTATGTATATATCACTCTTTAATATATCTAATTGATTCAGTTTTTAATTTAGTTAATTCTCAGGTAGTATAAAGCAAGTCAAGCGATTTAATAATATTTTTTAAAGCATTTTCTTTTTGAGATTTTTCTATTTCTCATCTTATTTCTTCAAGTGTTTTTCATAAAAATTTCTTTTTATATTTTTTATCTATATTTTGTTTTAATAACAATTCTTCTACTTGAGTATTTGTTTGTAATATATCTTTATTTTTATTTCTTTTTAATAATAATATAGTTACATCGTCTAAATAATTTCATTTTCATCAAGTAAAATTTTTTAAATCAAGCAAAAATTTTTCATATATTTCCTCAATTCAACTATTTTTAGATATTGAAAATTCTTTTAATTTTCTTCAAATCCTATCAATAGAATACATTTCTCAATCCAAATTTTTTGCTTCAACTATTCAGTCAGTATATGCAATCAATATATCTCCATCGTTTAAAATAATTTCTTTTTTCTTAACTTGAATAATTTCTTTTATAATTCTTATTCAAGAAGCAAGTCATCCTGGAATTATTTTTTCAACATCCTTTGTAGAATTTCTATATACAAACATAGGCTCATGTCACATTCAAACAAAAGAAATTTTATTTTTTTCTTCATCATTTATATTGAAAAATATTGATGTAATAAAATTTCAACTTTTTAAATCTTGTTTTAATAAATTGTTTATTTCCATTACAAGATTTTCAAGTTTTAATTTTTTAGACAAATCTCAAAAATATTTATTTAATTGTCATATAGTAAATCAAGCCTTTATCCCATGTCAAGTTGCATCTCAAATAAAAAATATATGATCTTTTTTATTATTTGAAAGTCCTAAACTATCTCAAGTAACTTTATCAGCTCAAAGTATTTTTCAATAAATATCATATCAAGAAACTTTTTCATCTCTAATTTCTCTAGAGCTTCAAGAATGAACTAATTTTAATTTAGCCTCTGCTACTGCTAAATCTTTTTCTTTTTTACTTTGTAATAATAGGTTAACATCATCTAAAAGTTTTTTTTGTCTATATCTTTTTTTAAAATCTAAATAAAAACTAAATTTATTTTTAATATTTTGATAAAAAGAACCTTTTTCCTTTTTAACATCATTATCACTTAAAGTAATCTCTCAAATAAGATCTTGAGCTTCTTTTAAAGTATCTTTTTTAATTTCTTTTTTCTTTTGTTCTTTATATTTTTCAAGTTCTTTAGTTATAGTTTTTTTTAGATCATTTCATATATTTAATATTTTTATATCAGAAGAGTTTTTTTCTAAATATGTATTAACAAAATAATTTGCTTCATCAAAATTTCATTCTTTTAAATATTCATTAACTTTATTTGTTAAATTTTTTATTTCTTCTTTTTGCTTTTTTTGTTTAAATTTTATTTGATATTCCTTTTTTTTCTTATCATTTAAAATTTTTAATTTTTCTATTTTTTGAAGTTTATTTTTAAATTTTTTAATTTCAATATTTTTTTCTTTTTCTTTTATATTTTCTATATAATAATTAAATGAATCATTTTCTTTAGAAATAATTTCCATAATAGCTTTAGATGCTTTGTCAAACTCTTCAAAAACAATAAAATCTTCAATAATTTTTAAAATATTATTGAAGTTTTTTATATCTGAAGTATCAATATTTTTTTTCTTTTTCTTAAAAAACTTAAACATAGATTATATTAATTTAAATGCTTCTTCTAAAGTAGTTTCTCACATAGCTGCTTTTAATATAGCATCTTGTAATATAGTAATCATTCACTCTTTCACAGCTGCTTTATGGATTTCAGATGCTGGGGACATATTTAAAATATCTTTTTCTAAATATTCTCCCAAAACTAAAACTTCATGAACTCATTGTCTTCAAGTATATCAAGTATGATTACATTTATCACATCAAGCTCATTTATAGAAAGTTAAATTATTTATTTCATCTTGGTCCATTATATCTTGAAATTCTTTTTTAACTTTTTCTTTAAGATTTTCATTTATATTTTCCACCTGTTTGCAGTTAGGACAAATTTTTTTAACAAGCCTTTGAGATATAATCATTTTTACAGAGCTTGTTATTAAAAATGGTTCTATCCCCATATTTATAAGTCTTTGAACTGTTGCAGCTGCTGAATTTGTATGTATAGTTGATAAAACAAGATGTCAAGTTAAAGCTGCTTCTATAGACAAAAGAGCTGTTTCTTTATCTCTTATTTCTCAAACCATTATGATATCTGGGTCTTGTCTTACTAGACTTCTGAGTCATGATGCAAAAGTATATCAAATTTCTGGTTTTATTTGAGATTGGTTTACATAATCTATATTATATTCAACTGGATCTTCAAGTGTAGAAATATTGTACTCAAGAGGGTTAAAGTGTTTTAATATTGAAAATAATGTTGTTGATTTTCAACTTCAAGTTGGTCAAGCAACTAAAATAATTCCATATTTACTTTTTAAAACATTTTCTACTTTTTCTAAATTATTTTCAAAAAGTCATATTGATTTTAAATTTATTAAACTATCATTTTGTCTTAAAACTCTCATAACTACTTTTTCTCAATAAATAGTTGGAAGTGTTGAAGCTCTTATATCTATAGTTTCTCAAATTTTTTCTGATGCATAAACAATTTTTCAATCTTGTGGTTTTTTATTTTCATCGATTTTAACTTTTGCTAAAACTTTTAATCTAGTAACTATAGTAGAAAGATGTTCTAAAGAGACTTTATCATATATTTCAAAATCTCAGTCTTTTCTACATCTAATAAATAAAAAATCCTTTGTTGTTTCAATATGAATATCAGAAAAATTTTCTTCAATAGCAGTATCAAATAACTCATTAATATAAATTACAACATCTCGAATATCTTTTCTAATATTTATTTTATTTATATCTTGCATACTATACTAATTATTTTTTAATTTTTGTAATAAATGTTCTCTTAATTTTTCTTTCATTATAACATTTTTATCTAATGTATCAATGTTATTTTCATTGACAAAATCGGTAGATTCATTTTCATTTAATAAACTATCTAAATTTAAATCATTTAATGATTGATTTTCTTCTATATTTTCTTCTTTTGTATCTTCTATTTGATCTTTAGATTCTTCTATTTCAAGAGGAATTGTTTCTATTTCTTCTATATTTTCTTCTATTTTACCATCATTTTTTTCTGTTTGCCCTTCTTTTGTATCCGCTATTTGTGGAGTTATTACTTCTTGTGGTTGAGAAGTTTCTATTGCTTTTTTTTCAACTACATTTGTTTTTAGATTTTTACTATTTAAAAATAGTCAAGTTCAAATACTAAATCACAAAACAAGCATCAAACTCAAAACTGGAACTAAAACTTTTTTAAATCATTTTTTATTTGAATTTAATTTAGCATATCTTTCTAAATTTGTTTCTCAAGAAATATCTTGAACTTCTTTTTGTAAATTAGGTATATTTTCACTTCATAGTTTTATTTTTTCTTCTACTTTTTCTCAATTTTGAAGTTCTAAACTTAAAGTTTGTTTTTCTTCTATTGTTGTTATTTTTTCTCCTTTAATTTCATCTTTTGTATGGCTAAAAGATCCTTTATAACTTCAAAAAATTTCATTTTTTTCTTCATTAAAAACACTTACTTGAGTATCTCAATCAATTATTGAAAAAGTAGTTTTTTCTTTTTTTTCTTCTATTTTTTCATCTAGTTGTTGTTCTTGTTTTTTTTCTAAAACAATTTCTTGATTATCTTCAGAAGTTATTAATTCATTAGAAGTTATTAATTCATCTTGTTTTATAGTTTCTTTTTTTTCTTCTATAATATTTTCTTTTAATCATTTTAAAGAAATTTTTATTTTAGGTTTATTTGTTTCTACAATTTCATTTTTAATTTCATCTTTAACTTCAATTACTTCTTCTTTTTTTATTTCTAAATCTTGATTTAAAGATGTATTATTTTCTTTTTTTAATGCTGAAAGGTTTATTTTTGGTGTAGTCATAATAATTTTATTAAAAAGTAAATATAAATTATTATAACATATATTTTACAATGTGTCAAAAATTATTTATAATAAAAAAAATAGCTTCTATAAGAAGCTATTTTTTTGTTATACTCTTGATGTATTTTTTGAATCTCAATCACTTTCAACTTCTCAATCAACTACTCAATCATTACTTTCTTTTGTTTCTGATGTAGTATTTTGAGATTTAGAGTAAATATCTTGTCATATTTTCATCATCACATCATTTAAAGCCTTAGTTTTTTCATCAAGTTCATCTTTTGAAGCACTTGAGTTAGACAATACTTCTTTAAGTGATGAGATTAAACTTTCTGCTTGTGTTTTATTATCCTCTGAAACTTTATCTTTATTATCATTTAAAGTTTTTTCTGCTTGATATACTGCACTTTCTGCATGGTTTCTTGATTCAACTGATTCTTTTTTTGCTTTATCTTCTTCTCTTTTGCTTTCAGCTTCTCTTATAAGTCTATCAACTTCTTTATCATCCATACCTGTTGATCAAGCTATTGTGATATGTTGTTCTTTCCCTGTACCTTTATCTTTTGCTTTAACTTTTAATACTCAGTTTGCATCAATATCAAATGTAACTTCAATTTGTGGAACTCATCTTGGAGCAGGAGCTATACTATCAAGCATAAATCTTCAAAGTGATTTATTATCAACTGCCATTTCTCTTTCTCATTGTAATACATTTATTTCTACTGATGGTTGATTATCTACAGCTGTTGAGAAAGTTTCTGATTTTGAAGTTGGTATTGTAGTATTTCTTGTAATCATTTTTGTAGCAACTCATCACATAGTTTCAATTGAAAGTGATAATGGAGTTACATCAAGTAATAATACATCTGTTACATCTCAACCTAAAATTCAAGCTTGAACTGCAGCCCCCATAGCAACAGATTCATCTGGATTTATTCAAGTATTTGGTTTTTTTCCAAAAAATTCTTCAACTTTTTTTACAACTAAAGGAACTCTAGTTGATCATCAAACAAGTAATACTTGGTTTAAATCGCTTGATTTTAATCAACTATCTTTTAATACTTTTTCACAAGGTTTTAATGATTTTTCTACTAAATCAATAATTAATTCTTCAAATTTTGATTTAGTAATAGTCATTGCTAAATTTTTTGGTCAAGTGGCATCAACAGTAATATATGGTAAATTTATATCATAACTACTTGTAGATGATAATTCTTTTTTTGCTTTTTCTGCTTCATCTCTCACTCTTTGTAAAGCCATTGGATCATTTTTTAAATCAACTCATTGCTCTTTTCTAAATTCATCAACTATATAATCAAGTACTCTTTTATCAAAATCATCTCAACCTAAATGAGTATCTCAGTTAGTTGCTAAAACTTCAAAAGTTCATTCACTTGATAATTCTAAAATAGATATATCAAAAGTTCAACCTCAAAGGTCATAAACTGCAATTTTTTCATTTTTTCATTTTCAAGCTCAATAAGCAAGTGCAGCAGCTGTTGGTTCGTTTACAATTCTTTTTATTTCAAGTCAAGCAATTTTTCAAGCATTTATAGTTGCTTGTCTTTGGTCATCATTAAAATATGCTGGAACTGTAACTACAGCTTCTGTAACTTTTGTTCAAAGAAATTTTTCAGCATCTTCTTTTAATTTTCAAAGCACATGCGCTCAAATCTCTTCTGGTCTAACTGATTTTCAATTAAACTCTATCATAGCAGCTCAATCACTTCATTTTGTAACTTTAAATGGAACTGATGCTATTTCATCTTTTACTTCATCATACTTTCTTCAAATAAATCTTTTTGCAGAAAATATAGTTCAAAGTGGGTTTGTAATTGCTTGTCTTTTTGCTGGAGTTCAAACAATTATACTTCAATCTTTTGCTGTAGCTACTATAGAAGGAGTTGTTCTATTTCATTCTTGATTTGGTATGATTTTTGCTTCTCATCATTCCATAAAAGCAACAGCTGAGTTTGTAGTTCAAAGGTCTATTCATATAATTTTTCACATATTTTTTAAAATTAAATATTAAATTTTGAAAGTTTTATCTTTCTTGTGAAAAGAGTATATTTATATTTTTTTTATTGTCAAATATTTTTTAGCACTTTTTGTAGTTGTGTGCTAATTTATGTATTTTAAAAAAATAAAAAGCTTTATTTAAAAGCTTTTTTATTCACTAACTAAAGTTCATTCATCTCAATTTATTGCATTTAATATTGCTTGTTTTTTAAATAAATTTACTATTTTTAATTTTAATTTTCATTCTTTTGCAAGTGCAAATCAAGTTTGATCCATTACTTTTATATCTCTTTTAATTACTTCATCATAAGTTAGTTTTTTATAAAGCATAGCATCTCCAAATTTTTTTGGATCTTTATCATAAACTCAATCAACTTTTGTTGCTTTTATCATCATATCACATCAAAGCTCTAATGCTCTTAAAACTCAAGCTGTATCTGTTGTAAAAAATGGATTTCAAGTTCAAGCTACACATATAACTATTCTACCTTTTTCCATATGCCTTATTCACCTTCTATTTATATACTTTTCTCAAACTTCTGGTATATCAAGAGCTGACATAAGTCTTGTTGGAATTCAAACTCACTCAAGTGCATCTTGCATAGCAATTCCATTCATAATTGTTGCAAGCATTCACATATAATCAGCTGCTGTTCTATCCATACCTTCTGAAGCTCAAGACATTCATCTAAATATATTTCATCATCCCAAAACTATTGCAAGAGAAATGTTTCTATCATAATTTTCTTTTAATTCAAGTGCTAGAGATTTTAAAAATTTTGGATCTATTCAATGAGTATGCTCTCATTGTAATGCTTCTCATGATATTTTTAATAATACTTTCATAATTAATTAGTTGTTAGTTTTTTAAATAAATTATTTATATTTTCTAGGTTTAAAAATTCTTTTGTTTTTAATTCATCATTTTTATCTTTTAAATTGTCTTTTGATACTCAAGTTCAAGTTTCAAGTAATATTTTAGCAAAATTATTGTTTAATGTATCTAAATAAAGCCTTTCATAATTATAGTTTTCTCAAGATAAAGACAATACATTTACATAAAAAATATTTTCTCATAACGGTCTACAAGTATTCCAATAATACCAAGTATAATTTGTACTTAAAAATTCATCAATATTTTCACAATTTATACTTTCAAGTTGAGGTATTTTTTGCATATCTAAGCTTTTTTCATCTCAAGAAAATACACTCTCTTCTCAAATATTTGGAATTATAGCTCAAGAGTTAGAGTTTAAATTATTTTTTTCTATATTTACTATAATCTCAATTTTTGAAACTAAATTTTCTCAAACATATCAATTTATTTCATATTTATTTACTCAAAAATCTAGAGTTTCATATTTTTTATAAGCTCTATATAAAAATGTTTTATCTCATTTTTTAAATGTTTTTAAAGTATAACTATCTTTTGGAAAAGATGAAGTTTTATTTTCAAAATCAATAATAATTTTGTCAATATCTGGATTATTTACAACTCAATTTATATCAAATCAATCTGTAATGGAAGAGATATCTTTTATATCTTTAACTTCTAAAAATTTATCAGTTAAATAATTTACTTCATAAGAATTTTCTTTTTTCTCTTCTTTTATATTATTTAAATTATTATCTTCATCTAAATTATTATTTTTTTCAAGATTTTCATCAAATAAAGCTTTATTATTTTCATTGTTATTTAATAGCTCTTTTTTAGCATTTTCTACCTCTTGACTATCTCAAAAACAAGAATACAAAAACAACGGAAGCAATAAAATAATTAATTTTTTCATATTTTTTTATTAAAATATAATACAATTTTATTATATAATTTAAAATGATTTATCAAACTTTAAAAAAACTTTTTACTTTTTATAACTTTTTCATATAATCTACTAGCCTTAAAAGGAAGAATTTTTAAAAATTCGATATTACCTTTATTACTTAACAAATTAAATATGGCAAAAAGAGGTAAAAAATATAATAAAGCTATAGAGTTTATAAATCAAGATATAGCTTATTCTACAGCAGAAGCTTGTGAATTACTTGAAAAAACAAATACTGTAAAATTTGATCCTACAGTTGAAGTTCATTTTAACTTAAATTTGGATCCAAAATATGCTGATCAAATGATTAGAACTACTATATCTCTACCAAACTGAACTGGTAAAGTTACTAAAGTTTGTGCTTTTTCTGATACTGTTTCAGAAACTGATTTAAAAAAAGCTTGAGCAGTTGTTGCTTGAGGGGAAGATTTAGTTAATGAAATTGCTTTAGGAAATATACCACTTGATTTTGATGTTTGTGTTGCTACTCCTTCAATGATGAGACAAATGTGAAAAATTGCTAGAGTACTTTGACCTAAAGGACTTATGCCAAATCCAAAAACTTGAACAGTTTGAGATGATTTAGTTTCAATAGTAAAAGAAATTGCTGCTTGAAAATTTGAATTCAAAACTGATAAACAATGAAATATCCATTCTATTTTTGGTAAACTATCTTTTGGTAAAGATAAATTACAAGAAAATCTAGATAAATTTATTGCTACTGTAAAAGAAGTAAAACCTTCTTGATCTAAAGGTAAATATGTAAATACAGTTTATGTATGTAATGCTATGTGACCTTCAATTAGACTTGAGATACAAGGGTAATTATAAATAAAAAAAGTGATTTTATTTTAAAAAAATAACCTCACTTTTTTTTGTTTATTTTTTAAAATTTACTTTTTGCATTTTATTTACTTAAATGATAAAATAACTTTAAATTAGTTATTTTATTTAATTTTTTAAAAAATGGATCTAAATAAAGAAAGAGATTTGTGATTAAATACAAATAATCAAAACAAAGATATAAATATTCAAACAAACAAAGTAACTTCTGAAGTACTTGAAATACTGAACTCTCCAAAAGAGGAAATTATAAAACTACTAGAAAAAGAAAAAGTAAATTGATATAACTATAATAAAGAAACTTTAGATAAAATACTAGAAAAATATAAATTTATGTCAATAGATGATTTTAAAAAGTATTTTTTAGTTTGAACTTATAATAAAAATATATTAAGTTGTTCGCCTTGAATAACTGATTTATTAATTTTAGAAGAAATAACTCCTTGAGATGACTTAATAGAGTATATTATAAATAAAATATCTATTACAAAAAAATCTTTTGATGAAAGTATTTCAAGTTTAAGTCTTTTAACTTTCCCTAATTTAAGTAAATGAGATACTGCTCAATGATATTTTTTTAATAAACTACAAACTCTTTTACCAAATACTAAAATAATCTCTTGAGATGATAAAGAAATAAGAGAAAATATATGAAAAAATCAATTTAATACAGATAGTGTATGATTTATAGATTTTATGTGAAAGTGATTTTTTAATACTTGTTTATTAAAATTACTAAAAACTTCTCCAAATCAAGAAAAAATAGATGAATTAAATGAACTATTTAAAGGCTTAGAAAAAGATATATTTATTTGATGAAGTACTTCTACTATCCCATTTAATGTCCCTTCAAGTTTAAGTCCTATTTCTATGCCAAAATGAAATATAGATATTTCAAAAAAATTAAAATTATTACCAAATTGAACTTTAATAAACTCTATGTGATATTTGAACTCTGCTTTTTATGCAGATAAAGTAAAAGCATCTTTTGTTATTTGAAGTCACAATATCGCAGAGCCAATGCATGCTTGAAAATTAACAGTAATAAATAATGATCCAAAAAATAGATATAATCATAATTGGCTTATTTCTTATTTTTGAGAAAAAGCATGATTACTACACTACATGGAGTGAACGACAGAAGAAAATCAAAAAAATATAGATGATTTCTTAAAGATAGATAAAAAAGAACTTGAAAAAAGATATAAAAAATTTCAAGAGTTATATGAAGAAAAAATAATCCCTTTAGTTAATTGAGTATTATTAAATTATCTAAAAAATTCATTTAGTGAAATTAAAAAATAGTTTGTCAAAGATAAACTATTTTTTAATTAACATCATCCATATCACATAAGCATATCTAAAATATCATCTTTTTGTCAATCGTTTAGATATTTATGTATTGCATTACGAGTTGTAACAAGTCAAAAGACAGCTGCTTTTTGCCTACGAGGAGAGATTTCTTCTCAAATAAGATCTTTAATATATTTATAATCTTTTTTTAAAACCTCCTCTAAAGTCATTCAAATAATTGATTCTCAAAAAACTGATGAAGTTGCTGTAGTTATAATTGAAGTTATTCATTCAAAAGACCAATCTTTTATAATTCAGTCTTCTATTTTTAAAAAAACTTCCATAGTATCATCACAACTCCTATTGTCTTCTTTATATCTAATAGTTGGATCTTTAAGTTCCCCTCTATTTGGTGGAGTTTTACTGTAAAATGTTATTATTTCGTTTGTCATATTTTTATATTATTTTAAAATAAGATTGTGTAAAAAATACTTTATAATCCATAAAATTTTCTTTAAAATCAGTATATCATTGCTGATCTTTTCACATACTTTTATCTCTCAAGTGATCAAAATTTATATATTTTAATCAATTATTAAAGCTATTTTTAAACCAAAAATCAATAAGTCAAGTTCATGCTTGTATTTTTTTTCATTCTTGTGTTAAAAAAGATACTAAATGAGCTGATGAGTTATTGTTATAATCTATAGCTGATAATCCTGCAACAACTTGTCAATTATAAAAACAAATCATATTTTTTATATCTTTTTTACTATCAAAAGAAGATATTGTTTTATGATATTTCATAAAATCATATTTATATGGTTGTGTTATTTTAGCTTCTTTATAATATTTTTGAAATATATCTGTATCAACTAATTCAATTTTTAAATCTTTATTTTCTATAAATTTTTTTCTTGCTCTTATTGCTCTTTCCTTCCATTTTTTATAATAAAATTCATTTTCAATTATAGAAAATCAAGTTGTAGTAAAATGTGAATTTAACCATAAATTTTTCCATCAGTTTGGTTTCTTACATCTTGTATAAGGAATCCATATAATAATTCAATGTTTAAATCAATTTCTTTTTAACTCTTCTATATTAGGCTCTTCATCAACTCTTTCAAACTTTGCAATTTGAAATAATCAAAATATATTTTTAATCCATCAAAATTTATTATTATTTAATTTTTGGATTTTTAAATTACAAGTTGTTAAGTATTTTTGATAAACTGGTGAAATAGTTCTATAATAACCATGATCTAATGGCAAATTTTCCCTTTTACAGACTTCCATATTAACTAAAATTATCATCTAAAACTTTAAAAAACTTATCAATATCATCTTTTGAATTATAAATATACAAACTCATACGAGCTGAAGATTTTATTCCTAAATAATCCATAAAAGGTTCTGTACAATGTTGTCATGCTCTAATTGCAATATTATTTTCAGCCATTATATCTGCTATATCAAGTGAATTTATTCAAGATATATAAAAAGAAAAAACTCAAACTCTACTTTTTAAATTTTTACTTCAAATTAAATTTATGTATGGTCTTTTATTAAATTCATTTAAAGCATATTCAACAAGTTTATCTTCAATTTCTTTTAATTTATCTAGTCATCAAATATTTTCTATATATTCTAAAGCTTTTAATAAAGATAAAGCTCAAGTAACATTTGGAGTTCATGGTTCAAATTTGTATGGTAAATTTGAACTTCTAAAACTACATTGTTTTACTTCATTTATAGCTCAACCTCATGAAAAAACTGGATTTAATTTTTCTAAAAGTTCTCTTTTTGCATAAATAACTCAAATTCAACTATCTGCCATAATTTTATGTCATGTAAAAAATAACATATCACAATTTAATTTTTTTACATCTACTTTTATATGTGGAAACGATTGACTTGCATCAACAATAAATAAAGTATCATCTCTTTTTAATTTTCAAACTTTTTCTAAATCAAAAATTTCTCAAGTTACATTTGAAATATGTGTTAAAGCTATAATTTTTACTTTATTGTCATATTTTTTTTCAAAATCTTCTATATCAAGAGAAAAGTCATCTTTTATATTTACAAATTCAACTTCAATTCAAATTTCTTGCTTTAAAATAAGCCATGGAACAATATTTGAGTGATGTTCAACTATTGAAACTAAAACTTTATCTCAAGATTTTAAAAATTTATTATACCTAAGTGTTTGAGATATTAGGTTTAATGCATAATTAGAATTATAAGTATAAATTATTTCTTTATAACTATCTCAAGATAAAAATTCTGCAACTTTTTGCTTACTATCAAAATATATTTTTTCAGAATTTATTGCTATATCATACAATCATCTGTGTATATTTGAATAACTATTTGATAAATAATCATTTATTGCATCTATAACATAAGATGGTTTTTGTGTAGTTGAAGTACTATCTAAAAATATTAAATTTTTATTGTTTTTAAATATTGGGAAATCTTTTTTCATTTTTATTATTAATAATTTATATTTTTCATCATCATTTTTGCCTCTTTATCAATAGTTCTCTCTTTTAATAATTGTTTTTTATTATACTCTTTTCTTCATTTACAAAGTCAAACTTTTACTTTAATTAAGCTTCAAGAAAAATAAAGTTCTAAAGGAATTATAGCAAATCATCATTCTTTATATTTTCAAGATAGATAATTTATAGTTTTTTTATGTAAAAAAATTTTTCTATCTCTATTTCAAGCAATAGATTCTCTATTTACTAAAGTCTTCCACGGGGTTATATGTGATTGTTTTATATATGGTATATTTGAAAGTAATGAAATATAACTTCACTTTAAATTTACTTGTCAAGCTCTAACTGATTTTACTTCATATCAAAATAATTCTATTCAAGCTTCCCAAGTTTCAAGTATTTCATAATCAAAATATGCCTTTTTATTTTTTGTTATAGTTTTTATCATATTAATTTTGAAAAATATTGTATTGATTTTGTAATAATTGTTTTACATTTAAAGTTGAATAATACCAATCCCATCACATATAATCAAGCTTTGTATAATTTCAAGCATTTTTATAATTATATGGATTTTTTCTAAGTTCAATATGAAGATGATAATCTTTATAATTTTTATCTGGAATTCAAGTAATTCAAGTTTTTCAAATAAAATCTTGTTTTTTTATCATATCTCAAACTTTTAATAATGGGTTTATCTCACTTAAGTGGCTATAAAAAGCAATATCTCACTTCATAGTTTTTACCCAAACTTGATTTCATCTTAAATAATTTAGATTTAAAAGTTTTTGCTCATATGATATACTTCATTTTTTAATTTCATTTAAATCCTCAAACTTAAATCAAGAAACTATATTTACAATAATTCAATCATCTAAAGAAACTACTTTTGTTCAATATGGAGCATCTATATCCCATCATTCATGAACTCAAAGAGTATAATCTGCTCTATATGGTCTTGGTCAATTAGGAAATTTTGAAATATTTTTTCAGTTTGGTAGTTTATGTCAAACAACAGGAATTAAGTATTTATCTTCTCTTTTTTTTATAATATTTTTTATAATATTTATGTTATAAACATACTCTAAATATAATCTATTTTTCTTTAAAAAATTAATATTTAAAGAATTTATTTTTACTTTAGAATAAAGTTTTAAATTATCTTGTTTTTTATCTAATTCAAACAAAATTTTCTCTAAATCTTTAGTTGAATAATCAGTATATTTATTATAAAGATCAAAATCTTTTATTAAATTTAATTCAAAATTAGAGTTTCAAATTATATTATTTTCTGTATCTTTTAAATAAAAATTGTTATTTGAACATTTATCATCTAAAAAGTTTAATAAAAATATATAATTATTTTCATTTTTTGATCGTAATTTAAAATCTAAATTACAAACACTTTGGATTTTATAGTTTGAAATATCAATATTTGATTCATAAACAACTAAATTTTGCCTAAAATTAATATCTCATAAATAAATATCTTTATTTAAAACTCATTTAAAATTTATATCACTATTTTTATAAAATGATGAATTCGTAATTGCATATCAAAAGGCAAATAATAAAAAAAGAAATATAAAAAATATTTTTTTAAAACTCATCTCAGCTTTTTAAAATCTAAATACTAAAAGATTATAATTTTTTTTGTAAAAATGCAAAAACTAAAAATAGTTTTTATCAATTTTTCATAAATAAGCAAGTCAAAGAGCATCTGAAGCATCATCTGGTTTTGGTATTTCATCAAGTCAAAAAAGTATTTTTATAGCATTTTGCATCTGCTTTTTAGATGCTTTTCAGTTTCCACAAATTCGTTTTTTTAACTCAAGTGGAGTAAATTCATTAATAAATATATTATTTATAGATAATAAATAAATTATAACTCCTCTAACTTGTGCTACATCTATTCAAGTTTTTAAATTATTTGTAAAAAATAACTTCTCAACAACTCAAATTTCTGGTTTATATTTTATAAAAAGGTTTTTTAAATCATTTCAAATTTCATTTAATTTATCTTTTAAATCAAGCTTTGGAGTCGTTGAAATAACTCAATAATCAAGCACTTCTATTTTATTTTTTTCTTTTTTAATAATTGCATATCAAATAGTTGTAGTTCAAGGATCTATTCAGATAATTATCATTATTTAAAATTAAGATTTATTTAATTTTATTATATAAAAAACTACTAAATACTCAAAAAAAAATAAATAATTTCTTTTCAAGATTTTAGAATAGATACTTTAAAACTAGCTAAAAAGTTTTGATTTTTTTTGAGTTTTTTGTTTTTTATAAACAGTGCTTTAATTAAAACTCTATCTATCACTTTTTCTTCTATTGTACTCTCTACAAAGCATTTGACAATTATCTATAGAGGTTTTTCCTCACTGACTCCAAGGAGTGATATGATCTGCTTCCATTTCTCATATTTCAAAATGACTTTCTTCTTTTGATTTTCATTTACTTATACATAAAGGACAAATTCATCCTTGAGTTTCATAAACTCATCTTTTTTGAGCATCACTAAAAGCTCTTATACTTAAATGTTTTTCATCTCAAGAAAGTAGATATTCATAAATTCATTTTTTAGAAGTCACATCATCATCTTGCATAAGTCTTTCTACTTTTATTTTTAAATCATTACTATTGTATGAATTATTTTTATATTTATTATAAAATACTCACCAATCAAGTCATTTTTGTTCTTTTCTATAATCAGGAAATAGTTTTTTAATCCAAGCAATTACATCTTGAAAATATTGCCATAACTCATTTGCATCTGTGTCATGTTGATGAATAGCCATATAGACTTCAACTTCTCAAGAGTTAATCCAAGAAATTACTTTTTCTAAATATTCTTGTCTGATAGGACTTCAAGTCATATAATCACTTCATAATAGATATGCTGGACAATTAGTTTTTGAAAAATGTTTTTTTGCATCTGATAACCAAGGTCAAGTATAAACTGCATTTCTCATCTCTTGATCAAAGAGTTTTTCTCAAGCAATATTTATAGTTTTAAACCAATCAAGCTTTTCTATATCATCTCATTCACAAAAATAAACCATTAATTTATAATCAAGTATTTTATTTTTTTCAGTATCTGTTAGATTATGAAAATATCTATTCTCAAGTGAAAAGTTTCCTGCAACATATTCACAAATACTTATGGTTCTTTGTTGTCAGTCAAGCACTTCTAAACTTTTATCTTCATTTTTTACAAAATACATTACATTTAAAGGAAAGTCTTTTTTAATAGTTTCAATAACTGCATTTCTTTGTTTTTCTTTATAAACAAATTCTCTTTGGTATTTTGGTCTGATATTTAAAGTGCCATTCATACTTGTTACTCACTCTTCTTGATTATCTTTATATCAAGTAGTAAGTTCTTTAATAGTGATTTCATGTAATTCTATTTGCATAGGACTTTAGTTAAGTTTTAAATATTTTTTGGTTTTATTAAAATTCTAAAATAAGGACTTTTTCAGTTTACAACCAAATCTTTTTCATCATTTCATTTTCTAAATTTAATTATTTCAAATTGTTCAGGATTATATTTATCTAAAAAAGTTATAGGAACTCACATAGCTCACCTGTAATCAAGTGGTATTTCTGCAACTTTATCTATATTTATAGCATCATAATTGTCATATTTTGGATAATACTCTTCATTTCAAGAGTAGGTTTTATAAAGTATCATTTTTTCATTTCTTTTATTATGCTCTAGGTTAGTATACCAATTTATAGCTGGAGTTTTTATATAATTTTTTCAAAAATATCACTTTTGTTTACAAAAATTAACATTTGCTTCAAGAGTATTTTCATAAATTGATTCAAAAACTAAACTCATATTAAATCCATATCAAGACCAAAGTTTGTTTTCTTTTATTAAAGGGAAAATCTCTTTATAAGTGATAGCATTCATATTTCATAATATCAAAAACTTTTTATCATACTCAAAAAGTTGTGAAACATATTCTCTAAAAAGTGAAAATGGTGGATTTGTAACTATTATATCTGATATTTTTAGTATTTCTATACTTTCATCACTTCTAAAATCACCATTTCAAGAGAGAGTTTCTCAAAAGTTTTTAAATATTTCTCAAGTTTCAAAAATAGAGAGGTTTTTTATATACTTTGTTATTTCATCAATATTTTTTGCATTTACTTCTATCTTATAAGTTTGTTTTTTTTCATGAAAATGGGTTGTAATAAGTTTTTTAAGTCATAAATGTTTAAAGTTTCATACAAAATACCTAAAAAAATTAGAGTATTCTGGATCATCACAATTACAAAAAACTATTTTGTCTTTAAAGTGATGTTTATAATATTTTAATTCATTTTCTATATCTGGTAGTTGAGTATAAAACTCATCATTTTTAGATTTATTAGCTTTTCTTAAATTTGAATTTCAAGATTTCTTTGTCATAAAAAAGCACTTACTATATAAAGTAGGTGCCAAAATAAAAGGTTTTAAAGTTGTAGTTTTAGCAAACAAAAAGGAGGATTTAATCACCTTAATGTTCGCCAAAACTACAACTTTTTACTCAACAAATGAATATTAGAGGAAAGGATAATTAAATCCTCCATATTTGATTTGTTAAGTAATGTAAAATTTGTAATTTTGGCTTTTTTAATATACCAAAATTTTATTTTTTTGCAAAAAAATAAAAAATTAAACAATCCTTATTTTTAATTTTATTTTGTAAAATTCATATTTTTATATATACTTTTAAAAAAATTATCTTTTTATAAGTAGGCTTTTAAAAAAGTTATGCATATGTAATTTTAAAATAATTTAAAAAATTTATTTAATTAAAATCAAAAAATGTTTATAGATGAGGTTGCTATTAAGATAGAGGCTTGAAAGGGGTGAGATTGAGTTGTTACTTGGAGAAGAGAGAAATATATACCAAAATGATGACCTTGGGGGTGAAATGGATGAGCTTGATGAAATGTGTATTTACAAACTACAACAAACATAAATACATTATCCGATTTCCGTCATAAAAAAGTTTTAAAAGCAGATGACGGGCAAAAATGAGGAACTAATTTAATGCAATGAGCTTCTTGAGAAGACTTAATTATTTATGTGCCTACTTGAACTATAGTAAGAGATTTAAGCACAAAAGAAATAATAGTTGATTTGTCTGCAAATAACTTAAAGTTTTTACTTTGTTTGTGATGAAGGGGAGGGTTTTGAAATGCTCATTTTACTACATCTATAAGACAAGCGCCAACTTTTGCTGAAATGTGAGATATATGAGAATCTCGTGAAGTATTACTTGAGTTAAAACTAGTAGCAGATATATGAATTATATGAATTCCTAGTGCTTGAAAATCAAGTTTAATAGCATCAATTACAAATGTTAAACCAAAAATTTGAGATTATCCATTTACTACCTTGATTCCTCATTTATGAGTTTTGGATTATAAACAAAAATCACTAGTTTTAGAAGATGTGCCTTGATTAATTCCTGGTGCTTCAAAGTGAAAATGACTTTGAATAGAGTTTTTAAAACATATTGAAAGAACTAAAGTTTTACTACATTTAATAGATTTATACAGACTTGATAGTGCTATAAAAGATTATGAAGATATTAGATTTGAATTATGAGAATTTTCAAAAAATATATTAAAAAAAGAAGAAATAATTGTTTTTTCTAAATGAGATTTGCTTGATAAAGAAATGAAGGATTTTATTACTTGAGAGTTTAAGAAAAAATATAGTGATAGAAAAATATTTGTTGTTTCTTCAGCAACTTGAGAATGACTTGAAGAATTAAAAGACTTTTTGGTTTCAAATTATACAAGTATGTATACAGATAATGAAGAAGTTAATTTTATAAATAAAGAAGATTTAAAAATAATTAATTTAAAAGAAGTTTCAGACCCAAAGCAAATAAATTTAGAATATTTATGAAATTACTCTTTTAGAGCTTCTTGAAAAAGACTTGAACAAATAGTTAGAATGACTAATTTTTCAAATGATGAGGCAATTATGAGAGTTTATGATGTGCTTGATAAACTTTGAGTTATTAAAAAAATAGAAAAAGAATTAAAAACTGTTTTAAAAGAAGAAGATATTGATAATAGTTTTTTCTTTGAATGAAGTGAAGATACTTGATTTTCTCCAAAAGTAATTATTTGAGAACAAGAAATTTTACTTGAAAAATTAAAATTTAATTTATAAGAAGCAATATATTTTGCTTCTTTTTGTAATTTTTCTTAAATAATTTTATATATCACACCACTAATTTCTGAAAAAATCTAGAATACCTATTATATCTGCTATTACATTTTATAAAAAAACTTTTGACTTATTAATTATTTTTAATAATATATGTCTCGCTTAATAAAAAAGTTTTTGCCAGTATAGCTCAGTTGGTAGAGCATTCGCCTTGTAAGCGAACGGTCATCGGTTCAAATCCGATTACTGGCTCCATTTTTAAAAAAATAAAAAAGTGGAAAGTTTAAAGTATAAAAGTTCTTTTTACTAAAACTTTTCACTTTTTAAGTTATATGGGTCGATACCAGAGCGGTCAAATGGAGCGGACTGTAAATCCGCCGGCTACGCCTTCGTAAGTTCGAATCTTACTCGGCCCACCATTTTTTAAAAATGCCGGGATGATGGAATTGGTAGACATACTGGTCTTAGAAGCCAGCGCTTCATCGCGTGAGAGTTCGAGTCTCTCTCTCGGCACCATTCCTATTTTATATTTTGCATCGTACTTTGGCGAGCAATTAACTAAAAAACTATGAAACAAGGTATTCATCCAGCTTCAAAATTAGTTAAATATATTTGTTCTTGTGGAAATATTATAGAAGCAAAATCAACTTTAAAAGAAAGTGAATTAAGAGTTGAAATTTGTTCTAAATGTCATCCATTCTATACAGGAGAACAAAGAATATTAAAAACTTGAGCTGTTGATAAATTCTATGCTAGAATGAAAAAATCTGAAAGTTTAAAAAAATAAAAAAGTTTGAAAAATTTTTCAAACTTTTTTATTTTAATAAAATTTTAACTTTATTGTCTTCTTTAATTAAAGTAATTTGTATATTATTTTCAATTAGTCATATATTAAATTCATTATTTTCATTGAAAAATATTTCAGTTTCTTGTATCTTATTTACTAATTTTTGTAAAAAGCTTTCAAAAGGAAAATTTCAATTTAATATTACTTCTTTTAAATCTTTTGATAAATCTATATAAGTTGATCTTATTTTATTATTTTTAATTTCTAAATTATCTTCAACTATTTTATTAATTTTGTTTAAATCATCCAATTTTTGATATATATTATAAATATCATTTTCTTTTTCTATAGAATTTATAATAATTCTATATTTAAAATAACTTTTATTTATTATTTTTTCAATTTTATCTAAAAAATCTGTATTTGATTTAACTAAAGTTGGTATAAAAATTTCAATCTCATCTCAACCAAATCTAATAATTCAATTTTTAAATTCCTTTTTAAACTCTTTTTGAATTTGTTGTAAATCAATTGTTAAATTACTTCAAGCACTTAAAAGTAATGAATTTATTTTTTGAGAAAAATCTATTTTATCCATTTCTCAATTATTAAATTTATCTTTTAGAGCTAAAATTTCTTTAGATAACTTAATAAAATTTAATATATTATAAGATCATAAATCTTTTATATCTATAGCTATATGAGTTCAATTATTTTCTTTTAATTTATTTATAAATACATCTTTAGTAATTCATCATTTATAATTTTTAGTTAAATATCATATATTAATTTTTCAATTTTGTATTTGTTGATTTATTCTATTAGCTATTTTAAAATCTAAGTTATTTTCAGATAATTTATCTATTATTGGGGAGATAAAATCTAAATTTGAATTTAATCAAGATAAATATTTTGATGTTAAAAGTCTTAATTTTTTAGGTAAAATTAAATCAGAGTGTTTTCTTATGTTTCTAATTAGTTCTAAAGATAAACTTTTTTCTCAAGAAAAAGTAGATATAATAGGGTATTTATTTCAATTAAATGAAAAATCTTTATCATTATAATTTGATATTATATCAGTTAATATATCATCATTTTTTTTAATTTCACTTATTAATAAATCATTATCATATTGGTTTATAGAAATATGTTCATCATTTAAAGATTTTCTACTAGATATCTCAGCTTTTCTAATTAAATCTATTCTTTCAAAATTACTTAAAAAATTAGTGGCATCATTTACAGATATTCAAAAATTAAAATTTTCATGTATAATTTTTGAAATTCAAATATATTTTTTTAAAATTAATAAATTCATTTCTTTTGATGGTATTGTTTTATTTGTAAATTTTAAGTCACCTAAATAAAGTTGTACAGCTTCTTCATAAACAACTTTCATTATATTTCAAATAAATTTTTCTATTATATCTTTTTTGTTTTTATTTATTAAATTAAAATCATTTATATTATTTAATTCTCATATAAACCCTATATTTTTATAATCATCTCTTATAACTCTTATATTTTTTCAATTATTTAATCAAAAAACCTTGGATGTTATTAATTGTTTAAATTTAAAAATTAATTTATCACAAAATTCTTTTCATATATTGTCATTTATTTGTTTAATTCAACCAAAATGTATGTTTAATATCTTATCTCAAGGAGAAAGTCTTAGTGATTCTATTAATGGAAAATTTTTTACTAAAATTTTTATAATCCTATTTATTTGTTTTTGATTATTTTCTTGCTTTAATTGATTAATATCTAAATAAGAATAATTTCAATTAATTAAAAAATTTATTAACTCTTCATCATTGTATTGTTCCATAAAAGAAGAATCAACTGAAAAACTCTTAATTTCAATAGTATTTAAAGTTTTTTTACTTGTTTCTTGAATAGTTGAATCTAATCAAGTTAATTTTTGATTTTGAATATCAATACTTTGTTTATTTTTGTTTAAATTATTCATAATATAATAATAAATTCTTTCTTGCTTATATTATCATAAAAAATTAAATTTTGCAAATTTTTATTTTTTATCTATAATTTAATAAATTATAAATTAACTTTTTTTTATGTGATTATCTGATAAAAATGCTATAAATATAACACCTCTTAGAAAAATTTACAATATTTGATGACAAAATATAACTTTTGAAACTAAAAAATTTTGATTTCTAGCAAACTGAAGTGTTACAATAAGTGATGATAAATGAAATATTATTTTAACAAATGTTTGAATAAAAGATGAATGAGTAAATGAAAATGCTGATTTTTTCCCTTTAGTTGTTGATTATGTTGAAAAATATTATGCAACTTGAAAAATAGGTGGAAATAGATTTTCAAAAAGAGAAGCAAAACCATCAGAGTTAGCTACTTTAACATCAAGACTTATTGATAGGCCAATTCGCCCAATGTTTCCTAAATGATTTATAAATGATACTCAAGTAATAGTTTCTCCACTTTCTTTAACCTGAGAACAAGATTTAGGATATTTTTGAATTTCTTGAGCTTCTTTATGACTTTTAATGACTAATGCTCCTTTTGAATGACCAGTTTCTTGAGTAAAAGTGTCTTATATTGATTGAAAATATATTTTTAATCCAAATTTTGAGCAAGAAAAACAATCATCAATGAATTTACTTGTTGCTTGAACTTTAGATGCAATTACTATGGTTGAATCAGAATCAAAAGAAGTTTCTAAAGAAATTATGATGAAAGGTCTTGAATTTGCTTTTAATATAATAAAAGAATTTTGTAATGCTCAAGTCAATTTTATAAATGAATATAAAAAAATATTTGAAATTAGCGAAGTGAAACATTTTTTTAATTTAGTAAATGAAGAATATTATGATAAAGTTGAAAAATTTTTAACTTTTGAAAAACTAGAATCTCTTTACTGACTTTGAAAAAAAGACTTCCATAACTCTTTATTAAAAATTGAAGTAGAAGTAGCAGAATTTTTGGGAGTTAATGATGAAAATTTAGAAGAATTATGATTAAAACCAAACACTATTTCAGAACTTGTTTACAAAAGAGTTAAAAAAGTTATGAGAGAAAATGTATTAAAATATGAAAAAAGACTTGATTTAAGAAAAATTGATGAAGTAAGACCATTAAAATCAGAAACTTGATTGTTACCAAGAGCTCATTGATCTTGATTATTTCAAAGATGAATGACTCAAGTTTTTTCTGTTGCAACATTATGATGACCTGAAGATATACAATTAATTGATGATATGTATGAAGAAACATCAGCAAGATATATTCACCATTATAATTTTCCTCCATTTTCAGTTTGAGAAGTAAGAATGCTTAGATGAGTTTGAAGAAGAGAAGTTTGACATTGAAAGCTTGCAGAAAAAGCATTACAAGCAGTATTGCCAAGTGAAGAAAGTTTTCCTTATATGATAAGAGTAGTTTCAGAAACTATGACTTGTAATTGATCAAGCTCTATGGCTTCAGTTTGTTGATCTACACTTGCTTTAATGCAAGCTTGAGTACCTATTTCAGCACCTGTTTGATGAATTGCTATGTGAATGATTTATGATGAAGACACTTGAGATTATAAAATACTTTCAGATATCCAAGCTCAAGAAGATTTCTTATGAGATATGGATTTTAAAGTTACAATGTCTCCAAATGGTATAACTGCTATGCAACTTGATGTAAAAATTAAATGATTATCACTTGAAGTTTTTGATAAAGCATTTACACAAGCAAAAGTTTGAATTGATGAAATTATTTCTTCTATGTTAAAAGCACAACCAAAAGTTGAAGAAAATTTATCTCCATATGCTCCTTTAATTATGAGTATTTTAATTCCTTTAGATAAAATTAAATGATTTATTTGAAAATGATGAGAAAATATTCAAAGAGTAGAAAAAGATTATAATGTTAAAATCTCAATTGCAGATGATTGACATACAACAATAACTGCAAAAGATAATATTTGATGACAAAAGGCAATTGATGAAATAAAAGAGTTTATTTGGGAAGTTGAGGTTTGATATGTTTGAGTTTGAGAGGTTGTAAAAATTATTGATTGAACTTGAGCTATTATAGAGTTTAGATGAAAATCATGAATGATTCATATATCAAAACTATCTCCTTTAAGAGTAGAGAAAATTGAAGATATAGTAAAAGTTTGAGATAAAGTTGATTTTGAAGTTATAGAAGTAAATAAAGAGAAAGCAAGAATTTGATTAAAAAGAAAACCAACTAAAGAAGAAATAGAAAAATATGAAGCTTTAAAAAAAGAAAAAGAAGCAAAACTTGTAAAAGAAGTAGAAGTGAAATGATATGAATCCCAAAAAGTTGTCAAGTCCTAAATTTTTTAGACACACAAGAATACACAAAAATAGTTAAAAATCTACAAAATAAAAATTTAGATTATAAAATTGTACAGGAGACATTTTTAACTTAGTATGAATCCTAAAATTATTATAATAATGAATTTGTAAAATAATAGCTTCGATAGCTTCAGAGAAAGTTTCAAATCTATTTAAATTTCATAACTCAAATTAGAGCATTTTTTGTAAAAAATCACTTAAATCATCTTTAATTCTAGCTTCAAACCTAGAATTTTTTTGTTTTCCATAATGATGAAATTGTATTTTCCAAGAGTGAAGAGCTTGTCTTTTTAATAAATAATTTTTAGATAAAAATCCATTTAATATTTTATCTCAATATTTATTATCTCATAATATAGGATTTCAAATACTAGATAAATGAACTCTTATTTGATGCATTCTTCAAGTTTCAATTTCTACTTCTAGTTCTGAAAAAATTAAATTTTTACTTGATGTTTTTACTTCAAACTCATTTAATACCTTGTAGTGAGTTATTGCTTTTTGACCATTTTCATTAATAATCACTTTATTTTCATCTTTTGCATTTTCAATTCTTAATATTTTTGAGTCTATAGTTCAAGTGTTTTTTGGTAATTTTCATAAAACAATAGTATAATAAAATTTCTTTATATTTTTATGTTCTTTAAAATCACTAGTTAGCTTAGTTAATATATCTTTTTTCTTTGCAATTATAAGTATTCAAGAAGTATCTCTATCAATTCTATGAACTAATGATGGCTTAAAAGTAAGACTATTTAGTTTATTTCATAAATAATCTTGAACTTGAGAAATTATATTTGATTCTTTTGTTTTATGATCTCAAGGATGAACATTTATTCAAGCATCTTTATTTATTATAATTAGATCAGAGTCTTCATAAACTATATTTTTTTTATCAAATTTTATTTTTTCTAAATTATTATTTATTTTTTCTTTTTTAGAAAGTAGCTCTATTTCACTATCATTTAAGTAAATTTTTACTTCATCTTTTATTTGAAGTTTATATTCATTATCTTCTTTTTTATTATTAACCTTTATTTTATTTTTTCTATTAAATTTATAAATCAATGATGAAGAAGCATTTGGAAATAATTTTTTTAAAAACTTATCAAGCCTTTGATTTGAGTCATTTTCTGTTATATTAAATATTTTCATTTGTAATTATTATTGAAATACTGTAAAATCAAAAGCTCAGTCTATTGTTTCTTGAGGGATTTTAACTTGAAGGTATTTTTGATATCAAATAGATTTTCAATAAGCATCTATACGACTATATCTATCAGGTATATTATTATTTCAAAAATCAAATTTATACTCTAAATAAGGGGTTTGCTCTCAATTAGTTAAAGTTAAATTATTTATAATAGTCATTTTTAATAAACAACTTTTTAAAAGTCCACAATTATTATTATAAAAATCTTTGAAAGATTCATTTAATGTATCACTTAATTTAATTCAATTTTTATTTTCAATATTCCCAAAATTATTATTATTTATATTGTCTATTGTAACTTGAGACCCACTTGCATAAAGGGTGTTATTTTCACTTGTAAGTATCCAATTTATTATAACTCAAGTACTACTTCAATTAAGAGTTAAAGATCATCAAGTAAAACTTGGAACTTTAAATTCAAAATTTAAGTTTGAAAAATCAGTTATAGAATTATTTCAAATTTCTGTCTGCACGGGGGAAGTAAGAGAAATTATATTGTATCAAGAACTATATTCACTATTTCAAAATCAAGGAGTTGGAATTATATTTCAAGAAGAAAAAGTTTGGTAGCTATGTCAGGTTTTTGTATTTGGCATAATAGATCAAGTTTCAGCTGTTAAAGACGGTCTATTTTTTATAAAATATAAAGAATCTTCAACTCAAGCATAGGCATTGTAGTATGATTTTGTTGCATTTTCAACTCAAGAAGTTGTTTTTAAAAAAGGTATTATGTATGATAAAATAGTAAAAGAAACTAGTGAAATTAATAAAGTTAATCACATTCAAACTACTATTGATATTCAAGAATTATTTTTTTTCATAAATTTTTATTATTTACTAAAGTAATCTACTAAATTAATAGTTGTATTTATAGTATATTTTGGGGGAATTCATTTCATTTGAGATCTTTTTTTCCAAGAAGGTTCTAGTGTTATTGAAAGCTTTACATAAGGATTTATATTAGTTGAATTTGTTAAATTTTTCCACCCATATTTTGAGTTTATATTTGGATATAAATACACTTTAAAATCAGAAACAGAAATAGTATCTGGAAATAATTTTTGCCAATAACTATAATTATTTGATCAAGCAATTACTTCAGTTCAAGTTCAATAATTAGGGTCAATAATCCAAGTGTCAATTAATCAATCATAAGATCAAGAAGAAGTTTTATTGTGATTTATTCCCCAATCTTTTCACTCTAGTTTTAACATCTCAATAGTTCAAATACATCAAGATCAAAAAGTAGTTGAATCACAAGTTGCTGTAGGTGGTTTTTTACTATCTATATCCCATCTCCATCTAAATAAAGTTCTTTTTTTTCAATCTCATGAAATTAAATAAAATTCTTTTATGTTTTGTCATCAAGTAAAAACTAAAGGTCATTCTCAAAGATGTTCATCATCTTTATCTCAAATAATTTTTCCATCTAAATTTTCATCTCATAAATCAGAATTTGCATCAGAATTATAGTCTACAAATTGTAGAGTATATTGATTATATCTTTGAGTTTTTGTTGAAACAGAAGCATTATAAATATTGAAATTATTATCATAACATCATCAAGTTAACATATTTGTTCCATCACTACTTCTACAATAATAATAATTATCTCAATAACTATTACTTCAAACACTTCATCAACTTCAAAAGTTTCAAAATCAAGTATTAATTGTATAGTATCAAGAAGAAGTAGAACTTCAAACTACTTTTCTATTAAAATATTCTTCATAATCTATAGTTCATCAAGCTTTTATTTCATCAAATAGCTTTTCTGTAAAATATGTTATATCTTTTGTGATATTTGTTTTTTCAATTAATTTTACTTTTCCTAAAGTAAGCGATGAAAGTGCTTGAAATCATCATAATATTACAATCATAAATATTAAAATTCCAAGTAGTATTTCAATTAATGTAAATCAATTATTATTTTCCATATTATTTTTTATAAAATATATATTTAATTAATCATCATAGAAAATATCAAATTTTGTAAAATTTTATATCTTTCCAAAAATTGTTAGGCCAAATTCTAAAAATATAATCAATACTATCATAAAAACTAGATTTTTTAATAGTAGATTTTTTTTTAAATAAAGACAAAATACTTCTATAAATTGCAAATAAAAAACTTAAAAAAAACAATATTAGGTCAAAAAATTTATTATTTACTTTATTCATTTTATTTTAAAAAATTTATAATTTGTATTATTTTAATTAAAAAAATAAAATTGCAAAATAATAATTAGTTTAATTTTTATTATCTAACTTTTTTATTTACAGGAAAAGTTTCATAGTATCAATTGATACTATTTTTTACTACTTGATTTTTTAAAATCATACTTGCTATTTCACTTCTAAATAAATCCATATTTATTTCAGGGTCAAGAGGTTTTCTATTATCTAGTTCTTTATGAGAAACTATTGCCCACCCACTTCCATATCAAGTTAAATCATTGTTTCTTGTAGTTGTTTTTTTTGTTAAATCTAAATTATACTCTTTTCAAAGATAAATAGTTAAATCTTTTAATGATTTTATCATAGCATCACTATAATATCAATCACTCATCAAAGCTATTCAAATACTTCAATAATTATGAGTTGCTACATGTGCTCAAAGTACATATTTTCCTCAAGCTCTTCATTCATATATATTTCACTCTCCATCAATTAAATAATGATATCATATATCTCACCATCTTAAATTTAATGCATGATATTTTTGTACAGACTGCATATATTTTATTCATTCTTGCTTATTTGGAACATATTTTGAAGCAGTATGATGAATTATAATTCTATCAACAGGAAAATATGATAAACTATCTCTTCCATCATCAAAAGTTTTTGTTTTTTTATCTTTTTTATCTATTAAGTTAAAATATTTTAAATAATTATCTTTTAATTGGCTTGAAGCAACAGGCCCAGAATAACAACTTCCATCTTCACATCATTTCATATAAATTTCAGGATTTGAGTAGCTTTCATTTGCTCACCACTTTTCTCTTGAAATAATTTTTCAATCCATTAAAAGTCTAGTTTCAAATGTTTTTTCAAATATTTTATAAGGGCTTTTATTTATTTCCACAATAATTTTTACAAGTTCTTTTTTTGAAAAAATACTATTTTTATAAAAATTAGATAATAAATCTAGGTGATCTCTATAGTTTGTAGTATATTCATTAAATATTTTATCTTTTGTAACTTCATCATCTTTTATATTTGTTAAATCAATTTTTAATCTTTTTATATAATTTGCTAAATCAGTTTTTGAAATAGGGTTTAGAGTTTTATTTTCTTGATCATAAATTGCAAAATTTCCTTTTTTTGAATTATTAACTTTTACTTGATAGTCTTTTATTTTTCAAAAATCACAATAAAAACTAGATAAAGAAGCTTTTTTATAATTTATTTCATTTACATAAAAAATAGTTTCTTCTCTACAGTTATTGTATTCAAAATTTGAGATTAATTTTAAAGGTAATATTATTAAAAGTATTGAGATTAATTTTTTCATTAATATAAGTCAGTATTAATTTTAGATATTTCAGGTAATATTTGTCAATTATATTTGCTTCAAACTCTTTTATTATAAGGGATGTCTACTTTTCAAGATACATTTTCAAAAGCAAATTGTCATATTCTCATTCCTGGGTATAAAGCAACAGGAATTTCATTTATATTAGTAATTTCAAGTGTAATAGTCCCTTCAAATCCAGGGTCTATATATCAAGCTGTAGAGTGAATTATAACTCAAAGTCTTCAAATTGATGATCTTCATTCACATCTTGCTACTAAAAAATTAGGTATTTTAATTTTTTCTAAAGTTACTCACAAAATAAATTGTCTTGGATGAAGTATAAAAGGAGTATTTTCATCTAGTGTAATAGTTTCTATATGTTCTTCTCAAACTCATTTTTTAGGATCTATAACAGAGATTAAATCTCTTTTATAGTATTTAAAAGTATTTCAAAGTCTGAAATCTAAACTAGCTGGTCAAATTTGAGTTAAAATATCATATTTTCAATTTCATTCAACTACAATCTCTCAAGAGCTTATAATTTTTTTAATTTCATTATCAGAAAGGATCATTTTTTATTTATTAATTATTAATATTTCAAGAATTTGAATTATCTATAGGAGTTATGATATTTCAAACACTATCTTTTAAATTGTTTAATTTATCTACTGAATTATTTATAGAATTAGTAGTTTCTTCTATGGATTTTTTAGTTTCATCTACTTGTTTTTGAACTTCTTCAATTTTAGATTTTGTATCTTGTATTTGATTTTCTACATCATTTTTTAGATCAATAGCTTGATTTTTAGTATATTTATATTTTCAAATCAAATCAAAATTTGTTATAAAATCATTAAAATTGTCTCTAATTTTTCTTACTTCTTGATTAAAATTTGCAAGTCAAATTTTCTCTCAAATAAAGTCTGACTTTATAGGAAAAGCAAATATTGAAAGTATATAACAAACAATTATTATTAATAATATTAAAATAGTTTTTTTCATATTTTTAAAATTTTAGTTATTATATAATTTAATATACATTTTATGTAAAAAATGTCAAAAAAAATAAAAGTCAATTTGACTTTTATTTTTTTAATTAATTCATTCTTTTACAATTTTTGGATTATTTGCATATTTTAATCATTCTTCTTCTGAGATAAATCACATATTTACTAAATCAATTATATCTTTTTCAAGAATTTGCATTCATTCTCTGCTTCACATTTGCATTACAGAAGGAATTTGATGTAAATCATTTTCTCTTATCAAATTTGCTACAGCAGAAGTATGAACTAGTATTTCTTTTACCATTTTTACTCAACTTCCATCACTTGCTTTTAATAATCTTTGAGAAAAAACAGCAACTAAACTATCAGCAAGCTGTAATCTAACTTGATTTTGTTGTCATGATTCAAAACTATCAATTATTCTTGATATAGTTTGGTAAGCACTTCTTGTATGAAGAGTTGAAAAAACTAGATGTCAAGTTTCAGCTAAAGTTAAAGCCATTTCTATTTCTTCTGTAGTTCTCATTTCTCAAAAAAGTATAACTTGAGGGTTTTGTCTCATCGCTCAGGCAAGAGCTGTTTTATAATCAGGAACATCTTTTCAAATCTCTTTTTGTTCAACTATAGAGCGATTATGAGGATGAAGGTATTCAACAGGGTCTTCTATTGTAATTATATGTTTGTTTGAGTTTTGATTTATATAGTTAATCATTGCAGCAAGAGTTGTTGATTTTCAACTTCAAGTTGGTCAAGTTACAAGTATAAGTCATTGTCATATTTTTGTAATATCTTTGTAAATAGATGGCAGATTTAAATCATCTAAAGTTGGGATTTTATTTCATAAAAGTCTTATAACTATCATATAGTTAGACATTTGAAATGACACATTTACTCTAAATCTTCTTTCATTATAAGAAAAAGCATAATCAAGATTTTTTGTTTTTATTAAAATCTCATGTTGTTTTTCAGTTACTATTGATTGAGTAAATTCCATAGTATCTTTCCAAGATAATTTATCAATTCATTCATCTATTTTTACTATATCTCATTTTATTTTTATAGCAGGAAAAGTTCAAACAGTTATATACATATCACTTCATTCATTGTCTATCATAACTTGTAATAATTGGTCTCTAAGTGGGTGGTCTTCTTTTATTGTTCCTTTCATAATTTTTATTATTATTTTTTTAAAAAAAGTAATAATAAAAATTATTACTTTTAAGTATTTTAGCTTAAAAAATTATATTTTCAAACTTTTTTTTCTAACTAAAATTAAACCACTAATTATAAGTGTAGCAAGAATTAATAGATTTGTTTTAGTTCAAGTTTCTGGTGTTTTTTTAGCATCTAAAGCAATTGCTTCAATATTTCAAGTAGATGTTAATTCTCAAGAAGAAGTTAGGTTTGCAGTATTTTCAACCATTCAAGAATTAGTCATATTTGTTAATACATTTTCTAAATTAGTTGGATCTATAGGGGTTTCTACTGGTGCAGAGTTAAATTCACTAGTTGTAAAATCAAATAAAGAATTTTCAACTTCTAAATCTTTTCAACTGTCATCTTTTAATTCAAGAGTTAATATATAACTTTTACTTGAAGCAAGAGGTTTTTTAAAAGAAATATTTAAATTTACTCCATCAGAAAACATTGATTCTGAAGAAATTTCTTTATAAAGTTTAAAGTCATTTTTTAAAGATTCTGATTTTGAAGTTAGATATAATTCTATATTTGTTTTAGATACAAAAACCACTTTATCAATTTTAGAATTATTTTGAAGTTTTACTTCATTTTGCCCTTCAGTATATGTAAAATCAGCACTTGCATCAAAATCTTCAGCAATAGAAATTAAACTATATGATTCAAGATTTGTTAAAGGAGTTTCTAGTGTTAAAGATAATTTTTTTTCATCTTTTTCATCTTTTGTAGTAGTGATAGTTCCCATATCTTCTAAAACTTTAGATATAGAATCTCAAGAAACTCTAGGAAGTTCTTTATCAAAATCTACTGTTAGAGTTGTTTCATCAATAGTTTTTACACTATTTATTAGATAAGATACTGTTTGAACTTCATTATTTGTTGTAGTTCAAGACATAGTGTTTCAACTAAGAGAAGCACTTGTAGTTACTGGTGTTTCAGCAAATGTAGTTAATGATATAACTGATAATGCCATAACACAAAGGATTTTTTTTGTATTAATCATAAAAATTAATTAAATAAATAAATGTAATCATATATTAACATATAAATTATTATATTGCAAAAAATTAAATATATTTTTTAATATTATTTACTAAATTATTTTCAATTAAGTTTTTGAAGCTATTTTTAGGGATTTTTAAATTTAAAAAACTATTTAAAGATGATTTTTTATCTCAAATATTAAATTTTTTTAATATATTTGTATAATTAGAAAAACCACTTGATTTTGAATTTAAAAAATAATCAAAATCATCTAGTTTATGAATATGAGCATTGTTATTTTCTTTATAAATATCCCATAAAAAAGGAGTGTTTGAAACTAAAGCTCAAACTAAACTATTTTCTCATCTAACTATATTTTTATCACAAACAGATATAAAATCAAGATAGTTATCCATAGTTAAAAAAGGCATATTTACTATATTTTCTCAAGAGAATTTATTATCAAATATAAAAAAAATAGTGTTGGAGTATTTTTTAAATTCATTTTTTATTTCATTAAAAGTTTTTTTATAACAAAAAACAGAAACCCAAGTTTTATTATAAAAATCACTATTTTTATCTTTAAAAAAATCTAGTTTAGAGATATTTTTTTTATTATTTATTATAACTCATCATCAACTTAAAAGTAATGAAGGGATAAAATGAGTTATTTTTAGATTTTTTGAAACATAAAAAGTATTGTGAATATTTTTTATGTTTTTATCTAGTGAAAAGTATGAAAAATTTATTAAATTTATCTCAAAATCAAATCTATGTAAAAAATCAAAGTCTATTTTTCTATCAAAAAAATTAAATATATTATTTGATGGAGTATAGTTTTTTATATCTTTTAAATTAAATAATTCTAGATTTTTTATTTTTTTTTCTCAAATTAAATTTAAAAATAATTTTTCATCATCTATAAAATATCTAATTTCTAGATTTTTATTTTCTTTTAATAAAGATTGAGCTAAATTAAAAGAAAATCAAGCATCTCAATAATTATCAATTATTGTTGTGTAAAAATCAATTATCATTTTTTAATTTAGTTTTTTATTGAAAATAATATTATTTTTTGTATTATATAAAAGATAATATTATTTTCAAATTTTATGAAATACTACACAATATTTTTTATATTTATAATAATTATTTGTTATAGTTTTATTGCTTTTTCTCCTTATTCTAAACCTATTTTAATAAAAAAACCTGCTAGTGTTGAAACAAAGATTGTTAAACAAAAAATTATCAAACAAAAAATAAAAGAGGTTTTTGATTTTAATAAAGATGATTCAATTACAAAATTTGTCTCTCCAAATAACTCTTTTAATGATTTAAAATATATTCCAAATGATTTAGAAAAAATAACTTGAGAATTTATTTCTGATTCAAAATGAAATCAAAAATTAAGAAAAGAAGCTTTAGAAAATCTAAATAATTTAGCTAGTGATTTTTATTTAGAGTTTAAAACTAAGTTAAAAATTATTTCAGCATATAGAAGTTATGAGTATCAAGTTTGAATTAAAAAAAATGGATGTAGTGATTTGTTTTGTGCTAAAGCCTGATATTCAGAACACCAAACTTGACTTGCTTTTGATATGTTTGAAGCAAGTAATGATAAAACTTATTTATCAAATAAAAATTATAAATTATATTATAATTGGATGATGAAAAATGCTTATAAATATTGATTTACAAATTCATATAGAAAATGAAAAAGTATTGATTTATATGAAAAAGAACCATGGCATTTTAGATATGTATGATTAAAACTTGCAAAAATATTGCAAGATGATAATATAACTTTAACAGAATTATTTTATAAGGCAGAAAATGAAAAGTAAAAAAGTAAAAAAATGACCTTCAATGAAAATCCAAAAAACTTGATTTCATAGAAAGAAAAAAGTTCAAAGATGAAATTTTGTGATACAAGATGAATATTTTTTTAAAGCAAAAAAAGATTGATATAGAGCAAGATCTGTTTATAAATTGCTTGAATTGCAAGATAGGTTTGATTTGATAAAAAAAGATTATTCAGTTATTGATATATGAGCTGCTCCTGGGAGTTTTTTACAAGCTATAAAAAAAATAGTTGCCAATGATAATTTAATAGTTTGAGTTGATATAAAAGATATTGTTCCTTTATGATATAACAATGTAAAAACTATAAATTGTAGTATCTTTGATTATGAAAAACTTGATTTAGAGCTTGAAAAAATATTGCCCAAATGACATATTTTTGATGTAATTACTTCAGATATAGCCCCAAATACAACTTGAAGATTTGATGTAGATCAATATGCTTCTGTTGAGTTAAATATTGAGATATGTAAATTTAGTGAAAAATATCTAAAAACTTGATGAAATATGATTTTAAAAGTCTTTAAATGAGAAGATTTTAATGAATTAGTTATGGAGGTAAAAAAAAGATTTAATGACTTAAAAACCTATAAACCACTTGCTTGTCGTGATAGTTCTCATGAAGAATATGTAGTTTGTTTAGGGAAGAAATAAAAATTTGATTTATTTTAAAAATATGATATTATATTTCCTGATTACAGGAAATATTTTAGTTTTTAATAAAATCTTTTCATGATACAGGAAATATTAAAAGAAGAAATAATAGATAGAAATTTTTATATTTCAAATATTATAAAATACTTAAATTCTCCTATTATAAAAGTACTAATATGACAAAGGAGAGTTTGAAAAAGTAGTATTTTAAAATCAATTATTAAATATTTATATAACTCAAAAATAATAAAAAAAGAAAATTTTTTCTATATAAATAAAGAATTACCTATTTATGATCATATAAAAAATTATGATGATTTAAAAGATGAATTTAATAAATTTTTAAAAACTACATCTGTTTGAAAGATATTTATATGAATAGATGAAGTACAAGATATAGTTTGATGGGAAAAATTTATAAATGGCTATTTAGCAACTTATGGAGAAAATGTAGAAATATTTATAACTTGAAGTAATAGTTTTCTATTATCAAGTGAATTATCTACTTATATCACTTGAAGATATATAGATTTTTATATTTACCCATTATCTTTTAAAGAATTTTGTGAATTTAAAAATGATTTAGAAAATAAACAAAATTTTTTAGAATATTTGAGATATTGAGGACTTCCTGCTATTTTTAAGATGCATTATTCAGATGAGGTGATTTTTAGTTATTTAAATAGTGTTTATTCTACGATAGTATTAAAAGATATAATTTTATATAATAATATAAAAAACATCAATTTTTTTAAAGATTTGTATAAATATACTTTGAGTAATATTTGAAATATAATAAGTGGGAAAAAGATAAAGGATTATTTAAAATCACAAAATATTAGAATTTGAAATGATACGGTTTTAAACTTTTTACATTATGGAGAAAATACATTTTTATTAAATAAAGTTTATTCTGTAAATCCAGATACAAAAAAATATTTTGAAATTTATAACAAATATTATGCTTGAGATTTATGACTTAGAAATAGTTTAGTTTGATTTGATTTTAAAAGAGATATTTGAAAACTTCTTGAAAATTATGTTTTTTTAGAGTTAAAAAGAAATTGATATGATGTAAAGATTTGAAGGCTTTCATCAGGAAAAGAAGTTGATTTTATAGCTACAAAAAACTCAATTACTAAATATTTTCAAGTTTCTTATTTACTGGGAAATGAGGAAACTATGGAGAGGGAATATTCTGCATTAGAAGAAATAAAAGATAATTGGGAAAAATATATTGTTTCTATGGATGATATTGATTTTTGAATAAGCAACGGAATTAGACATATAAATATTATGAATTTAGTTGATATTTTATAAAGATTTATTATGAAAAAAACTTGAAATCTAGGTAAAAATACCTATAATATTACTTAAATTTATTATATAATTTTACTTAAGTTATGACTATTTTAATAGATAATTTTATTTCTATATCTGAACTTAGAGACAATACTTCAAAAGTAGTAAAAGATTTATCAAAGGTGTGAAAAAAATAGTTTTATCTCAAAATAAACCAATTTGAGTATTTTTAAGTATTGATGAATATAATGCATTAAAAAAAGTGTCTTTTAAACAAGAAAAAGCTATGATAGAAGATATAGAATCTTATAAAAATAGTTCTCATTGAAAAGAGTGAGTTGAAGCATTTAGTTTCTTATCATCACTTAAATAATGTATAAAATAATTTTAGAAAAATCAGTACAAAAATTTTTGATTAACCATAAATGACAAGATATTATAGAAAAATTTGAAAAATCCATAACCATTTTATCACTAGACCCATATGAAAATAATTTAGATATTAAAGTTATTATTTAACTTCCTAGTTCTTATAGATTAAGGATTTGAGATTATAGATTTTTATATGAGATACTTGATGATAAGTTAATAATTTCATTTTTTGAAGCTTGAAAATAGATAAGATATTTATAAAAAAATAAAATAGTTATGAAAGAAATAAATATAATTCAATTTCTCCCATATTTCCCTCCTCATAAATGATGACTTGAAACAGTTTCAGAGGAATTTTCAAAGTATTATGTGAAAAATGATTTTTGAAATGTTATAAATATAGTTTTTGATGTTTGACAAGAAATAAATAAAATTAGTGAAAATGATTTAATCAAATACAAGGGTGAAATTATTTGATATAAAAAAGATGGATATATAGTATATTTACTTCCTGCTTTTGATATAATTCCAAACTTTCCAGTTCCAAAGTTTTGGAAAAAAGTATTTTGGAGAGTTTTGAAAGGAATAACTCCCACTGCTTTTTCAAAGCTTCCCCCTCAATGAGGGGGATTTAAGGGGGAATTATCTAAAAATAATATTATTGTTCAAACTCACACAAGATTTTTTTTGTCATCATTTTTAGGATGAATTTTTGCAAAATATCATAATTTAAAATGGGTTCATGTAGAGCATGGAAGTGATTATGTAAAACTTTGAAGTAAATTTAAATCAAAAATCTCATATTTTTATGATAAAACTATTTGAAAGTGGATTTTTAAAAAATGTGATAGTATAGTTGCTATAAGTAATTGAGTAAAAGAATTTATACAAAAAGAGTTTGTAAATAGGGAAGTTTGAGTGATATATAATTGAATAGATTTTCATCCTTGAGAAAAAATAATAAATCAAGAAGTGGTTAAAATATGATTTGTTTGAAGACTTGTAAAACTAAAATGAGTTGATTTACTTATAGAAACTTTTTTAAAACTAGAAAAAGAATATAAAAATATCTTTCTTGAAATAGTTTGAGATGGAGAAGAGAGAGTTATTTTAGAAAAATTATCTTGAAATAGTAAAAATATAAGATTTTTATGATTTAAAGATAGAGAATATATAGCCAAAGAGTTTTTACCTAAAATAGATATACTAGTAAATCCAAGCTTTCAAGAATGATTGCCAACTATAGTGCTTGAATGACTTTTAGCAAAATGTATAGTTGTAGCAACAAATGCATGAGGAACTAGTGAGATTTCACAAAAAGATGATTTAATTATCATTGATAAATGAGGTTTAAATAGTTTAGAGAAGTGATTAAAAAGGGCTTTATTAAATTATAAAGATATATCTTGAATTTCGTTTGAAATTATTAAAAATGATTTTAATTGGGATGAAAATATAAAAAAATATTTTAGTTTGTATAATGATTTGTAGGATGAAAAAAATTTTAGTTTTAAATTTAACTCCTAGATGATGAATGCTTCATTATTCATCACAATTTTGTAATGAATTGTCAAAAAATGCTGATTTAAAAGTAGCAATAGCTGATTATTATAAAGAAAAATTGTATAATAATGATATTTGATTTATTAAAATAAAAACTAATCCAGATATAAAAAACTTTATTTTGGATACTTTAATGTTTTGGAATCACATAATTTTTATTTATAAAATAATTAAGTTTAACCCAGATATAATTCATTTTATAGATAATCATCCTTGGTATATTTTTTATGGTATTTTTTTTAAAATATTGTGATATAAAATTTATGTAACTCAACATGATCCTACTTTACATAGTTGAGAAAATACTAATCTTTTATGAAAAATTGCAATTAAAGTAAATTACATATTAAGAAGGGTTGCAGATAAAATTTTTGTTCATTGAAATAAATTAAAAAATGAAGTTATTTTAAAATATAATATTTCTGAAAAAAAAGTTTTTTCAATAGTTCATTGAAATTATAATTTTTTGAAAGATATTTTTTCAAAATGATGAAAAATTCAAAAAAATACATTTTTATTTTTTTGAAGAATAGTAGATTATAAATGACTTGATATATTGCTTGAAAGTTTAGATTTAGTGAAAGAAAAAATACATAATTTTAAGTTAATTATTGCTTGAAAATGAGATTTAGATAAATATAAGTCAAATTTAATTAAATTTAAAGATAATATAGAAATAAATAATTATGATATATTAGATGAGGATATATATAAATATTTTGAAAAATCTGAATTTGTAGTTTTACCATATAAAGATGCGACTTGAAGTTGAGTTATTCCAGTTGCTTATGCATTTTCAAAACCAGTAATAATAACAAATGTTTGAGAATTATCTCAAGTTGTAGAAAATAATAAAACATGACTAATTATTGAAAAAAATAATATTGCAAAATTAGCTAAAAGTATTATATTTATGCTTGAAAATAAAGAAGAGGTAATTATGATGTGAAAAATGTGAAGAGAGTTTACTGATAATGAATTATGATGGGAATGAATTGTTAGGAAAGTTTATTGAATAAATTAAAAATAAAATGTATACTTTATATACTACAATGCTTATAAATCTAAAAAAAACAGAAGATGAATTATGGGACCAGATTTGAAATATAAGAACAGATATAAGGAAGGCTATTAAAAATTGAGTTGAAATAATAATAAATCCAAGTGAAGAAGATATTAATGAGGCATATAATTTATATCTAAAAATGATGAAGAAAAAATTTCTCCCAGTTTTAAAGGATTATAAGCTTTGAAATTTTGATAAAACTAAAATAATAGTTTGAAAATATGATAATAAAGTTATTTCTTATATACAATTTCAACTTTTTTCAAAAACAGATTTACTTTGAAAATCAAAAATTTGTGCACTTGAAACTATAGCAAGTGATGATGAATATAAAAATTTATCTTGAAATACATTACTTTATTGGGAGTGAATAAAATATATGAAATCTTTATGATTTGAATATTTGAATTTTAATTGAGTAGATTATCAGTATTGATGATTGGATTTTAATTCTTTAGCTCATTTTAAAAGAAAATGGAATTGAATTGAGATACAATGTGTTTCTAAAAAATCTCTATTTTGATATATTTATTGGAGATGGTTTAGGAAATATAACTTTATAAAAAAAATAGTTTATTTTTTACTTATAAAAGCATTCAAAGATACTTATTTAAAATATTAGAATGGATAAAATTATTTGAAATATATTTAAAATACTAACATTTCATAAAATATTATATTTAAGATTAATATGAGTAAATATTAGATTATTTTCTAAATCAATTATTTGGCATATACCAAAAATAAGAAATGCAAAAATGATAAAAATAGGAAATAATTTTCAGATTTGAAAATACTGCAGACTTACTTGAAATATAGAAATAAGAGATAATGTTTTTATAAATGAATTTGGTAGTATAAATGCATGAATTTGAGAAAATAGCAAAATAACTATATGAGATAATGTAATGTTTTGACCTTGAGTGTTTTTACAATCATGAGATCATTCCTTTAAAAAAGGAGAAATATATAACTTAGCAAGTTGATGAAAGGCTTTACCTATAACTATATGAAATAACGTTTGGGTTTGAGCTAGAACAATAATATTAAAATGAGTTACAATTTGAAGTAATAGTGTAATATGAGCTGGAAGTGTTGTAACGAAAGATATTCCTGAGTGAGTAGTTGCAGTTTGAAACCCAGCTAAAGTTATAAAAGAAATAATTTAATTATAAAATGAAAAAAAAATTTATATCGATTATTTGGTGATATCATAAACAAATATTTAGTTTTGATAAAAAACAAAATTATCATATGCTTCCTATTGAAGCTATGCAAGAAGAATGATTTGAGTGTGAGATTTTTGCTATTGATTCAAAAGTAAAAATAGAAGAAGATTCAAATTTTGTTAAATGAACTAGAGTTATTTATTATAAATGATTTTTAAATTACTTAATTTATTTATTTAAAAATAGAAATGCTATTATTTATAGTAATAGCTTAACAATAAAAACACTTTTAGTTTGAATTATTTGAAAGAAAACTGTTTTTATGCCTCACGATTCTATTTTTTGATCAAATTTTATAAAAAAACTAATAATTATATTTTTTTATTTTTTTTACAAGAAAATAAGAGTTAATAATGATAGGGAAGTTTTTGAATTAAATAGAATCAAAAAATGATTAGCTTTAAAAGTTCCATTGATTGTATCAGAAGAGTTTTATAATAAAGATATAAATTTCTCTAATGAAAATATTTTTATTTCACTTTGAAATTTGATTCCTAAAAAACAACCAGAATTTTTATTACAAGCATTGAAAATAGTTAAAGATAATGGCTATAATTTCAAATTAAAAGTTATTTGAGAAGATAGACTAGAAAATCATTATAATTATTCTTATAGTGATTTGATAAATAAATATTGATTATCAGAGAATATAGAAGTATTAGGTTTCATTAAGCATGATGATATTCCAAAAAAAGTTGAGTGAAGTTCTCTATATATTAATACATCAACTCAAGAATGATTCTGTCTTGCTGTTTATGAATCTGCTTTGATGTGATTATGAATTATTTTACCTAGAATAATATCATTTGATAATATTTTTTGAAATAATGCTTTATATTATGATTTAGAATCTGTTAATGATTTAGCTAATAAAATTATGTATTTTATTAATAACAAAAATGCTTTTATTGCTAAAAATAAAGAAAATCAAAAAATGATTTTAGAAAAATATAATTATGATTATATTAAAAGTGAAATAAAAAAAATATTTATTAATTTATAGTTTATGACTAATTATATAAGAAATAGTTTTCATGATTTTATTGCTGATAAAATTGATAAAATTGATTTACCTAATTGAAAGAAATCTAAAATATTAGATATATGATGTTGGGATGCTAAATTTCTTTTAAAATTAAAAGAAAAATGATATTCAAGTCTATATTGAATAGATAACTATTATGATGAGAATTATAAGAATTCAAATATTATTTTTGATAAACAAGATATTAATAATTGATTATTATTTGAAAATGAATCTTTTGATATAATTTTTCTTTTAGATGTAATTGAACATGTGCCAAATCAATTTTTTTTATTTGATGAAATTTTTAGAATTTTAAAAAAAGACGGTTTTTTAATTGTTTCTACACCTAATATTACATCAATAATTGGGAAAATAAATTTTTTATTTAATGATACTTTACATTGATTTTGAAAATGACAAGTTGTTGATAAACAATTATGATTACCTGGTCATATTAATCCATTTATACCTAATATTTTTATTGATTATTATTCAAATAAATTCAATATTTTAAATAAATATTATTTTTGAATAATAATTCCATTTATAAATAAATTTATAAAAATTAATAGTAAAAGATTATCAGGAAATTTAATATTTATAATAAACAAAGAATGAAGATAGCAATGTTTGCACAATGTATGTATTTTCCTTGGATTGAGTGAATAAAAAATAATTCACTTTTATTATCACAAGAATTATCAAAAAAAATAGATTTAGAAATAATTTCACATAAACCAAAAATAATACAAGAAGATAAAAATATTGATTGATTAAAAATAAATTATTTGATGGAATTATCTGATAATAAATTTATACAATTATATTATTTTTTTATCTGAGCGATGAAATCACTATTATTTATTTATCAAAAAAATATAAAGATAATTTCTTTTCAATATTTAGAAACATCTTTTATATTACCAATGCTTTTTATAACATTGTTTAAATGGAATACAAAATTTATATTAACAATATATTCAACAGATGAAGTTTCTATTTGATATAAAAAAATTATATTAAAATTGTTAAAATTTAAGTTCAAAAAAATAATTATTATATCTGAATATTTAAGGAATTTTTTATTAGAACTTTGATATAAAAATGAAAACATAATATATATTCCTTTATCTTATGATAAAAATAGATATTTAGAATTAGCTCCATTTGAAAAAAAAGATAAAAATACTCTTTTATTTTCAGCTTGAATAATAAAAGAAGCTGGAAGTTTTTTCATGGTTGATTTAGCTAGTATAATGCCGGAATATAAATTTATTTTTGCACTGAGAAAATTTAACAAAAAAAGTGAAGATGAACTAGATTTATTAGAAAAATATATAAAAGAAAGAGATGTTAAAAATATAGAGATTAAAAGAAATATAGAAAAAATGGAAGATTTACTTTGAGAAGTTTGATGTTTAGTCCTACCTTTACAAGATATAAATATAAAAATGCTTATACCAGTAGCTTTGTTGGAAGCCATGGCAAGATGAACTATATGTTTTGTTTCAGATTTACCAAATTTAAAATTATTACTTACAGATGAAAAAAATGCTATAATTTTTAAAAAAGATGATTTACTTGATTTAAAAGAAAAAATAGTTACAAATATAACAAAAGAATATATTTCAAATAATGCATATAGTTTTTGATTAAATTTTCCTGATTATGAACAAATATGAGAAAAATATTTTAATTTATTAAAAATAATATAATGATAAATATTGATATTTATTGATTGAGAATTTTAATTAAAACTGATAATATAGAATTAATTAATTTTATAAAAAAATACTATAATATTTTTTTAGTTGATAAATTAGATGATTATGATATTAAAATTAATTTAAATAAATATTGATATTTTTCAAAAAATCGTCAGTTAGATGATTTTTCTGATTATACAACTATATGAGATAGTGTAAAAATAAATTTTAATTCAAATAAATATTATTTTAAAAATCAAGAGATTAAATGATTATTTGAATTTTTAGATAATTGAAAAATTATTGTTAATTGATTCCTTAAACCTAGAAAAATTCACCACTTTGTAAATATTTTATTACAAGGATTTGATAGAATTAATAAATATTATAATAGATTTATTATAAAATCTTTAATACACGATATTATTTTCATTTTACTTGAAAAAAAACTTGCAATTAATATTTTACATGCTACAGCAGTAACAAATTGAATTAATACTTTTATTTTTACATGATTATGATGAAGTTGAAAATCAACTTTAGCATCTAGTTTTTTATCTAAAAAATGATATAAAATTTTATCTGATAATTATTGTTTAGTTAAAGAAAACAAATTATATCCATTTCCAGAACTACCAAGAATTACAAAAGAAACAACAGAACTATTATGAATAAAAGAATGAATTAAAGCAGATTGAATTAAAACATATCTAGATAATAAATTATCATGAATAAAAAGAGAATATAAAATTGATAAAATTTTTATTTGTTCATATTGAAATAAATTTAATTTTCATAAATTAAATGAAAAAGAATATATTTTTGAAAACTTATTTTCAATAAATAATTATACTAAAGAGTTTCCAGAATATTTAAATTTAGCTTTATTATCATTGATAAATAAATTTAATACTTGAAAACAAAGAATGCATACTTTAGAAAATTTTGTAGAAAATAATAATTTTTATTTTTTACAAAATGATAAAAATATAGAACTTAATTTAGAAAAAATTGAAAATGTATAAATTTATAAATTTCCCGAAATCAGTATGAATTAATATTTATATTGAAGAAGAAGAAAGATTTTTAGATTTTTGTAAGAAAGAATTTTGAAATCAGATTATTTCTATCTATTCTATTTGAAGTATCGAACTTATATGATTATCAGATTTAGATTATTTGATTATATGATTATCAGATTTAGATTTTACTAAAATAGTTAAGTTTTTTTATAAATCAAAATTTAAATTTATAGATAAACCTAGATTTATATCTATAGATAATATTTCAAATATTTCTTATTTTACACATAGAAGAAGTTTTAAATTAATTTATTGAAAAAATATAAAATTTAATTTCATAATTAATGAAAATTTAAATTTATTATTTGCTTTAAAAATTTTATTTTCTTGAGTTTTAAGGATTTATTATCCTATGTTATTCAGTAAAAAAATAGACATCTCACTATTTTTAATGAATATAAAAGATTTAATTTCTTTAAATAAACTTATTCCAGGGGCTTTGAATAGTAGTGATATATTATTTTTAGATGAATGTTATAATCTTTATAATTTAGAATTTGATTTAACTATAAAAAATAGAATTAGTAATTATTTTTTACCAAAAATTATTGATATTTGATGGAAATATATTTTTTATTTAAATAAAAAATTAAAAAATAAATCTAATTTCAATTTTTTATATAATCAAAGTATATTATGAAGATATCCAACATTTTTTTCTGATTATAATTTAAGAGAAAAAACAGAAATAGTATGAAATAAATTCAACTATTTTAGAATTTTATTTTTACCAATTAGTTTTAACTTTAATAATTTTAATAATGGTTTAAAAGAGGATTTTATTTTTTGCAAGAAAATATCAAGTAGGTTTTTTCAAACAAAATTTAATATATTATACTTAGATTTTTTACTCTATATTAGAAATACTATTATATATTTATTATTTAAATTCTTTTTTTATGAAAAAAAATAATTTAACTTATTTTATTAATTGATTTCATTTCCAATATCAATTATTTTTTAATAAAATAAATAAAATAAAATTTTATTATTGTTCTCCTAATATACTATGAAAAATTAAGTTGATAAATAATTATAATTTTGAATATTTTCAACTTTTATGATGGAAATATATACCACAAAATTATCTTCTTATTAATAAACTATATAAAAAATGAAAAATTCAAAAATATGATATAGTTCATTTTAATAATACAGAAAATTTTTTAAATTTTAAAAAAATACCAAATCAAATATCGATTGCTGAATCTCATTGATTTGATTTTTGAGTAAATTATGAAAGATTTTTAAAAGATGAAAAAAATATCATAAAAAAAATAATTTGATATATTATTAATAAAATAATTTGATGGAAAATTAGGCAAAAAATTCAAGAATTTGATATTTATTATTGTTCTACACCTGACATGCTAGAACCACTTAAAAAAATTAGAAAAGATGTAAAGTGGTTACCAAATCCTATAAATACAGATATATTTAAACCTGAATGAAATATTATTAAACTAGAATGAAATCCTGCTTGTTTTTTTCCAACTAGACTTCATTGAGATAAAAAACCAGAATATGCTATAAAAATATTTAAAGAATATATAAAACCAAATTATCCTAAAGCTACTTTGCACCTTTTAAATCAATGATTTGAGGTTACAAAATATAAAGAAATTTTAAATGATTCTAAAACTTATTTTTGGCATAATTTTATGGATAAAGAAACTTTAGCAGCAAAAATAAGATGATCTGATTTTTGTTTTTGAGATTTTTCTATATGATGATTAAGTCTTATGCCTATGCAAATTATGGCTTGTAAAAAACCTATTATTACCTATGATATGCATGAATTGATAAAAATTCCTAGAGAATGATTATTAGATTTAACAAAACAACTTTTTGAAGATAAGGATTTTAAAAATAAATATATTGAAAGAAATTATAAATATATTATTGATTTTCATTCAGAAAAAAGTATATGTAAAATACACTTAGAAAATTTAAAACCTTTATTAAAAAATAAATTAAATTTATCAGATAAAGATATAAATAGTTTAGTTATTTAAAAAATATTATATTAAAAATGTATGAAATAAAAAAATATGATTATTTAGACCATTTGAGATGAATTGCTATAATTGGTGTAATATTTACTCATTTACATTATTTAAATTTGAGTATTTGGAATAATTCAATATTAGACCAAATATTTAAAATATGATGAATGTGAGTACCATTATTTTTTATAGTTAGTGCATATACAATATCTTTAAGTTTTAATTCTAGACTTAAAAAAGAACAAAACCCTTATATAAATTTTTATATAAGGAGATTTTTTAGAATTTATCCATTGTTTTTTCTTATTAATATATTTGTATTTTATTTATTTACTTATTTGATTGTAAAGCATGATTTATTATTTAATTTTGATACAAATATAGATAATTTATTAACCCATTTATTTTTTTTATTCTGAATTATTCCAAAGTATATTAGTAGTATGTATTTGTGAGAATGGTCTTTGTTTAATGAATTATTTTTTTATTTACTTTTCCCAATCTTGTATTATGTAACAAAATCTAAAAATAAATTAATTGTTTTTATTGTGGTAACATTTTTAATTTCATATTTATGAAATATTTTTACTAAAACATATAATCTTTTTGATATTTACTGAACACCATTAACACATCTATTTTCTTTTTCAATATGATTATTTTTATTTAAAATAAAAGATATAGAAGTTTCCTTTAAGAATATTAAAAAATTAAAAATTTTAAATATTACCTTTTTTATAATACTTTCTTTTTTATATGTAAAAAATTGATATTTATATATATTTCCATTTTTTATTTTAAATTTATGATTGTTAGTATTTCTTTTTGTCAAAAATTGATATTTTTTTCAAAATATATTTTTTAATAATATATTAAAATTTTTATGAATTATTAGTTATTCTATTTATTTAATAAATCTTTGGTTTTATCATCTATTATGAATATATTTTAATTCATTTATAACTAAAATATATTGATATAATTATTATTATGAATTTATATTTTTATTATTAACTCTTACTTTATTGATTTTTATATCTTTTTTGAGTTATAAATTTTTAGAGCAACCTTGAATAAAAATTTGAAAATTATTAATAAACAAATATTCTAAATAAAAATATTATTTAATAACTAATCTATGAAAAAAATATTAGCAATTTGACCACACCCAGATGATATAGAGCTTTGATGTTTTGGTTCTATGTGTAGATATGCTTCAGAATGAAATGAAGTTAATTTTTTAGTTTTAACAAGATGAGAATGATGAACTGATAATTGAGATAGAACTAAAGAAGCAAAAGAAAGCTCTCAATTATTAAAATCTAATCTATATATAGAAAATTTAAAAGATAGATATATCTCTGAATGATTAGATACTATTAAAATTATTGAAAAATATATTGATTTAATTAAACCAGATATTGTATTTATTCCTTCAAAACATGATACTCATCAAGATCATAGAGCTGTTCATTATGCTTCAGTTGTTGCTTGTAGATTAGTTGATGAAATATATATATATCAATCACCAAGTACAAATACAGATTTTAAACCAAATTTTTATATTGATATATCTAATTATATTGATTTAAAAATAAAAGCTGTACAAATACATTCTTCTCAATGATGAAAAGTTTATATGGCTGATAGAGCTGTTAAATGATTAGCAGAATATAGGGCTTTTGATATTTTTAGAAATGATAAATTTTTTGAAGCATTTGAACTTTTTAGATCTATAAAATAATTTAATATGATTTGCTCTATTCATCAACCAAACTATATTCCTTATCTTTGATTATTTAATAAAATAAAACAATCAGATATATTTGTTATTTATGATATTGCTCAATATACAAAATGAGATTATCATAATAGAAATAAAATAAAATGACCTAATTGAGAAATATTATTAACTCTGCCAGTTTTTGTTAATTTATGACAAGAAATTAAAGATGTAAAATTTAATAATTCTATTTTAAAAAAACATTTTCAAACAATAGAACAAAATTATAAAAAAGCTAGATTTTATAATAATTATATAAACAAAATAAAGGAAATCTATGATTATAAATGAGACAATATTTCAGAATTCAATATATTTTCTATAAAAAAAATTTGTGAAATACTTTGAATAAAAACTAAAATTATTATTCTATCTGAAATAACTAGTGTTTTAAACTCAAAAAGTAGTGATGCTTTAGTTGATATATGTAAATTAGTTTGAGCAAATGAGTATATATCATGAGCTTGATGAAAAAACTATATAGAAGAAAATAAATTTATAGATAATTGAATAAGATTATCCTTTCAAGATTATCATCATCCAATTTATACTCAATTATGGGGAGAATTTATACCTTATATGAGTATAATTGATTTAATATTAAATGAGTGAGAAAATTCTAAAAATTTCATATAAAATAATTTATATTTAAAAATCTACCAATTCACTAAACCAAATATGCCACCACAAATCTACACTCATAAACTAAAAAACTTTGAAATCTCATTTTCTCCAGATAGATGATGAATTATTACAAGTATTAAACAAGACAATAGAGAAATACTTTATCTAAACCTAGATACTTTTAATGATATATCAAAAAATGTGAGATGATGAATCCCACTCCTTTTTCCAAATGCTTGACCACTTAAAAATAGTGATATCTATAAACTAAATCAACATTGATTTGTAAGAAATAGCACTTTTGAAATTGAAAGTATTTCAAGTGAAATTATTATATTAAAACTAATATATCAAGATAAATATAAAGAGATTTTCCCATTTGAATTTGAATATAAACTAAAAATCTCAGTTGAAAATGATTTTTTAAAAATCACTCAAGATATCAAAAATACTTGAGATAAATCTATGCTAATTTCTCCAGGTTTTCATCCATATTTTTTTGTAAAAAATGAAGATAAATCAAAAATAAATTTTAGTTTTTTAAAGGATAATTATTTTGATATTTGGTCAGTTTGAGATACAAAGGAACTTTTAAATCCTTGAATTTTTGAAGTGAATTTCGGGGATTATATTCTTGAATTTGATTATGATAAAATATTTAAATACATATGGCTTTGGAACGAAGAAAACAAAGATTTTTTATGTATAGAGCCAATCTATGAAAAAGAAAATGGATTAATTGATAATCCATTTATACTAGAAGTAAAAAAAAGTATAGAGATGAGTATGAAGGTGAGAGTGAGGAAGTAGAGATATGAAAAATTATAAATTAATATTTATTAAAACTAAAATAATAGCTTCAGGGAAAGTTTTAAAATTACATTTTTTTTAAAAAATAAAATCTTTTGACAATTTTAACTTTTTTTATAAAATATGCAGGCTATTTATTTGTCTTTGATAAAAAAGACTAATGATAAGTTTTTTAAGAGGTTAAGTTAAACGGTATTTGTCGAGATACTAGTTTAACCTCTAACTATTATATTTTAATTTTTTTAACATGGCTTGACTATTAGCTTCTAAGCTAGAAATGACAAGAATAGTTAAATGAAATGATTTTGTTCCAGTTACTTTACTTAAAATTCCAACATTGAAAGTAGTTGCTGTTAAAACTTTAGAAATCAATTGATATTCATCAATTGTTATTTGAGTTTTAAAAGATGGAAAAGAAGGTAAACTTGAAGAAGGAAAAAAATCATTAAACTTTTCTGAATTTTCTAAAATAAAAGAAGTTCCACTAAAAAGTGAAGAATCTTCTAAATTTAATGTTTGAGATGAGATAACATTAGATGTACTTGAATGAGTAGAGTTAGTTGAACTAACTTGATATTCAAAATGAAAATGATTTGCCTGAGCAATGAAAAGACATAATTTCTCTGGGTGATTAAAAACTCACGGGTCAAAATTCCACAGAGCACTATGATCTATTGGTACAAGAAAACCAAGAAGAACTAAACCAGGTAAAAAAATGCACTGACATATGTGAGATGTTAAAGTTACAATTAAAAAAGTTTCTGTTGAGTTAATCAACAAAGAGCTTTCTGTATTGGGTGTTAAATGACCAGTTCCAGGAGCAAGAAACTCTTTAATCTCTATTAAATTTTAAACCTTAATTATATTGAAATGGAAACTAAATTATTAAATCAAGAGGGAAAAGAAATTTGAACTATTGAATTAAATGAATCTGTTTTTGGTACCGAAGTAAATGAAGGTTTAATTCATAGAGCTTTAGTGTATCAAATATCAAATGCAAGACTAGTAGTTGCTCATACTAAAACAAGAGGTGAAGTAAGAGGATCTACAAGAAAAATATATAAACAAAAATGAACTTGAAGAGCTAGAGCTTGAGCTTCTAGATCTCCAATTAGAATCTGAGGTTGAGTTACTTTTGGTCCTAGAAATACAGTAAATTTTACTAAATCTATGAATAAAAAAGAAAGAAGACTTGCTTTATGTTCTATGTTATCATCAAAAGCTCAATCTAATAACTTAATTGTTTTAGATAGTATAAATTTTGGTGAAATTAAAACTAAAAATATGGTATCAGTTTTAAATGCTATACCTTATACAAAAAATGTATTACTTGGACTTGCTACAAAAAATGAAATTGTAGAAAAATCTTCAAGAAATATACCTAACTTAAAAACATTAACAGTAGATTATTTAAATATAAAAGATCTTTTAAAATACCAAACTTTAGTTTTGTTAAAAGATTCTATTGAAAAATTAAATACTTTAAGATAGTTTAATTATAATATAATTTATTTGCTATGAGATTATTTGAAATCATAAAAAAACCTATCATAACTGAAAAATCATCAAGATCAGAATTAAAAGAATGAACTTATGTTATTGAAGTTTCTGATAGTGCAACTAAAATAGATATAAAAAAAGCTGTTTTAGATGTATACTGAGTTTCAATTTCTTCTGTAAGAGTATTAAATACTAGAGAAAAATTTAAACAAGGTAAAAAAGGGATAGTTTTAAGAAAAAGAACTTCTAGAAAAGCATATATTACTTTAAAAGATAAGAGTGCTAAATTAGATTTTTCTTTAATTAAAATTTAATTTCTTTAAAAAAGAAAATTAAATATTTAATATTAATTTTTAAAAAATGTGAATTAAAAAATTTAAACCAACAACTCCTTGAAGAAGAGCTATGACTGGAAATACTTTTGAAGAAATTACAACAAGTACTCCGTATAAAGCCCTAACAACTACACTGAAAAAAAATGCTTGAAGAAATAATACTTGAAGAATTACAGTTAGACATCAAGGTTGAGGACATGCTAAAAAATATAGACTGATAGATTTTTACTTTCATGATAAAATATGAATTCCTGCAAAAGTTGAAACAGTTGAGTATGATCCATATAGAAGTGCATTCATATCTTTAGTTTGTTATAAAGACTGAGAAAGAAGATATGTTATAGCACATAGTGAAATGAAAGTTTGAGATAAAATAATTACTGAAGAAAAAACTTCTTTAGAATCATGAAACAGACTTCAAATTTGAAATATTCCAGTTTGATTAAGTATCTACAATCTTGAAACAATAGTTTGACAATGAGCTTCATCAGTTAGATCTGCTTGATCTCAATGAATAATTCTTTCTCAAGAATGAGAATACACTCAAGTAAAAATGCCTTCAGGGGAAATAAGACTTGTAAATAAAAAATGTTATGCAACTTTATGACAAGTTTCAAACACTTTCCATAATCAAATTGTTATAGGTAAAGCTTGAAGAAGTAGACATATGTGAATAAGACCAACAGTTTTAGGTAAACAAATGAACCCAGTTGACCATCCACATGGAGGTTGAGAAGGACATAATCCAATTTGATTAAAAGCTCCAAAAACTCCATGGTGAAAAATTGCTTTATGAAAGAAAACAAGAAGCAAGAAAAAATTTACTAATAAATGGATTTTAAGAACTAAAAAATGAAAATTAATGATGTAATCATTAATTAACCTTTAAAACTTTATAACTTATAAATAAACTATGGCAAGAAGTTTAAAAAAATGACCTTACATAGATGAAAAACTTTTAAAAAAAGTTGAAAAATTAAATTCAGATTGAAAAAAAACAGTTATTAAAACTTGGGCTAGAGCCTCAGTTATAGCTCCTGAATTTGTTTGACATACTTTTTGAGTTCATAACTGAAAAGTTCATACTCCTGTATTTGTTACAGAAGATATGGTTGGACATAAATTATGAGAATTTTCATTTACAAGAACATTTAGAGGTCATTCTTGAAATAAAAAATAATATGTAAGTGATTTGATGATAAATTTATCAATCACTACTAATTATTAATTATTAATTACTAATTATAAAAATTTATGAAAGCTTATTGAAAAAATATAAGAATTTCTCCTAAAAAATTAAGAGTTGTTGCAGAATTATTGAGAAATAAAGAAGCTACTTGGGCTTTAAATTTCTTAAAATTTGCTCCTAAAAAATGAGCAGATTTACTTTACAAAATACTACATTCTGCAATTGCAAATGCAACAAACAACAATTCTCAAGATGCTTCAAAATTATATATAGATCAACTTGTTATTACAAAATGAATTGTATATAAAAGAGGACAACATATCTCTAGATGAAGAATGCATCCAATTTTAAAAAGAACTTCTAATATTAGATTAGAATTACAAGTAAAATAAACAATTAATAACTTTGATTATTAATTTTAACTATTAATTATTAATTTATATACTATGTGACACAAAGTAAGTCCACAAGCCTTTAGAATACCATATATTAAAAATTGGTCTGCTACATGGTTTGCTTCAAAACAAGAATATGCTTCTGAGTTACTTATAGACAATAAAATTAGAGCTATTTTAAAAAAAGAATTTAAAGATATCCCAACTTGAGATATTATTGTTTCAAGAAATGATAAAGAAGTTCTAGTTACTGTTTATACAGCAAAATCATCTTTAATATTATGAAAAGAAGGTGAAAATGTTTGAGTTTTAGAAGGTAAATTATCTAAAAAAACTGCAAGCAAAGTTAAAATAACTGTTAAAGAAGTTAAAACTCCAGAAATTAATGCTAAAATAGTTTGATTTATGATTTCAAATCAAGTTGAAAAAAGAATGCCTTATAAAAGAGCAATTAAACAAGCTATTGCAAAAGCTATGGAAAAATGAGCTAAATGAATAAAAGTTAAAGTTTGATGAAGACTTAACTGAACAGATATAGCAAGAAGAGAAACTTTTAAAGAATGAAATATACCAACTCAAACTATAAGAGCAGATATAGATTATATATCTACTAGAGCAGAAACAGTATATTGAACTATTTGATTAAAAGTTTGGATATATAAAGGAGATATATTTAAAAAGAAATAAAAATATAAAAGTCATGAAAAATAAAAAACTTGACTTTTAGAAAAATTTTATATACTAATGTTAGTTTTTATGTTACAACCTAAGAAAGCTAGATATAGAAAAACTCATAGATGAAGACTTAAATGACTTGCAATAAGAGGGTCTACTATTAGTTTTTGAGATTATGCATTAAAAGCTTCAACTAGATGATTTATTACATCAAGACAAATTGAAGCAGCAAGAAGAGCAATGGTTCGTCAAGTAAAAAGATGAGGAAAAATTTGGATTAGAATATTTCCAGATAAACCTTTTACTACTAAACCTTTGGAAGTTCCAATGGGGTGAGGTAAATGATCTTTAGAAATGTTTAGAGCTCCTGTAAAACCTGGAAGAATACTATTTGAAATAACTTGAGTATCTCCAGAAGATGCTAGGGTTGCTTTTAGACTTGCATCTTATAAATTACCTGTTAAAACTAAAATTTTAGTTGACTAATTTTATAAGAAACTTAAAGTAAAAATTTTACAAACTTTATAATAAAATTATGAAAGAAATAAAAGATTTAAGAAAATTAGAACTTTCAGATCTTAATAAAGAATTAGTTGAATCAAGAAAAAAATTACTTGAATTAACTATGAAGCTTAATTTAAATGAATTAAAACAAACTCATTTAGTTAAACCTTTAAGAAGATATATAGCAGTATTAAATACTCTTATAACTGAAAAATCTATTTAATATTTAAAATTTTTAAAAATATGAGATTTAAAAAAGGTGTAGTGTCTAGTAATAAAATGGATAAAACAGTAGTTGTATCTGTTCAATTTTACAAAAGTCACTCTAAATATAAAAAAAGATTTAAAGTAACTAAAAAATTTTATGCTCACGATGAAGAAAATAAATTCAATATCTGAGATGTAGTTACTATTAAAGAAACTAGACCTCTTTCTAAATTGAAAAGATGGGAAGTTGTTAGTGAAAGTTAATTTAAAAAATATGTGTTAAATAATTAAGAATCAATATCTTAAAATTTAGCTACAATTTTTTAAATTTAAACTTATAATTTATAACTTATAACTATAAAAAATATGATACAAACTGAATCAAGATTAGTTGTTGCTGATAACTCTTGAGCTAAAGAAGTTTTATGTATAAAAGTTTTATGAGGTTCTCACAGAAGATATGCTTCAATTGGTGATACAATAGTAGTGTCAGTTAAAAAAGCAGATCCAGATGGAAATATAAAAAAGAAAAAAGTAGTAAAAGCAATTATTGTTAGAACTGCTAAAGAAATTTCAAGACCTGATGGAAGTTTTATAAGATTTGACGACAATGCTTGTGTTATAATTGATGAGAAAGGTGAACCAAAGGCAACTCGTATATTTGGACCAGTTGCAAGAGAGTTAAAAGCTAAATGATTTCAAAAAATCGTAAGTATGGCTCCAGAAGTTTTATAATCTATAATAATTAAAATTTATGAAAATTAGAAAAGATGATAAAGTTTTAGTTATATCTTGAAAAGATAAAAAAACTGAAGGTAAAGTTTTAAAAGTTTTAACTAAAACAAATAAAATAATTGTTGAGGGTGTAAATATGGTTACTAGAAATTACAAAAAAATGGGAACTCAAGCTGGACAATCTGTTAAAAAAGAAGCTCCAATTGCAGTTTCAAATGTAATGTTAGTATGTCCATTTACAAAAAAACCAACAAGAGTATGATTTGTCTTTATAGAAGAGAAATCAACAACTAAAAAATTTAGATTCTCTAAAATGGCTTTAAAAGTTAAAGGAGGAGAAGCTAAAGATTATATAATAAAATAATATTTCACTAATTTACTACAAAATGTATATTAAAGATAAATATATTAAAGAGATAGCTCCTAGTTTGAAAAATAAATTAGAGTTATCAAATGTAATGCAAACTCCAAAAATAGAGAAAGTTGTTTTAAATATGTGAATTTGAACTTATATTAAAACTTGAAATAAAGATTATTCTTCTTTAAAACAAGATTTAGCATTAATATCAGGACAACAACCTGTAGTTAGACTTGCTAAAAAAGCAGTTTCAAACTTTAAATTAAGAGAATGAATGCCTGTTTGATTATCTGTAACTTTAAGATGAGATAATATGTATGCATTTTTAGAAAAACTTGTAAATGTTGTATTACCAAGAGTTAAAGATTTTAGATGAATAAATAAAAAAAGTTTTGATTTAGATTGAAATTACAATTTCTGAATTAAAGAACACACTATATTTCCAGAAGTTCCACAATTAGATGTTGTAAAACCACATGGTTTACAAATTACAATTAAAACAAATACTAAAGACTCTAAATCTTCAAAAATGTTACTTGAAGATCTAGGATTCCCTTTTTCTAAATAATTTTTAATTTTTAAAGTAAAAAATAATGAGAAAGTCAAAAATTGCAAAAGCTGAGAAATTAAAAACAAAATTTCTAAGAAGCTTAGCAGATAACAGAAAACCAAAATTTGCTACAAAAGTTTTTAATTTATGTAGTGTATGTTGAAGAACTAGATGATATATAGGAAAATTCGATTTATGTAGAATTTGTATTAGAGAAAAAGCAAATGCTTGAGAATTACCAGGTGTAAGAAAATCAAGTTGGTAGAAAAATTAAATTTAGTTTATTAAGTTTTATAATTATGATAATAGATCCAATAGGAGATTTATTGACTAGACTTAGAAATGCTTATATGGCAAGAATTTTAGAAGTTTCGTCTCCATACTCTAAATTAAAATCAGATTTATTAAAAATATTGCAAAAAAATAAATACATAGTTTCTTTTGAAGAAATTGATGAAGGTGATAATAAAAAATCTTTACTAGTTAAATTAAACGATGTAAGATTAACAAAATATGTTCCTACATTTAAAAGAATTTCTAAACCAGGACAAAGAATTTATATTTGAGCAAAAGATATTAAAAAATCTAGAAATGGTAAATGAATATATGTAATTTCAACTCCAAAATGAGTAGTTACTTGATATGAAGCAAGAACTCTAAATGTTTGAGGTGAACTTATGTGTGAAATATTTTAATTAGTTTTTTAAAGGAAAAATTCCTTTATAACTTTTAAATTTTATAACTTTATAACTTTTATATATGTCTAGAATTGGTAAATTGCCTGTAGTTATTCCAGAAAAAGTAGAAGTAAAAATTACTGACAATGTTATTTCAGTTACTTGACCACTTTGAAGCTTAAATTGAGAAATACATGATTTAGTTTCAGTTTCAGTTGAGGAAAATAACATAAAAGTAAATCCAAAAGATTTAGAAAATCCTTTATCTAAAGCTTTATGGGGAACTACTAGAGCAAATATTAATAATATGGTTACATGAGTTTCTGTTTGATATTCAAAATCTCTTGAAATAAATTGAGTTTGATATAAAATGGAAGTATCTGGAACTAAATTAATTTTAAGTATTTGATATTCTCATAAAGTAGAAGTAGAAGCTCCAAAATGAGTTACTCTAAAGGCTGATGAAAAATTAAAAAATACTATTCACTTTTCTTCAAGTGATAAACAATTACTTTGAGAATTTGTTTCAAAAATAAGAGCAATGAAAAAACCAGAGCCTTATAAAGGAAAATGAATTAAATATGTTTGAGAAGTAATTAGAAGAAAAGCTTGAAAAACAGGTAAATAATTAAAAAATTAGAATTTAGAAATTAATAATAAAAATTAATTTTAACTTCTAAATTTGTAATTTATAATTTATAATTTATAATTTATAATATTATGTTAGAAAAATTTGTAAAAAGATTACAAAGACAAAATAGAATTAGAGCAAAAATTTCTTGAACTAGTTCTAGACCTCGTTTAAGTGTATATAGAAGCAATGCTAATATATATGCTCAATTAATTGATGATGTTACTTGAACTACATTATGTTCTTTTAATGATATAAAAATTGAAAAATGAACTAAAACTGAGAGAGCATCTCAAGTTTGAGAAAATTTAGCAAAAAAAGCTTTATCATTAAATATTTCAGAAGTTGTTTTTGATAGATGAGGTTTTGCTTATCATGGTAGAGTAGAGGCTTTAGCAAATGCTGCTAGATCTGCTTGATTAAAATTTTAATATTTAAATTTAAAATGTTTATGACTAATTGAGAAGTTAAAAAGAACTTTAAAAAACAATCAAATACTTTTAAACAAGAAAAAGAGTATAAAGAAGAACTTCTTTCTATTGATAGAGTTACTAGAGTTACATCTTGATGAAGACAATTAAGATTTAGAGCTGTAATAGTTTTATGAGATGGAAAAGGAAAAGTTTGACTTTGAACTTGAAAATCTTGGGAAGTTGTTGATGCTATTGCTAAAGCTGTTAATGATGCTAAGAAAAATATGGTAAAAGTAAAAATTGAAAATTGAACTGTGCCATATAATATAGAGTTAAAATTAAAATCAGCAAAAGTTATGGTTCATCCAGCTACTGAATGAACATGAATAATTGCAGGTTGAGCTATGAGAAAAGTTTTAGCTGTTGCTTGATATAAAGATGTTTTAGGTAAAAGACATGGTTCTACAAACAAAATAAATAATGCTAGAGCTACTATAAAAGCCTTAAGTTCTTTTAAATAAGAAACTTGATTTTATTTAATTAAAAAAATAATTATGTTTTCATTAAATGATATAAAACCAGAATTTGGTTCTAAAAAAAAGTCTAAAAGACTTTGAAGATGAAATGGATCAGGAAAATGAACTTACTGTGGAAGATGATTAAACGGTCAAAATTCTAGAGCTTGAGGTTGAGTTGCTCCTTGGTTTGAATGAGGACAAACTCCACTTTTTAGAAGAATGCCTAAATTAAAATGATTTAAAAATTCTTTATTTACAGTTAGATATACTGCTATAAATATTTCTCAACTAGAAGTTTTAGCATCAAATGGTATAACTGAAATTAATAAAGAAGTTTTATTAAATCACTGAGTTTTAAGAAATAAAAATGATTTAGTAAAAATTTTAGCTGATGGAGAAATTACTAAAAAAATTACTCTAAAAGCTGATAAAATTTCTAAATCTGCTCTTGAAAAAATCACTAAAGCAGGATGATCTGTTGAAACAAAATAAAAAAAAACTTGTAAAACAAGTTTTTTTTTATTTATTAGTAATAATAAAATAAAGACTAATTTTGAAATTAGTCTTTATTTTTTAATTAAAAAAGCTATCAATTAATTTTCTGTAAACTATTCTTTGAGATAATTCTTCATAGTATTTAGTTCAAGGAGTGTATAATTCTTTTAATCTTTTTACTACATCTTCAGAACCAAATCTAGACATTATTTTTTCAATTTCTTTATTTGCTTCTTCTTGAGTAACTTCAGTTTTTTCAATTTCAGCTAACTTATGAAGTATTAATTCAGAAGTTAATCTTTTTATAGCAATCGGTTTTATATTTTTTTCTATATAATCATCTTCAGTTAATCATAAAGATGAAATATAATCATTTACTTTAGCTCAAGATTGAACTATATTTTGTTTAATTTCTTCATAAACTCTAGATGTTTGATTTTTTAACATACTATCTCAAAAATCAACTTTTGAAACTTTCATAAGTTCATCCATTAAAGCATTTTCATCAAGCATTCTTGCATTTGTTTCTTTTGTTTCAAGTAATTCTTCTTTTATTAAAGCTTTAAATCATTCAAAATCTAATTCTTTTCATCTTAAGTCTTTTATAAATTCAGGAGTAAATTCAGGTTTATGAGATTTCTCAATTTTTAATATTTCAACTTCAAAATTAGTTTTTTTTCATTTAAAACTATCATTATGATAATCTTTTGGGAAAGTTATATCTAATTTTACTTTATTATTTACTTTTTTTCAAACAAGTCATTCTTCAAATCAAGGAACTAAAACATTACTTCATAAAATTAAAGGATAATTTTCCATAGAAGTATTTTCTAGTTTATTTCAAGAAGTATCATATCAAGTAGTATTTATAAATAATTTATCTCAAGTTTTTGCTTCATAATCATTTTCTGCTTCATGAAAATGAGTGAATTTTTTTTGTATTTCATCAAGTGCATCTAAAACTTCTTGTTCTTCTACTTTAAAAGTATTTTTTTTAAGTTTTATTGATTTATATTTGTCATCAATGCTTATTTCAGGGAAAACTTCTATATGCATAACAACAATTAAAGGATCTTGAGATTTTATTTCTTTTACTTCTCATTGTGCTATTGGAAGTATTTTGTTTTCTTTTAAAGCTTCTCAATAAAGTTTATTTAATGCTTCATCAATCATTAAAGTTGAAATTCTTTCTTCTGAGTAGTTTTTTAAAATAACTTCATCAGGAATATTACTTCATTTTCTAAATCATTTTATATCAGCATTTTTTCTTAAATCATTTAAGACTTTTTTTCTATATTTTGCAATATTTTCTTTGCCTTCTTCAATAGTTAGTTCAATTATTGATTTTTCTAGTTTTTTTATACTCGATTTCATATCATTATTAAATTAAAAATAAGTGGGGAAATTATAACTATTTTTTGAAATATTTCAATATTTATTTTTAATTTTTGGAAAAGAGTAATATTATTAAAATTATTTTTTGAAAAAAACAAAAAATATGTTAAAATACTATAAAAATATTTTTAAAATACTTTAATATGTTAAATTACACTAGATTTCAAAAATTTGTTTCTTATTTGCTTATTTTTTCAATATTATTTTCTTTTACTATACAAAACTCTTTTTTTTCACTTGTAGATAATTTATCTGCTGCAGATGATACAAAATATAATCTTGTTTCATTAATAGTTGAAGAAGAGATTTATCCTAGTATAAAAAATAGTGTCGAAACTTATGCAAAAAATATTCAAAAAACTTTAGAAAATACAAAAACTATTATTGTTCCTATTCCTCAAAATACTCATCCATTTAATATTTCATCTATAAATGAAAAACTTTATTTTGAATGATATAATTGACTTTTATGACTTTCTTGAAATTCAAAATTAATTTGAAGTATTTTTATTTGAGATCTTGCATTGCCAGTTGTGAATAATTGAGGAGCTTTAGAAAAAACTATATTTCCTTATGTTGATTTTGAAGATAAATTATATATTTATGATGAAGAAAAAAAATCATACACTATTAATAAAGATACTATAAAAACACCAAAAGCAGAAATATGGCATTGATTTATTTCTCCAAACTCTTGAAGTGAAGAAGATGATATAAAAGAAATTAATGATTATTTTTCAAAAAATAATGACTATTATAATTGAACTTGATTATTTCAAAATTCTAAATGAATTACAAATTGAAAACAAGATGAAGATTTATTAAATGGCTATAAACCATATGTGTTTTATTATGATCAAATTAGAGAATCAAAAGCTTTAAAATTTGTTGAGTATAAAGCATATGAAAATTATTTAAACAATTTAGAGGATTTAACTTATAATAGATTTTCTAAAGAATTAACAGAAAAATTAAAAAAAGATTATACAAATTCTCAATGAGATTTTATTTGAGATGTAAAAAGTATATTGTGAGATCAAGCTAATCTTTGATTTTTAATTTGACGACCAACAACACTAAATATACCAGATGTTCAATTAAAACATATTATAAAAAATACAACAAAACAATTTTTAGAAATATTTAATGCAGATTCTCTATGAGAAATGAGAAAAAATGTTCACAATGCTTGAAGATATAATTCTTGATCATCAGTTGTTAATGTAGATTTAATCCCAACACTTATTTCAAATTTAGATAAATTATCAGAAAAATCTATAAAAAATGTAAATACAGATTTAGAAAAAATTATAGACGATATAGTCAAAAAATGATTTTCAAGAAATATAGCAATTCCAGAAAAATTCGATATTAATAAAGATATTTATACAAATTTTTTATACTGAAAACAAGCAAGTTCTATTAATAATGCATTAGATTGTAGTTTTTATAGATGATCTACTACTAATTCTTGACAATTAATTGAAGCAAATAGAGCATTTAATATAAATAATATACAGCCAGATATAAATTTATGTAAAAAACGAGAAACTATGTGATATTGGGGATGAAATTCTCCAGTAAATTTTGATATATCTTATAATGCTGAAACTGCAATTAATCAAAATTCAAGTTCAAATATTTATAAACTAAAATTTAAAGATACATCAAATGCCATTTCTCCATTGTTTGATATATTAGGGAGTCTTAAAATAGATGATTCTACAAAAACTCCAAATCCAAATTTATGTTATTTAAATAATTTTATTTTAACTAATAATATAAATAATTGCTCAGCAATTCATAATAAATTATCTTATACAGGAGATTTTTATTTTACATATAATAATTTTCCAACTTTAAGTGTTGATTCTTGCCAAAGGCATTATTTATTTTTAGATTGAAAAAATCTAAAAAAATATTTTAATGATGATTGTGAAAGAATATTTACTAATGATGATTGAGAAAGGGAAGTTAAGACGCAAGAAGAAACAACAAAATTATATTATTTTAAAAGTATTTCATCATATATTGAGCATAAATACCCAACTATAGATGATGTTTATAATCAAACAAAATATATGTTATCTCCAAATCTTCCTATAGATAAAGATAGATATATTGATTTCATAGCTGCAGATAATAGTTATACAAAAATAAATTATCCTTATTTATTTAGATTAAAAAATACTCAAACATCATCTAAATTAAATTTAAAAAGTATTAAAAATACATTAAAAGAAAGCCTTGATTTAAAATCGCTTGAAATTAATAATTTAATAACTCAAAAAAATCCATCTAAACTAACTTGAACTGATTTACAAATCTATAATTTACTAAAAAATTGAGTTTATCCTGCTCCAACAATAGATTTATATAAAGAATTATTAAATAAACCACCTAAAGAACTAAATTTAATGTGAGATAAAATAACTTTAAGTTATATTGATACTCTAGCATTATCTTTAGCTTGGAATAATTTACCATCAGTGTCTGCTAAATATGCTTTTGTATTTGATAATTATTTATCTGATCAAAGTTTGAGATGAGATAGTTTTTATTTACCTAAAAACAAAAAACAATATGAAATATCATATTTATGAGCTCCTTGAGATCCTAAAAATATGTATATTAAAATGGATCCAGAAGATAAATGAGAAAATCCTTATTTAGACATATTTAAAGCAAATCAAGATTTAAATAATTATTTATTAAATATAAAAGATCAAGATAATAATTGATCTGCATTTAAATGTGCACCACCTGAATGAGTTCCTATTTGGCAATGGATTCCAGCAGTTATGTGTTGGCTAAAAGATATGTTACCACCAAAAATAAAAATTAGTGAGTGAAATTGTTGAATATCATCAATGGATTTTTATAAAGAAATGCTTGAGGCAGAACTTTGAGTTTGTAGTGTTTGTAATTCTTGAAACAATTCTTGAAATAATCCAACAGATACAACAGATTTAAATAAAAATTGAATCCCTGATTTACTTGAAAAAGAAATAAAAAATTGAAAATTATTGTTTAGTTCAGACTCTCTTAAGTATCCATTTAATAAAACTTGATTTTTAGAAGCTAAAATTACAAACTGATCAGGAGATATTATTAATAGTGATAATTATTCAAGTATAAAATTTGAACTTTCAAAACTTGAAATTCCAATAGATAATAAAAAAGAATTTAATTCAAATAATAAACAAGTTATTTTTGATTTAAAAAATGAAGTAAAAAAAGATGAAAAATCAAGAAATGAAGCAAAAAAATATTTATGATTTTCTGATATAACATCAAAAATAAATAAATGATTATTTAAATTTAATTTTTCTTCAAAAACAAAAGAAGCAGATATTAAAATTAAAGCTACCTTAACTTTAAAATCAGCAAATAATGAAATTATTTCAACAAAAGAAAGTGAAATAATTTTTGAAATTAGATGAGATTTATTTTTTGTAACTAATTACAAATTATTTAACAATAGTTTAGATAAACTAGAGCTTAAATCATCAAATGATGTTAAAGTTTCAAACAGTCAAAATATATTTATGATGGATGAAAGTTACTTTTTATCTCAAAAAGATAAACTAGAATCATTAAATTCTTTATCTAATTCAACAGAAAAATTATTAATAACACTATCAAATACAGATAAAAATTGAAATAGAATTCCTATTAAATACCCATTAAAAGTAAATATTTTTAATGATGAAAATAAAAAAATTATAGATACATTGTCAGTAAATTCTATAAATAGTATTTTCCCAATTTGAAGCATAAAAGATGCTTGAGTTTATAAAATTGAAATAAAAGATAATATAAATTTTGTAGTTAATAAATTTGTAACAATAACTCCAGATATTGCAAATGATATAGATGTTTCTTTATCTACAAACTTAATAGAAAGAGGAGGAGTTATAACAACAAATGTTTTTTCAATGTATGATAAATACAAAAACCCTACTATTTGAGATTTATATACTGTAGAAGCAGAAATTAATTGAAATTCTGTTACTTTTGAAAATGGTAAAAATAAAGAAATATTTAAAGTTTATGATTGATATAAAGCATTTAGACTAAAATCTACAAATATTCCTTGAGATAGTAATATAACATTTAGTTTAAAGTATTGAGAAAAAGTTGTAAGTAAAAAAACTCTACCTATTTTTGTTGTAAATAAAATAGATTTTGATTTAGAAGTACCTACTTGATTAAAAGTTTGAAATAATAATTATGATTATACATTAAAAGTTAAATCTACTAATGAAAAAGCATTATTTAATTCAAGAGCATATTTTGTAACAAAAAATAACTTTGCTCAATCAAATCAAAATTATATAACAATTAATAATGGAACTTGAACTTGAAGTTTTAAAACAAAAAAAACAGCTTGAGAAAAAGTTATTTTAGAATTTAAAATTGAATGAGTAAAAAATTCTGTTTATAAAGAAGTAAAAATATTGCCAGATGTATGATTAAGGCTTAATTTAACTTTATCAAAATCAAAACTTGAAGCAACATCTAATTCATATGCTACTTTATATGCTGAAATAAAAGATAGATATTGAAATACTTTATGGAATGATGATGAAACTACACTAAATTTAGATATTTTAGAAAAATATAAAGGAATTATTTTTTGAGATGTATCATCAAAAAAAGTAGTAAAATGAAGGGCAGAATTTAAAATAAATGCAACAAATCTGCCATGAACTGCTTATTTTAAAGTTTCATCTACTCCTAGTTTGTCAAATAATAAAATAGAAATTTGAAGTTGAAGTAATAAGTTAACAATTAATTGAGTTTGAGAAAATTTTTGAAAAATAGAAACATTTTATTTTTGGAATAAGCAAAAAATAGATTGAAATTATTATAATTCTATATATACAACATTACTTTGATCTAATTATTGAGATATTACAGTAAAAGACAATTTAGCAAATTCATTAATTTTTGATAAAAATAATAGAAGTCTTTGAGTTACTTCTTTATTGCCAGACATAAAAAATTATTTAGAAGTTTTAAATATTTCTCCTAATTGAAATTTAAAACAAAATATATCAAATACAGATATTACTCAAGATATATCGTGAGATTTTACAATAAATCCTAGTTGAAATATTGAAATTGATTTTCAAAATAATACATTTTGAAGTTTTGTTTGAAAAGTTTTATATAATTTAAAAAATGTATTATTAATTGATAAATGTTCTAGTCAAAAGCAAGAAAATTGTTTTGCTAAAGACCAAATTACAGCTTATTTAAAAACAAGTAATTCTAGCTATATATCAAAAGCTGATGAGATTAATTGATTAAATTTATTTACTAAAGAATGAAATAGTGTATTTCAAATAAAACAAAATTGAAAAATTATAAAATCAAATGATGTAATTTTTGAATTAAATAAAAATGATACAACTTGACTTTCTTTAAATTTAAAATTATGATGACAAATTATTTGAAATTTAGTTATAAATATCCCAAATAATTTAAAAATAACAAGAAATTTAAGCCAAATTAATGCTATAAAAGAATCACAAGTAAATTGATGAATAATAGTTTATTTAGATGGCAGAGATTACTTTTATAAAGAGAACTATTTTGGTTGATCAACAAAAGATGCTATTTGATATAGTATAATTTATAATGATCCTTTTGCATCTACTTCAAAAAATATAAATAAATTTTGAACATTTTTTGAATTTTGATATGAAAAATTTGATCAAAAAGATTGAGTTTGATGGAAAGAAGATAATAAAATATTACTTTCATTTTCTGCTTGAAAATCTATAGGTCAAGCAACAAAAGATTTTATGAGTTTTTGATTAATCAATATCTGAGACCCAGTTATTTCTCTTAAAAAGATTTGAAAAAAACTTCCTTGAACTCCAGAATTAAGAAAATATGATTCAACTATTTGATACCTAATATCAAAAGATGATGAAAATATGGTTTATAGTATACTTGATTATAACAAAGATGACAATGAAGATATTGCAATATTAAAAAGATGATGATATATCGAGTTACTTGAATGAAGAGATGCTTTTTGAGATTTTGACAATAGATGAAATTTAGCTTATGTAGCAGATATATACTCTAAATCACCAATAATTACTTGAGACTTTTTTGGGGACGGATACTGAGATATTGTAGTTTTAAATAAAGAAAAAAAAGTAGTTTTATTATCAAATAAAGAAAAAAAATTCAATAGAGTTGAAACAGATATAAAAACATCTTGAAAAATAAATCAGATAGTATGATTTGATATGGATTTAGATTGAAAAATGGATTTAGTTATTTTAGATGATGAATGAAATATTTATATATTTTATTGAACTAATAATGTTTGAAAATTTCAAAAAAAATTAGTTTGAAACTGACTTTGAATTACTCTAAATTGAGAAAAAAGAAAAGATTTGGGAGCTATTTATTATGATTGATTATATCAAATAAAAAAAGATGAAGTAAAATCTAACATAGATGAATGAAAAAAATTACTAGAAGAACTTGAAAAAAATAAAAATAATCTATCTTCTACTTCACAAAAAGAAGGAAAAATAAATGAAAATTTGCTTGATAAATTAATATTTACTCAAATGAATTATACTCCTTTTGGAAAAGAAATTAAATGAAATAAAATAACATTACCAGAATCTATTATGACTTCTGAAATGAAACAATGATTAATTAACCAAGAAAAATCAGTAAATGATGTAATGAAAACATTTTCTTGATGAGCAAAAAACGTAGATTTAGATTTAAGTTCTTGAGTAAATTGAGTAGAATCAGGAATTCAAGATACAATAACTTGAGTTAATGATCTTTTATCTCAAACTTGAAGTGAAAATAAAATTTCATTTACTGGAGAGCAGTTATCAAATGATTTAACAACTTTTTTAAAGTCTGAATATGCTGAATATGAAAAAATTCTAATAGAAAAAATTTATACAGATAAAAATTTGGGAATATTAAAGTGATGAGATATGGCTAATTTTTCTTTAAAAATTATAAATAATAGTAATAAAGAAATTAAAAACCTAGCAATTGCAGAAAAAATATATGATGTATTTCAAATAACTAAAAATTCTAAATATACTTTAAATATATGATGAAGAGAAATAGATAGTAAAGATATAAATTTAAAAACTTCACCAAGTAGTGAATATACTTTTTTACTTGATTCATATTATGAGCAAAAAAACTTAAAAAGTTTAAATTTAAGACCTTGAGAAACTCTTACTTTAAATATATCACTTGAAACAAATTCTTTTGAATATTGATTTATAGATGCTTGATTATTTGATACAACAACTCCACATTGAGATGTAATTTTTAAAGATAAAAATGAAAATTGTGGACAAGAATATTTGTTATACAAATCTATTGAAATAAGAGATTATGAAAAAATTATAAAAACTCCTACTTGTGAAGGAGATTTGCCTTGAGATTTAGAACAAAATTCAGTTGATTTAAATAAAAATTGAATCCCTGATTATATAGATGATTTGATGAACTCATGAAAAAAATGATGAAATACAGATAAATTAAAAGATTATGCTCAAGATAACCTAAATAAATTAAATTCAGATATATCAAAAGATTGAGAGGATGATTTTATGAATAATTTAGATAAAATAAACAATGAAGTTGATGGGGTACTTGCAGATATAGATACAATACTTGCTTGACTTTCTTGTTGATTTGGATGATGAGGTTGTATAGCATCACCTATAAATTGGGCACCTCTTGCACCATGAAATGATCCAACTTTATTTGGGTTCCCTATTTTAGATTGATTACATGTGTGAGAATGATTACCTGTTTTCTCTTATCCTACCATATGTCCAGTTCCCCCATATATTTGAACATGGCCACCTTGTCCACTTTGAGCATGATGATGGTTAGATGTAATTCCTACTTGACTTTGAATAAGTCAGTTTAGATTTTTTGTAACACCAACATTAACTTGACGAGTTTGAATAGCTATTTGTTTTTGACCAAATGTTTGAGCTTGATGGCTTCCACCACCTTGATTAAGTCCTTTTGTGCCTGGATGAAATTGTGTAATTGCCGCAACTCCATTATTATGATGTAAAGATGACTGATCTGATTGAGAAATTTATAATATGTGACAGTGAAATGTTATAAATTGAAATTGTAGTAAAAAACAAAATAAAAAACCATATTTATGACAAGATTGATGAGATTATTTAAATTATAAAAATTCTTGAATTAAAAAAAACTGACTTGATAATAAATTAAAAGATATTTTAACAACAGTAGCTTCTTGACCAACTCAAAAATGGGATTTACCAAATGGTCCTTTATTAAATATATGAGATTGAAGTAGTGAAGATTTATCTGTTAATATTGATTTTTGACGATTAAAAGATGGTAATTTTTGAGATATTTTAAATATAAATATGAAAAGAATTTCCCCATTCCCTGATTTTATAATGGATTGGGTAACAAGACAAATAGAAGAAATAGTTACTAAACTTACTGATTTCCCAACATTGTATATTATTTTACCTGATTTTAATTGAGTTTTTGATATAAATTTTAATAATTTTTTAGATAATTTAAAACAAAAATATGCCTCTTGAGAACAAAAAGCATTGGGTAGACAAAATCAAATAGATGAAAAAATAAACAATTTAGAAACAATAAATTCTAATTTAAATTGTGATGAAAATTCTATTGATTGTATGACAAATGAGATAGAACTATGAAAATTAAAAGCTCAAAAAAATATTTGAGAAAATAAATCTCTTGGATGAATAAAGCGAGCATATGAATTTTTATCAAATATGCCTATTATAAAAATTGAAAATCAAAAAGTAAATATTAATATACCTTGGGTTGATAGTGAAACTATAGAAAAAGCTATAGCTGATTTTGAAGCAACAAAATTACAATGGCAAGAGGAAATAAATAGAGCTAAAAGTGAATGGAATTTAGAAAAATATAATTGTGTAGAAACTTCTTCATCTACTGAATGTAAAAATATTTTAGATGCTCAAAATTTAATTTCTTCAATAGATAGAAATATAGAAATACTGAACTCTTACAAAAATATACCAAAAGATATTTATAAAATGCTAAAAATAAAAGATGTTTGGATAGAACAAATTTTATGTAATTTAGAAACAATTTCAAAAATAACTTGATGATGGATTTGAGAAAATTGAAAAAGATTTAAAGCTTGGGTTGAGTTATATGTTTTAATAAAAGCTATTTTAAAATCTTGGCAATTACTTATAGATATATTTATTGATTATGATGCAACATGTCATCAATGTAAAAATGAAAGATATGATTTACAATATTTTATATGGAAACTTATTTCAATGGTATTGCCAAAAATACCTGTTATTAAATTTCCAAAATGGCCTGATATTTATATTGATTTACATAATATAAGAGTTAATTTGGTTGTTTGATTGCCTGAATTTGAATTCAATTTAAGACCAATAACATTGCCAACTCTACCAAATTTATACTTGCCAAATTCTCCTTGACTTGGACTTAAATTGCCATCATTACCATTACTACCTGAATTTGTTTTACCTACTTTGCCAGAATTACCATCATTACCAACAGTTGAGCTACCAAACTTACCACCACCACCAACTTTACCAAAGTTATTTTCATCAATAGAAGTATTTTTAAATATATTAAAAATTATTACAAAAATAATGTGTATATTAAAAACTTCACCATTTGTTCCAGAGTGGAGAGCTTGAGATCAAATAGCATTTATAACAGAAAGAACAGGTTATTTATGATTAGATTTTCTAGATATATCATTACCAGAATTTTCATTTCCATTTGTTGATGCTATAAAAATCACAACTTATGTTAATTTAGATTTAGAAGTAGATTTTTTAGTTGAAATGGCTAGACAAATGGCACTACCAATAAATAGTTTTTGAAATAATATAGCAAATACTTTAAATATAGGTATTTGAGATTTGGATTTTAGAGGAGTATTACCAGAAAATATTGATGTTAAAATAGATAAAAATTGAGATGTAGATACTTGAGTTAGTTATAATAATTGAAAAATTAGTTTATTTGATTTTGCTTATAAATTATCTATATGAATATTAAAAATTCATAATTCTATAGATAAAAATTCAAAAATAGAATTAACAAATAATGAGTTTAAAAAAGAAATTCAAAAACAACTTTCAAATATTGACAATGAAAAAATAGTTTGAGTTTGGAATAATGCATTAAATTATAAATTTACAAAAGAAAACGAATTAATTAAAGATTTATCTAAAAATAATGAAAATAAATTTAATGAAGTAAAATCTATTTTACAAGAAGAAAAAATAAAAAATAATGATTTATTAAATAAACTAAAAAATAATGATTTATTAAAATCTAAAGATAATATTTTAGTTGATTATAAAACAAATTCAAATGACTATAACTCAAGACTTGAAATTTATAAACAAAAAGCTCAAGATAGTGTAGTAAATCTATATAAAGAAGATTTTGAAATAAATAATATTAAAAAAGATGCAAAAGACATTTTAGCTCAAGTAAAAACTTGATTAAATAACTTTAATAATGATTTAGAAAAATCAAAACTTGCATACTCACATATAGAAATAAATTCAAATAAATTACTTGCAAATAATAGCACAACTACAACAAATAGCTCTACTACAGAAAAACAAGTTTGTAGTATAGCTAACTCTTGAAGTTCATCATATATTTATAAATGAATGTATATAGTAGAAAAATTTTTAAATAAAAAAATTAGCTATTATTTAATAGATTATTTAGATGAATTAACTTGATATGAAGTTATAAAAACATCTGATTTTGATAACGATGAAGATGATGATATTTTATATATGATGGGTGATGAGATTTATTTAAAACAAAATCTAAAAACTAAAAAAACAAATAAATCATATTATTCTTGAAATCCTATAATTTTAAGTAAATCAAATAATATATTCCTTGATGATAATAAATTTATTCCTCGAGTTAATTGATTTGAAGAGTGAATTAGTGATAGTAATTATATAAATATATGATTTAAAGATTCTTTTAAATCAAATTATAGAATAGAATTTTTTAAAGTAATTGATAAATTTGATGATTTAATTAATGATTTTAGTAGTGATTACATACCTAAAAATATTAAAAAATATATTATAGATTGATTTGCTTCTATCGATGATATAACTCGTGATATGGAAAAAATATCAAGAGAAGATATTATATTTAGAAAAAATCTAGCATATATAGACAATATTTCAAACTTAGCTTGAGTTATTTTAACAACAAAAAAACTAAAATCTTTAAATGAAGATGTCTCAAATAATATATCTCCTACTATAAATTCTAAAACAAAAATTTATTCTTCAAATAATACAATAAAACTTAGATATTATTTATATAAAGAAAAAGATAAAGAATTAAAAGGAAGAGAAGTGACTATAAATCCACTTTCAAATATAGAATTTAAAGATGATATTGTTATTACTTGAATCTCAGGATGAGATTTATATGTAGAGTGAGATGAAGATATAATTCTTACTTGAAATCAAATAGCAAGTTTTATAAAAAAACCACTACTTCCTTGAAGTAAAATAGAATTAAAAGAAAATGAAAAAACATTAAATGAAACTCATATAGATATAAAGTATTATGATAATAGTGAGGTTTTAATTGATTTTACTACTACAAATTATTATGAGTTATATGATTTATGAAATAAGACAAAAGATTATTTTGTAAGAACTAAGATGGAGAATGATTATTATTATGCAAAAATTAGAAGTTTTAAAAATAATAAATTTTCAAGTTACTCAAATCAAATACTTCTTTCTCCACAAAAAGAATCAGATAATAAATTACCAGAAGTTAATTTTAACTCAATAAAACTACCAGTTTATCAAACAAAATTATTTGATTTTACAGAAAGTATTTATGAAAATAGTTGAAATAATATTATAAAAGATATATTTATAGATTTTGATTTAGAAAAAGATACTAATTGAGATTGAAATAATTTTAATGATAGAGACTTTGCCTATAAAATGCCAAAAAATAATTTTAAAATAAATAAAGAATGAAATAAAATATATTTTGATATTTGACCTTTTGACACACTTATAAATAAAGATATCATGCTTTATGTGGTTGATGATAATTGAAATATTTGATGAAAAAAGATAAATTTTATAGTTTATTCACCAATTCCTCAAATAGAAAATATAAAAAATAACTCTATTTCTTGAAGGTTAAATGAAATACTATTAAATGAACCAATTGATTTTTATAGATTAAGATGAGATAATTTAACTAGAATAAAATGAGTAAATAATGAATTTTGAGTAAAAACAATAGAAGGATGAAAATTTTTATTTAATACATCTTCTTGAGTGAGTTGACTTGATATAACACTATCTTGAAGTAAATTATTTGGTATTGATGAAACAACAGGGAAAATAAATATGTCTGATTTATCAAAAATAACAAATAAATTAAAAATAGATATACTTCCTTCAAATAGTAAAACAAATAATCAAGCATTTCCTAAAATAATTGTATCTAAAGAATGAAAAGAAATTTATTATCAATATTTAGCAACTCCAAATGCATGACAAGTTCAAATAGTAAATGATTTTGTAGAAATAGTTGAGTGAGATTTTCAAAATAAAACCTGAATTTACTATAAACAAAATAATAATTCTAAATATATTTCTGAATTAATACCTCTTTGAGTAAAATATAATCCATGAGATTTGTTTGTTTATGATAGTGAAGATAGTAAAAAAACACCTATTTTTAAAGTTTATAAAGATTGAAAAGTAGAGATAATTTGAGATTTATATTATTTAGAATATAGTGATTTTTGAAAATATATAGTTTATAAATTAAAAAGAAGAGGCCTTGAAGCAACACTTTGAGAAATACTTATAATTCCAGAATCAAATTATATAATAAAATAACCTTGACAATTATCTTTAAATAGTTTATGATTTAATCACTTTATTATTTTATAAATAATTTATGATTAAAAAAAATAAACAAAATACTAAAAAAGTATTAGATAGAAATTTAGAGTTAATTAAAATAGCAAGAATTTCTAAAAAAGAGAGATTTCAAAAACTTTCTTGAAATATATAAAAACACTAGTTTTAAAACTAGTGTTTTTATATATTTTTCTCCCTTGAAAAATAAAAAAAATATATATAATAAAATATGTAAATCTATTTTAATGGTGTTTGATTTGATTAATTTTTTCCTTACACGAAAAATTAAATAAAAAGTTGCTTATTAAATAGTGTTGCTGAGAATTATTTTTTTCAAAGACCTATTGGAACTTTTTAAAACCTTATTATAAAGGAATACAAAAAACTCTCATCTAACCTTAAAGTGGATTTTTATTATTTTTGAAATTAAAATGAATTTACTTACTGACTCTCAAAGAGATGAATTAAAAAAAGCTTGAATTAGGGCTCCTATAGTTGATGAAACTTGTATATGATGTGGATCTTGTATAGCTATTTGTCCTAATGTATATGATATGAATGATGATTGATTTAGTGTAGTACAAAAATTGGATAATTATGAGTGACTTTGAGTTGATGATTCAATAAATGTTTGTCCAACTAATTCAATTAAATGGATATAGTCAATACAATTAATAGTTTTTAACAAAAAAATAAAAATGTTAAAAAGTATATTTTATAATAAAATAATCATTTATTTTAACCTTAATAAAGCTAAACTTACATTTTTTTAACATTATTGTTCTAAAATTTGTAGCAATATTTAAAAAATCATTAATATAAAAGGTATAAGAAATTTGTTTTTTATACCTTTTTTTATTTTTTAAATTTTAGACAAAATGAAAATAAAATACATCAAAAATAGAGAATGAGATTTAATAGTTTTTGATAGAACTAGAATAGAAAGAGCTATTGAAAAAGCCTCGCAAAATGCTTGAAAAATAGATTTATCATTTATAGATAGTATAGTTGATAATATAGTTGGAGAACTTGAAGAAATATCTTTTTCTTCAGATAGTCAAAAAATATTTCAAATAGAAGAAATTCAAGATATTGTTGAAAAAAATTTAATGGAAAATTGATTTTTTGATATAGCTAAAAAATACATTATCTATAGACAAAAAAGAATTGATGAAAGAAATTTAGAAAAACAATTACTTGATGAAAAAATTAAAGAAAATAAACTTGAAATAACAAAATCTAATTGAAAAAAAGAATTTTATGATAGAGAAAAAGTTAAAAATACTTATAAAAGAGTTTCTTTTTGACTTGCAAGAATTTGTCCTTTTGAAGAACTTGAAAATTCATTAAATAAATATCTTGTTGAATGAATTAAAACAAAAGATATTTTAAAAATGATGATTAAATCAGCTATAGATTTGATATCTGTTGAAAATACTTCTTGGCAATTTATAGCTTGAAGATTTTTGACAATTGATTTGTATAAAGAGGCTACAAATAATAGAAATTTAAAAATAAACGATATATATAAACCAAAAAGCTACAAAGCTTTATTTGATGAGTATATAAAATTATGACTTTATTATAAAGATTTTTATAAATACTATAGTGAAGATGATATACTTGAAGCTTGAAAAAAGCTAAAAAAAGATACTGATTTTACTTATAATTATACAACAACTTTGATGTATAAAAAAAGGTATTTATTAAACCCAAACAAAATCATAAAAGAGCTTCCTCAAGAAATGTATATGTCCCGAGCTTTATTTCTTGCCATTCCTGAACCAAAAGAAAAAAGACTTGAAATTGCATTTAAAATATATGAATACACTTCAAATGCAATGATTTCTCTTCCAACTCCAACTTTATTAAATGCTAGAACTAATTATCATCAATTATCAAGTTGTTTTAAACTAAATGTTTGAGATGATTTAAGAAATATATATCATAATATTGAAAATATGGCTCAAATATCAAAATTTTGATGATGAGTTTGAGTTTATTTATGAAATATTCGTTCAAAATGAGCAGCTATTAGATGAGTTTATTGATCATCTGGTTGAGTAAACCCTTGGATAAAAGTTATAAACGATACTGCTGTTGCTGTTAATCAACTTTGAGCTAGGGCTTGAGCTATATCTGTAACTTTAGATGCTTGGCATAGAGATATATTTGACTTTTTAGATTTGCAAACAGAAACTTGAGATATTAGAAGAAAATCTTTTGATATTTTTCCATCAGTTTCGATGCCAGATTTGTTTATTCAAAGAGTAGAAAATAATGAAAATTGGACTTTGTTTGATCCAAAAGAAGTAGAAGATACTACTTGAAAAAAATTGCAAGATCATTTTTCTTTAGATTTTGAAAAATTTTATAAAGAGTGTGAAGCAAATCCAAATATAAAATTAAAAGAAGTTGTAAATGCCAAAGAATTATTTAAAAAATTTTTAAAAACAGTTGTAGAAACTTGAATGCCTTATGTTTTTTTCCGTGATACAGTAAATAATTTAAATCCAAATAAGCATGCTTGAAATATTTATTCAACTCAACTTTGTACAGAAATAGCTCAAAACACATCTCCAGCAAAATTTGTTGAAGAAACTTTAGAGGACTGAGTTATTTCAATAAAATATACTCCTTGAGATTCAGTTGTTTGTAATCTAGCTTCAATAAATATTGCTAAAGTAAATGATGATAAAACTATAAAAGATGTAACTTCTATAACAATGAGGATTTTAGACAATGTTATAGATTTAAATATGTATCCTATAAAAGAAGCAGAATTAACAGCTAAAAAATATCGCTCTGTTTGACTTTGATTTTTATGACTTGCAGAATATTTAGCAGTTAATAAACTTGCTTATGATTCAAAAGAGGCAAGAGAAGTTGTTGATAAATTAATGGAAACTTTTGCTTATGAAACATTTAAATCATCGAATGAACTAGCTTTAGAAAGATGAAAATATGAATTATTTAATTGATCTGAGTATAGTAAATGAATTTTACTTTGAAAAGACGAAAAATGGTTTGAACAAAATTCAAAAACTTCTCTTGATTGGAAAACTCTACTTTCAAATATTAAAAAAGATTGAGTAAGATTTGGATATCATATATCTCCAGCTCCAAACACTTCAACAGCAAATGTTATATGAACTACAGCAGCAATGTTACCTATTTATAAAAAATACTTTGTAGAAACAAATTCTGTAGCTCCATCAGTAGTTGTAGCACCAAATTTAAATCAAGATAATTTTTGGTATTATAAAGAATATGTAAATATGAATATGAATGATGTAATTGATATGATTTCAGTTGCTCAAAAGTGGGTAGATCAAGCAATATCTTTTGAATGGATAGTAAATCCTATGAAAGTTTCACCAAAAGAAATGTATGAATACTATATAAAAGCTCATAAACAATGAATAAAAACAGTTTATTATGTTAGATCAATGAGTCTTGAGATAAAAGATGATTGTGTAAGTTGTAGTTGATAATTTTTTAATTTTTATTTATTAATTTTTAAAATATGAATGCAAATGATTTAATGAGACAAAATCTTATTTTTAATCCAGAATGAAATGATTTAGTTGAAAATAGAACTATTATAAAATGAAATGCTACTTGATTATTTCAATTAAATTCTACTAAATACTCTTGGGCAAAATCAATGTATCAAGTAATGATTTGAAACTTTTGGGTACCTGAAAAAGTTTCAGGACTTTGAGAAGATGCTATACAATTTAAAACAGTTTTAAGTGATGAGGAAAGAAGAGCTTATAAATGAATTTTATCATTTTTGATATTTCTTGATTCAATTCAAACAATGAATTTGCCAAATTTTAATGAATACGTTACTGCTCCTGAGGTAAATTTAATTTTATCAATTCAAGCATATCAAGAAGCAATTCATTCTCAATCATATGCAACTATGCTAGAAACTATAGTTGATTCAAATGATAGAGAAGAGATCTATTATTTTTGGAGGACAGATAAACATTTACTTGAAAGAAATCAATTTATTTGACAAATTTATCAAGATTTTATAGATAATCCAAATGATGATAATTTCTTTAAATGAATTATTGCAAACTTTTTACTTGAATCAATTTACTTTTATAACTGATTTGCTTTTTTTGATACACTTGCAGATCAAACAAAAATGGTTGCTTCAGATCGTATGATAAATTATATTAGAAGAGATGAGTTAACACATGTTACAATTTTTGCAAATTTATTAAAAGAAATTAAAAAAGAGTTTCCAAAAATGTATGATGAAAAACTTATTATAAAAATGATGTGAGAAGCTGTAAAACAAGAGATTGAGTGGTCAAAACATATTTTAGGAAAAAATATTATTTGAATGTCACATGAAAATATTGAAAACTATACAAAATGGCTTGCAAATAGTAGATTAAATTTACTTTGAATTGCTCCATTGTATCCTGAGGTTATAACAAATCCATATAAACATCTTGATAGATTACAAGATAATAATTCAGAAAAATGAAATTTCTTTGAATCAACTGTTGTCAATTACTCTCAATCAAGTTCTATGAAGTGAAGTTGGGAGTTTTAATAAAAAAATACTTTTTAAAGTATTTTTTTAGTGGCAGTTCATTAGTTGGTTACTATTTTTTTAACGATAAATCATAATTTTTCCAAAAATCATCTCTAAACTCATTATATCTATTTTCTAAAATAGCATCTCTTGCTTTAGTTGCTAAATTAATTAAAAAATATAAATTATGATAAGATAAAAGTTGCATTCAAAGCATTTCTTGTTCTTTTATTAAATGTCTTAAATATCATTTCGTATAATTTTTACATACTTTACAATCACAAGATTCATCTAATTTTTCTTTAGATAATTTGTATTTTAAATTAGTTATTTTTACATATCACTTATGTGAAAAAGCAAGTCAATGTCTTCAAATACGGGTTGGCAATACACAATCAAACATATCCATTCATCTATATATACACTCAATTAAGTCTTCTGGTGTTCAAATTCACATTATATATCTTGGTTTATTTTCTGGTAAATAAGGGTTTATAACATCAAGTATACGATACATTTCAGGCTTTGCTTCTCAAACAGAAAGTCAACCTATAGCAATTCAATAAGTATCAAGTGATGAAATAAATTTAGCACTTTCAATTCTTAAATCATCATAAGTAACTCATTGAACGATAGGGAACAATGCTTGTTTGTGTAATCAAGCTTTTTCTCTTAAGATATTATTTTTTTTAACTTGATTTAAACTTCTCAAAGCCCATCTGTGAGTTCTTTCCATTGCAGATTTTGCATAAGTCCAATTTGAAGTTCAAGGAGCACATTCATCAAAAGCCATGATAATATCAGCTCATAAATTACTTTGAATATCCATAACATTTTCTGCATTAAAAAAATGCTTTGTTCCATCTATAAAACTTCTAAAATGTACTCAATCTTCAGTGATTTTTACTAAACTTTCTTTGTTTTTAAATCAATTTTCTCAAATTTGCCCTAAAGAAAATACTTGAAATCATCAACTATCAGTTAGCATTGGTTTTTTATAATTTGAAAATCAATGAATTCATCAAAAGTGTTTTACAATATCATCTCAAGGCCTTAAATATAAATGATATGTATTGTTTAGTATGATTTGAGCTCACATTTCTTCTAAATCTTCATTTGTAATTCATTTTACAGTTGATTTTGTTCAAACAGGCATAAAAACAGGAGTTTTTATATCTCAGTGGGGAGTTGTAAAAACTCAAGCTCTTGCTTTTAAGTCAGTATTATTTAATTTAAATTCAAACATTTATTAATTATTAATTTTATTTTCAAGTATTTTTATATTTTCAAACTTCATTCAATTTCTTTCATTTATTCAAGTATTTGTATAAAAATTATGTGATTTTAATAAGTTTAGTGAATAATGAGACCAATCAGGGTCTAATATCTTTATTTTTTTTATTAATTCAAGTTCATGTTTTAGTTTTTCTCATTTTTCAAAAAAATCAACTCTTCATAAATTATCCATATCAGCATCTTTAATTATTTTTTCAAGTAGAGTTTTAGGTTCAACTCATAAAGTTGTAGCTATAATTAACTCTTCAATTATTTTAATTTTGTCTTCAGGATATAAAATAGATTTTAGATAATTTTTAGCAATAGTTGCTCGAATAATTTCATTATTATCATATTGTATAACAAATCATACATCATGAAACAAAGATGCTATATAAAGTAATTCAAGATCTTGCTCTGAAAGTCATTCTTTTTTTCATACTTCAAGACTTCTTTCAGATACTTCTAAAGCATGTTCATATTGATGATAATAGTGGTCTTCGAGTGGTCACATCATTTGATTAACATATTTTTTTATTCAAGATATTATTTTATCGTTCATAATATTTTAATTATTAATAATTTTATTTACATCATTATATGCTATAATTATACTTAAAGCAATTAAAAAAATAAAAAAAGATAAGTGTATTATTTGTTCAAGTTTTGGTTGCATTAATTTCTTTTTAAATATTTTTTCAATTATACTATTTATTGTAATAAATAAAAATCTTCATCCATCAAGTGCTGGGATTGGGAGCAAATTAAATACTCATAAATTAATTGAAATAATTGCTCAAATAATAACTATAAAAATAATTCAATTAGAAATTGATTTTGACATAAAATCAACCATTCATATAGGTCAAGACACTTGATCTAAAGCTTCTTGTCTTTCTGTTGGAGTATTTGGAGAAAATATTTTTTGTATCATAATTGATAGTCATTGAAAAGTTAGTTTTATTTGTCAAACTGTTTCAATAAATCAATATTTAACTGAATCTATAAGTCAAAATTTATATTTAAAGTCTTTATTAATTTCTTTATTTGGAATTAAATAACTTCATATTTTCCCATCTTCACTTGGAGCTATTTTTATTTCAATATTAAAAAATTCACAATTATTATTTTTTGTTATATCACAATTATTTAAAGCTCTTTTAATTTCAAAAGTTAATTCTTTTTTTCAATTTTTTCAAATAATATCTTTTAATTTTTCATAATCATTTATAAAAACATCTCAAGCTTTTAAAACTAAATCATAATCTTTAATTCAAGCTTTTTTTGCTATAGAATCTTTTGTTGGAAGTAGATAAACTCAAGAATTATTTTTTATAAGTCATATTTCAGTTGCTTTTTCTAAACTAGGAATTAATTTCAAATCACTATTTGTTTTTATTTTATCATTTATTCAAATAGGACTTACTCAAATAAAAAAAAGTATAGTAAAAATGATAAATGCAAGTATAAAATTCATTATAATTCAAGCAAGCATAACTATAGCTTGTTTCCATGGAGCTTTTGTTTGTAATGAATCTGCGTCATTATTTTCATTTAATCATTTAAGTATTTCTTGAGTTGTTGAATTATCTATTTTACTTCAATCTTTATAAAAAATATCTTGATTAGTTTTTATAAACAAAGCTAGATTTTCATTATTTAAGATATTTTTATCTTTATCATATACATAAAATGTATTTATATTTTCTCACTTTAATCTAACAAAACCTCAAAGTGGAAGCCAATTTAAAGTATACTCAGTTCAAATTTTATCAACCCAAAGTTTTTTTGCTTTTGGTGGAATTCAAAGTCAAAATTCTAAAACTTTAACTCAAAAAATTCTTGCTGTTTTAAAATGTCCATATTCATGAACTAAAATAATTAGTGAAAAAACTATTATAGAAACTATTATTCAAATTATAATCATATTTTTACAGTTATTTTTTTGTTATTATATTAAATTTTATTTTTTATTCAAAAGAAGTTATTTTTTCAACTAGATTTTTAATATTTTTTATTTTTACAATATTGCAATTTTTATCACTTTCAATATCTATTTCTGGAATTATTATATTTCTAAATCATAACTTTATAGCTTCTTTTACTCTTTTTTCTAAATACAAAGAGTTTTTTATATTTCAAGTAAGAGATATTTCTCATAAAAATATTGTATCTCTTGGGATTAATTTATTTAATTTTGATGATATAATAGAGGCTCAAATACTTAAATCAATTCAAGGTTCATCAATTTTTAATCATCTAACAATATTTAAATAAACATCATAACTATCTAAATTTACTTTAGAATATTTTCATAAAACAGCTAAAATTAAATCAAGTTTTTGAGTTGGAATTCATCTACTACTTCTTTTTGGGTATCAAAATTTTGTATAAGTTGTAAGTGATTCAACTTCAATAACTATTGGTCTATTTCACTCCATAGTTATTGATAGACTTGAACCGATAGTATTTTTTTCATTTTCTTTTGAGATAAATTCAAGTCCTGGATTTTGTAAATCAATTAATCATTTTTGAGTCATTTTAAATAAAGCAATTTCTCAAGTGCTTCAAAATCTATTTTTTAAACTTCTTAAAATTCTTATTTCTTCATATCTTTCTCATTCAAAAAATAAAACAATATCAACCAAATGTTCTAAAGTTTTTGGTCAAGCAAGTCATCCGTCTTTATTTATATGTCAAATAATAACAATAGTAGTATTTGTTTTTTTACCAAAATCAACTAACTTTTCAGCAATTTCTTTAACTTGAGATATACTTCAAGCAGTTCAAGAAGCATTGTTTGAAGTAATAACTGAAATACTATCAATTACAACTAGATTTGCTTTAGAATTTTTTAGAGTTTCTAGTATATTTTCTAAGTTATTTTCATTTAATATTTTTAAATTATTTCAAATTATTTCAAGTCTTTTAGCTCTTGAAATAATTTGATTTTCATTTTCTTCTCATGATATATAAACTATTTCTTCATTTATTAAATTAGCAAATTGTAAAGATAGTGTTGATTTTCAAATACCTGGTTCTCAAGATAATAATATAATACTTCAAGGAGTTATTCATCAAGATAGTAAATTATTTAATTCAGTTGATTTAGTGATTATTTTTTCATCATTTTTATTATTTTCTTTTAAAATAGTATTAAGTTCTTTTTTTACTCAAGACAAACTTCATTTTGCTTTTTGTTCTTTAAACTCAATTAAACTATTCCATTCTTTACAAAAACCACATTGCCCAGTCCATTTTAAACTTTCATTTCCACAATTATTACAAATATACATTTTTTATAGTTAATAATATTTTAACTAAAATGATAATGTATTTTTTAAAAAAGTAAAAAATTTTTTTAAAAATTGACTTCAAAAAAAATATATGGTACCATTTTAATTGATATTATTTTTAATTTTAAAATTATGAAAAAACTAAAACAAATATTATTATTTTTATTTATTACTTTAAATATTTTTGTATTTAAGGTAGATGCAGATAATCAAATTATTTCTCCACAAGATATATTAATAACAGATAATGAATATTTTGCGTGAGATAATAATGATCCTCAAATTTATTTATGAAAAAAGAAATTTACTAACTGAAGTTTAAGTGAGAAAGATTTAGATGATGTTTTAAATTATAATAATTATTTTTTTAATTGAAGTAATTGAAATAATCAGGATAATTCTATGTATTATAATATTAATTTATTATGACCAGAAATAAGTAATGTAAAAGTTTTTGATTTTAATTGAACTGAAATGACTTGAACATTAATAGAATGAAATAATATAAAATTATATTATGATTCTTTTTTTGATAAAGTAGCAATAAATGAATGGCAAAATAAAAGAGTTTTTAAATATTGATCTTGATATATATTAAAACCAGAAACTATAAAATTAACTTTTAATCAAAATTGAATAGATAAAGAAGTAAATTTTTTATTTAAATTTAATATTCCAAAATATGAAATATCAAATGAAATAAAATATAATAATATAAAATTAAATAGTGATGATGAAATAAAAATTAATTTCCCAAATGGATTTTCTAGTTGAATCAATTTAACTATTAATTGAAATTTATCTTTTGAAGAAAATTTATTAACATTTAAGATCTTAAATAAAGATAAAGAATACAATAATATAAACATATTTTTTTATAAAGATTATGATTTTTCTCCATTATTTTTTTGAGAATACAATTATTTTTCAGAAAGTTTTTGTGAATATAATTCAAAAATTTATTTTGATATTAAAAATAATAATTTTAGTCAATTTAATAATTGATTAAGAAATTCTAATAAAATTATTAATTCTAAATTAAAAATAGAAAAATATAATAGTTGATCAAAATTATTTGAGGTTGTAAATTTACCTTGATGAGATTTAGATTTCCCACAAGCTTCTGGATTAGAATTAATTACTAAATTAGATATTTTAGAAAAAGGAATTTATAGATTTTCTTTAACAAATGTAAAAGATTTATATACTGAACTTTGATGTGATCAAACAAAAACTAAAATTCTTTATTTTTTAGATAACAAATGAGGTATATTTATAAAAAATAAAGAAATTCCTGAGTTAGTAGAAGAAAGTGAAATTTTTTTTGAAAATTTATATTATTCCTATAGTTTAAATTTAAAAAAAATTATGTGATATAAAAATGAAAATACTGAATATAGTTATTTTTTAAAAAATTTTGCTTTTGATATAATTAAAGATTTTAGTTTTAAAATAAAATCAGATTCTTGAAATATTATTTATAGTTGATGAATAAATTGTTTAAATTCTGAATATATAGATGAAAATTGAAATCAAATTTGTAAAAATTGATTGAAAAATAGTTTGAAAAATTATTATTCACAAACCTGAAGTAATATAGAAAATCTTAATCTAGAGATTTACTATGAAAATATTTATTGATATAAAGATTTTTTTTTAGATAAAAATTTTACAAATAAAGCTATAAAATTAAATTTAAAAGATAGTATAAAATTTATAAATAAATCATCTGATGATGAAAAAAATTTATACAATTACAATTTTTATTATTCTGCTTGAGAAGACTCTGTTTTAGATATAAATAATAAACCTTTTATTATAACTGCAAAAACAAATAATTGAGAAGATATTGTAATTGATGAATGAATTATTGGAGATATAGATTATTGATATGTGGGTAATTATAATAATTTTGATGAAGAATGAAATAATTATAGTGAGATAAATTTATTTATTTCTAAAAATATAGATATTAAAGATATAAAAATTACATTTGATGATGGAAGAGTATATTTTTATGATTTTAATAAAAATTATAATGAACACGATATTAATAAAAAATTTTGAGATGCTTGAGAAGAAAGTAAAATAGATATAGTTTATTCTTCTTTAGATAAACCATTTGAT
>CAZGOC010000001.1:53836-104145 GCA_964527685.1 uncultured Candidatus Peribacteria bacterium | reverse complement strand
TTGAGAAGAAAGTAAAATAGATATAGTTTATTCTTCTTTAGATAAACCATTTGATGGTCTACTTTTTGTATCAAAATATAGTTTTAATTATTATGATAATAATTGAGATAAAATATTAAATAATACTAATAATATCAACTATTACTATACTATAAATGATATTTTAATTACTTGAACTTGAATTGAAAATATAAATAAAAAAAATATATTTATATGTAAAAAATATTTTACAAATGATATAGATGTAAAAAAATATTGTGATAGTTCTTTAGTTAATCAATATAATATATGAGAAGACTTGTATGTATATTGATATAATAATTTAGTTGACAATGGATTTACTCAATTATCAATAAAAATATTATTTGAATTTTGGAGTATTTTAAATCTTGGATAATAATATTTAGAAATTTTTAAAAAATACTATAAATTTTACTAATTAACTAATATATAAACAAAATGAAAAAAATAACAATTATATTTAATATTATTTTTCTTGTTATATTAAATTTTACTTTATTTTCTCAAGCAGATTATATACCTATAGATACTTGAAATATAGAGATGACATTTACTTGATGAGCAACTCCTATATCATGAGTTTGTTGAAATGCAACTAGTCCAACAACAACTGAACCAACTTTAAATTTATGTAGTAGTTGAAATGCAACTAGTCCAACAACAACAACTTGAAGTTTTACTTGGGATTGTAACTGAATATCTTGATGAACTAATATATCTTGTAGTGCACCAAGACAATATACCATATTTTTTGATTCTAATTGATGAACTGATCCAAATCCAGATATTAAAGAAATTATTTATGACAATGATATAGGGGCTTTGCCAACTACATTTTTAACTTGAAGTAATTTACTATGATGGTATGATGATTTGGATTGATGAAATAAATTTGAAACAACAACAAAAATATTTGAAGATATTACACTTTATGCAATATGGCAAAATAGTTGACAAACAAGTTCTAATAGTTCTAGTAACTCTTCTAGTTCTTGATGATGAACTAATTTGATAAAAGATAATTGTCCTTCTTGAGATTATTCTTGAAGCTATTATGATAAAAAATGTTGAGAAAAAGAAAAAATAAATGAAAATACTCCCTCAAAAGAAGAAAAAATGATAACTATAGAAAATATAAATACTCCAATTATAAAAAATGAAGATGATTTAAAAGAAAATAAAACTATTCCTAAGTTTATTATTCCTAAAAAGGAAACAAGGCAATGTGAAGAAAATAATTTAGTTAAAGCAAGGCAATGTGAATTTAAACCATTAGATTTAGAGTTTTTAGATATAGAAAATTCTTTATTTAAAGATTATATAGTTAAATTATGAAAAAATTCTATATTTGAATGATATTATGATACAAAGTTATTTAAACCAAAAAATACTATTTCAAGAGCAGAATATTTAAAAATAATTTTAAGAGCATTTTGTATGGATTATGATGATGTAGATATTTCTAAAATTCCATTTGAAGATGTAAATAAAGATAATTGGGAGGCAAAAGTTATAGCTAAAGCTTTGGAACTAAAAGCTATAAATGATAAAAATAGTAAATTCCGTCCACATGAACCTATCTCAAGAGTAGAGAGTTTAAAAATTATATTTGATATAACTTGAACTACACCAGAAAATGCATATGTTACTAAATTTGAAGATGTAGATGCTTATGGATGGGAAATAAAATATATAGAAAAGTCATTTGATATGTGTATAGTTGACTGATATAAAGTTGATTGAAGATTTACATTTAAACCTTATGACAATATGTTGAGAGAAGAAGTTGCTAAAGTTATAGCTAATACATTGGACTTAAAATAATAGGATTAAGAAGTATGCAAAAAATGTGTTCTGGAAATTATGCTTTTATTTGTAAACTCTAGTAATTATATTTAGCAAAAATTTTATTTACAAAAAAACTATTTATTTAAACTATTATTACATAGTCTCTAAAAAATAGATGATTAAAATAAATCATCTATTTTTTTATCTAATTTTATTAATTCATTTTCTTCAAGCTCTTGTTTTAATGCTTCCTTTTCAAGCTCTATTTTTGCTATTTCTCTTTTTTGTTCCATTTGTTTAATATATTTTTTCACTTGAGCTTTAGTCATTTTTGCCTTTCCTCAACCTTGAATTGATTCCATAGTTTAAAAATTAAAAATTAAAAATTAAATTTCTTTTCTTTCTTTTATTGAGTTTATAAGAGTGATATTATCTGCATATTCTAAATATCAATTTGATAATCATCTTGAAAGTCTTGTAATTTTTACAAATTTTTTAAATCATCTTTTTTGTATTTCTTGCAAAATATATTGAGTTGTAGCTTCTCATTCTATATTGGGGTTTGTAGCTAAAATAATTTCAAGATTAGATTTTGAATTTTTTATTTTTTCAAATAATTTTTCAAAAGTTAAATTTCAAATAAATACTCAATTTATAGGTGAAATTGCTCATCATAATATATGATAAACTCAATCAAAAATTCATGATTTTTCAATAACAAGCATATCATAATATTCTTCAACAACACAAATTAAATTATTATTTCTATTTCAAGAACATATATCACAAATATCTTTATTTTTATCTATTAAACTATAACAATTAGAGCATTTTTTTATATTTTGTTTTAAATCAACTATGTTTTTTGAAAAATTATTTAAATAATTTTGATTTGAATTTAGTAAAAAAAATGCTAATTTTGTAGCTGATTTTTCTCATATTCAAGGTAACATACTAATTATTGATATAAGTTTTACTAAACTCTCAGGCATATTTTTAATTATTATTATTTTTTAACTTTATATAGTATAGTTATTTTATATAAAAAACAATAAAAAGTATCAAAAATGATACTTTTTAAATTAAAAATTATTGTTAATTTGTTATACAACGGACACGATAGGCCATATTATACATAGAAATCATGAGACCACCAGTACTACGGTTACGCAACTCCCAGTATGCATTATTAGCGTCCCATTTATTAAAATAAGAAGACCAATACCATGAGCTACCTCCACCAAAATTTAATTTTCAAGTATTACTATATATTGTTAAAAGTCATCATTCATCTCTTGGTGGTAGGTACCAATTATTCATACCTCATATATCTAAATTATTACAGTATAATAAAGCATATTTATCATTATAATTACTAGTTGTACCTGTAAGATTTTTTATAGCATCACATGTTTCTGTTAAAAAATTACAAGTAGAAGCTTGGTTACTATTCCAGTTATATCAAAAACTATCAGTAGCAGTTGGTGCTACATAAATATTTGGAGTTACTGATGTTATTTTTAAAATACATTTTGTTTTATCAAATCAAGATATATCTACAGCACAAGAATCATATCAATTACTAGATCAATCAGAAGTTATTATATAGTATCAATTTCCTAAACAGTTTCCAATACCAAAAACACATGTAACTTTAAAACTTACTCTAACTGTTTTATTAGCTGTTATATTTGAGAGTATACAAGTTGTTGTATTTCAAGAACAATCTCAAGACCATGTATCTATAACATAATTAGCACTTGGTATTGCTGTTAAAGTTATACCTGAATTATGATTTACTGTCGTACTTGCTGTTATGGTTCCACCAGTTCAAATTATTAATGTAGTAATTGTATATTGTTTTGGTGCTTCACAAGTTATAGTATTTCCTGCATTTATTCATTCACAATTCCATGTATATTTTGATGTATTGTTTATAACTAATGTTGGATTTCATGTAAGACATAAATTATTTGTTGGCTTATTTAAAGTTGGTGTATTATGTGCTGTTCAACAAACTCAGTTTATAGTTGTTGAAGGTGATTCTTGTATTGTTATATTTTGATTTTTTGCTATTTCTTCTATTAATTTTGTTCAGCTACTTGTTATACTTCCACTATTTACATCATTTGAAAAGTATATTTTAAAACTACCAGTATTTGTTTCTAGATTTAATCATGTTGAGTAATCTGTTTTTGTTATTGGTGAATTTATTTCTTTTAATAATATTCAAATATTATCTCAAATTGTATAAAAATATCTATTACTATAATCTATATTTGCATGTGCTTTTGTAATTTGTGATATATATGAAACTAGGTTATTTTCTTCTAGATAAGTTCATAATTGGTATTTTTTTCAATCTCATGTTATTGTATATATGTAGCTTGTTTTATCTTTTGGGTCAAGAGCCTCTTTGTTTAATTTTATCTTTTGTGATATTTCATCTCAAACTATTCATTGTTTTAATAATAATATATTTCAACTTAATATTTTTACATATTTTTCTGGATCTGGATATATTGATGATTTTATAGTGTACAATATTAATCCAGATTCTATATTTTTTAAAGTTGAAATTCTATTTCAATCTCTTGAATTTTTGTTATAGTTTCCAAATGATACAAAAGCTATTGTAGCAAGTATTGCTAATATAGTTATTACTATAATTAACTCTACAAGAGTAAAAGCATATTTTTGTTTATTAAATTTTTTCATATTTTTTATTAATTGATAAAACTTATTTTATAAAGATATCAAGTTATAAACTTTTTAGACACACATAGAATACACAAAAATAGTTAAAAATCAAAAGATTAATAATAGGTTTGTTAAAATGTCAGAAAATTGTAGTGATAACGAAAATTTTGTAATATTTTATATCTACTTAAAGTCTTAAAATAGTCATAACTCCTATATTCACATCATTGATTCAAAATTAAAGGTAATTATTAAAAAAATTTTTTTACTAAATTTATGATTTCTAAAACTAAAAACATTCTTCTTTCTAGGTAAAAAATTTCCAATTGGAAGAAAAGAGCATCTTATTTTTGAAATTTATTTTAAAATATGTTATTATATAAATAACTTAATTTTAATTTAAAAAAGTGTCTAAAATACAAAAAATTATAAAAGATTTTACAAATAAAATTGAAAATAATAAAAATAATTTAAAAAATAAAGATTCAAATTCTCAAGTTGATGATTTATTTTCAGTTTCTCAAGCTAGTTCATCAGTATGACTAAAATGATCTAATTTATCATTTTCTTGAAATTTAAAAGAAGATGATGAAAATACAATATCTTTTGTTAATGATTTGATATTGAAAGCTATTTTAAAATGAGTTTCTGATATACATATAGAACCAAATGATAAAGAAGTTAAAATTAGATTTAGAATAGATTGAAATTTTGTAAATTATAAATCATTTGAATTATCAAAAGCAAGTTCTTTAATAGCTAGAATAAAAATACTTGCTTATTTAAGAATAGACGAACAAAGACTTCCACAAGATTGAAAAATAAATTTTAATTTTTTTGGATGAAAATCAGTTGATTTAAGAGTATCAGTTTTACCAAATATTTATTGAGAAAAAATTGTTATTAGAATTTTAAAAAAAGAAGAAAAACCTACTGATTTAAAAAATCTTTGAATTTTGCCTTATAATATGGTAAAAATAAAAAAACACTTATGAGATACTCATTGAATGATTTTAGCTGTATGACCAACTTGAAGTTGAAAATCAACAACTTTATTCTCACTTTTATCACAATTTAATGCTTTAGATAATAATATTTCTACTCTTGAAGACCCAGTAGAATATCGTATCCCTTGAGTGAATCACACCCAAATAAATCCATCTATTTGATTTACATTTGCAAGTTGATTAAGATCACTTTTAAGACAAGATCCAGATATTATTATGGTTTGAGAAATAAGAGATGAAGAAACTGCAAAATTAGCTGTTGAATCGTCAATTACTTGACATCTAGTTTTTTCAACATTGCATACAAACTCAGCAACTCATACATTATCAAGACTTGTAAATTTATGAGTTGACCCACTTTTATTATCATCAAGTTTAAGACTTATTATATCTCAAAGACTTGTGAGAAAATTGTGTTCTAATTGTAGAGAAAAATATTCTCCAGAAGATAGGATTAAAAACATTATTATTTGAAAAATTTGAAGATATATAAAAGATAAAGAAAATATATTACTTTATAAAGCAAAAACTTGATGATGTGAGAATTGTAATAATACTTGATATAAATGAAGAATTTGAATATATGAAATACTAGAAATGAATGATAAAATAGAAGATTTACTTATAAAAAATGCCTCAAAAACTCAAATAGAAATTCAAGCAATTTGAGATGGTATGGTAACAATAAAAGAAGATGCTTTTTTAAAAGTAGTTATGGGAGATACTTCTATAGAAGAAGTACTTAGTGTTTTATGAAATTAATATATTATTTAAAAATAGAAATGCCACTTCATTTTAGTGATACTTCTATTTTTAATTATTATTTTTACATTACCCTAAATAATAAAAGACACTTTTTGTAATTATATAAAAATCAACAGTAGATAAATTTTGGAAAATTTGAGATTTTATAAAATCTCTTTTTTTATTTGTTCTAGTGAATAACTAAAGTTTTTTAAATTTAATCATACTTTTTTAACATCTTTATATTTAGTTATTTTTCTAAATATTTCTAAACTTAAATTTTCATTATCATCAAGTATTTCGCTTTGAAATTCATTTTTAAAATAATTAGCATTATGTACTTGATGGTTTTGTGCACTTCCTAAAAGTGGAACTATAATAGTATGAATTCAAAAAAAATATAATTCCCATAAAGTAGTTGCTCAAGCCCTAGAAATAGCTATATCAGTTTTTTGATAAATAGTTCATAATTCTTTTTGTGATACAAAATCATATAAAGTTACATTTTTAAATTTTTCAAATTCTTGTCTAAAATGCAAGTTTTTATCTCAAAGTATAATAGTAAAGTTTATATCATTTAAATTATTTAATATACTTTTTATTGCTTCAAATATGCTAGTTGATCATTGACTTCAAGCAATTACTAAAACTTCTAGTTTATTTTCTACTTCTTCTTCTAAATCATCTCTTTTAATAATTCACTTTAATAATTCTTCATTTAATATTTGTCAAACCAAAATATGTTTTGTTTGGTCAATTTTTTCATTTGGGAAAGTATAAAATACTTTAGTTGCAAATTTTGAGATAAATTTATTAACTATTCAAGAAGTTGTATCTGATTCGTGGATATATATTTTTTTTCTTAAAATAAATCAAGCAATACACAAAGGAAGTGATACATATCATCATTTTGCTACAATAAAATCAATTTTATATTTTATTAAATAATATATTCAAAAAAATATTCAAGTTATATTTTTTAATGGCTCAAAAAAATTCTTTATTGTAAAAAATCTATTAATTTTCCCACAAGGAATATATTTAAAAGGAATTAGGTTTTCATTTGCAATTTTTGCTTCAAGTCAATCTTCATCTCAAAACCATATAAAATTTAAGTTATTATCTTTTTTTAAATAATTATAAATTGCAAGAAGTGGAAATATATGTCATCCAGTTCATCATCAAGTAAGGGCAATATTTTTCATATTATAATTTTATAAAATTAGCTATTTTAAGTATAAATTTATTTATATTTTTTAATATACTAAAATCTTTAGTTTTGTAAACTAAAAAACCACTAAATCATCAAACAACAATTCAAGTTATTATATCAAAAAACCAATGAACTCCCCCAGCAATTCTTGAAATAAGCATTATGATAAACAAAGGTAATATAAAATAACTTATTTTTTTATATCAAAATAAAAATAAAGATAATAAAAATGCAGTTGAAACACTAGCATGATCAGAAGGAAAAGAAGCATCAGGAATGTGTTTTAAAATCAAGTTTCAAGTATTTTCTAAATAAGTTTCAGGTCTATCTATGTGAATTATTTGCTGAATAATTAAACTAATTGAAATAGCTATAATAGTAGAATAAAATATAAAAAGTAAATTTTCTTTACTTAAATCATCTTTTTTTATAACAAAATAAATCCAATATCAAGCTAAAAATAAAGGAATTAAAAAAATAGGAGCATCAGCAAAAATAAAAATAACATCTTTTATAAAATCATTTCAAGTGAAAGAATTTAAAAAAGCAGATATAGGTTTATTTATAGATTCGTGTAAAAATAAAAAGAAATTCATATATTAAAATAAATATTAAAAAAACTAGCTTTAATATAATTAATTTTATTAAAATCTCAAAAATAAATTTGAAAAAAACAAAATATAGTGTAAACTAGTAATTAGTTATTTTCTCCAAAAAGTGGGGGATTTTTTACTTTTTTAAGCAATAAAACAATGCCTATACCAAATAAAGTTAGATGAATGCAAGACATATTACCAGAAACACACCTATACCATACATTTTTAAAAAAAGTTTTTCGTCATGAACTTAGAAAAAACTGATTTAAAAGAATTACAACACCAGTTTTAGAGCATAAAGAAGTTTTTACTTGAGCTTTGTGAGAGGGGACAGATATTATTGATAAAGAAATGTATAACTTGATTGATAAAAAATGAAGAGAGTTAGTGTTAAAACCAGAATCTACAGCTCCTATTATGAGATCATATATAGAAAGTGACTTAGCATCAGAACCACAACCAGTATTTTTGTATTATGTAGAACCTCATTTTCGTTATGATAGACCTCAAAAATGAAGATTTAGACAATTTTTCCAATTATGAGCAGAAATTATTTGAGAACAAGACCCTATTTTAGATGCACAATTAATATATATTTGATACAAAATATTAAATAATATATGACTTGAAGGGGATTTTAAAGTCAAAATAAATACTATTTGAAGTTTAAAAGATAGACAAAAATATTTAGAAGAACTTACAAATTTTTATGAAACAAAAAAACACCTACTTTCTGAAGATGCTTTAAAAAAACTAGAAACAAACCCTTTAAGACTTCTTGATACAAAAATAGAGGATGAAATTATTTTGTCAAAAGAAGCTCCTAAAATGTCAAAATTTCTAAAAAAAGAAAGTAAAGAGCATTATACTAAAGTAAAAGAATACCTTGATTTGTTATGAGTAAAATATGAAGAAGATCATACTTTAGTTAGAGGACTTGATTATTATACTCATACAGTTTTTGAATTTGTTGATAATTCTTGAAGAAGCCAAGATAGTTTTGGTGGATGATGAAGATATGATTTACTTTCAAAAAAACTATGACATAAAGAAGAAATTCCAGCTGTTTGAATGGCTTTTTGAATGGAGAGACTTGTAGATGCTTTAAAAGATAAATGAATTTCAATAAAAAATAAAGATAAAATAGATTTATATTTTATCCAACTTTGAGATGAAGCAAAAAAAATAGTCTTGCCATTAACTATTGAAGCAAGAGAAGCTTGAATAAATACTTTATCATCACTTTGAACTCCATCACTTAAAGCTCAAATGAAAAAAGCAAATAGACTAAATGCTAGATATGTAGTGATGATTTGAGTTATGGAATCAAAATCATGAATATATCAAGTAAGAGATATGCAAGAATGAACTCAAGAAGAAGTTAAAAAAGAAAATTTAATAGAATACATCAAATCTAAAGTTTGAAAAACATCACTTGATTTTTACTGCCCAGCTAGTGATTATATAATAAAACAATAAAAAAACTCTCATTTGAGAGTTTTTTTATTATAATTTAGTAAAATTATTTTGCATAATCAGTAATCGTTCAAGAAGCTGATAAAGTTAATCAAGTTAAAAATTGAGTTCCTAAAACAAAATAATTTTTACTAGATATTGTATAAATATTAGCTTGAGTAGTATCTGCTTTTTCCATTAAACCAGCAATAATATAAGTTCCAGATGCTGTATAAATATAAGCATATTTATTTTTAGAATTTAAACCTAATTTTGATAAATCTAAAGCTCAACCAGTTCAAGCTATTCCATTTACTGTTGTTCAGCTTGAGCTAGTAGTGTATGCTGTTACAGCAGTACCTAATTTTGCTTCATTAACTGCAATAGTTTTTACAATTTCACTTAATTCAGACATTTTCCCTGAATCTCTTGCCTCAGAAGAATATCATTGGAAAGATAAAAATGCGATTGTTGCTAAAATAGCTAAAATAGTAATAACTATAATTAATTCAACTAATGTGAATCATTTTTTATTTATACTTTTCATAAAAAAGAAAAAGTTAAAAATTAAAATATAAAAGTTTATTTTTTATAAACTCAATGTTTATTATACATAAAAAATTATAAAAGTCAAAAAAATATTAACTTTTTATTAAAATAATTTTTTATTAAGCAGTATTTTAAAAAAAATAAATTAAAAGTCAAATAATTTGATTTTTAATTTTATTATGGTACTCCTATGGAGAATTGAACTCCAGTTCCAGCCTTGAGAAGGCCGTGTCCTGACCACTAGACGATAGGAGCTTAGTAAAAAACAATTTCAAAAGAAATTGTTTTTTTTATTATTTTAATTTTGCTCTTACTTCTTCTAGTGATACTCAGTGTATATCAGAAGTAACTCACATTTGTCTTGCAGTTCCGTCAATAGTTAACATAGCTCATGCTACATCAACAGCATTCATATCAACCATTTTTTGCTCAGCAATTTCTTTTAATTGTTGAAATGTTAGGTGTCAAACTTTATCTTTTTGAGGTACTTTAGATCATGATTTTAATTTTAATTTTTCTAAAACTAAAACTCAAGCAGGAGGTTGTTTTACTATAAAAGTGAAACTTCTATCTTCATAAACAGTTATTATAACTGGAAGAGTTTGCCCCATTCTATCTTTTGTTTCATCATTGAATCTTTTTGTAAACTCAGGAATTGCAACTCAGTGTTGTCATAAAGCAGGTCATACTGGAGGTGCTGGATTTGCTTGCCCTCACTTTATTTGAAGTTTAATATATCATTTTATTGCCTTAGCCATATTTAATTTTAATTAATTATTATAGAAAGATAATTTATATTAAAATAGTTTTATTTTTTTTCGGGAAAAATTGTATTTTTAATATAAATTTTTGTTTTTATTTAGAAGCGAGATAGATTATATAAAAAAGTTTAATTAAATCAAATTTTTTATCATATATTCTCAAACTAAAGTATATCATCTTTTTTCATAATATTGTCTTACTCAAACTCAAGCAATTACTGCTAGTTTTTTAAATCAATTTTTTAAAGCAATTTCTTCACTTTGAGCTATTAATTTTTTTCAAAATCAAAGATGTTGTCAAAAAATTTGTCATTTTTCTCAAATACTTAACTGATCTCAAAAAGTATGAATTTCTCTTATCAAAGCTCGTCATTCAAGCTCTGGTAAAACCTCAAGTACAAATTTATTTTCACTTGGGAGTCTTAGTCTTAAAAGTGAAAAAATAGTTCTATCAAACTTATCTTCCATAGTTAGAAAAAATTCTTTTCAATCACTTGCTTCATATTCAAATATATTTAAAATAGCATCTTTAGGATCATTTTTTTTATCCATTATTTCTCTATGTCTTATATCATACATTTTTATTCACCTTTGTTTCAACTTATCTTCTACTATTTGTCTTAAATTTGATAATTTAGATCAAGCAAGAATCATAGAAGCTGGTATATCTCTATATGTTCTGTTTAATCTCACATATTCTGGAATCATTGCTTCTAAATCAGCTGTTAATTCTATTAAAGTTTCATCATCATATGGTGTAAATCATCAATCTTTCCATATTTTTGTAAGCTCTGAATTATCAGTAACAACCATTGGGTAAATTTTTAATTCATCAGGTCTAAATAATTGATTTTCAAAAACTTCTTTTAAAGATTTTCTATCAAGATCAGGATTTGATCAAAGTAAGTTTGGCATCATATGGGCTACAACTTTAAATCAAGCATCTTTTAAATCTTTTGTTGCTTTAATACTTTCTTTATTTCAATGTCATCTTTTGTTTAACTCATTTATTTCATCAATTGTAGTTTGATATCATATTTCAACTCTTGTAACTCAATACTCTCTTAAAAGTTTTAATTCTTTTTGATCTATCCAATCAGGACGAGTTTCAATTGCCATTCAAATTACTCTACATCTTGCAGTTTCATTTCTTTTTTTTGCCTCTTCTAAAGTTTTTGATTTTTTAAGTCAAAATCAAGCTTTTAGTTTAAAGGATGCAAATTTATCATTTGATAAATCAGTTGATTCAATGTATGATTTCATCTCATCATAAGTATTGAAAGCATCGTAAATATCTTTTATAAATTCATCTCTATAGGGTTTTGGGTATACAGACCAAGTTCATCAAATAATCCTTACATCATTTTTTTCAATTTTATGTCAAGTTACTTCTAGCGCTCTTAAACGATTATGAATTTGTAAAATAGCATCAAAATCATTTAATTGAGCTCTTTGAACTGCTGGTTCTTCTGGAATATATGATTTTGGTAATCATTCAAAAGTAGGACAATAAAGGCATTCTCCTGGACAATAAAATGACTTTGTAAGTAAACTAATTACTGTAACTCATGATAAACTTCTAACTCATCTTTTTCTCATTACTTTTCTAAAATTTGCATTATCTTGCACAACTCATAAAAATATCAACTCTCCAAATCTATCAATTATTTCAGTGCTTGGAAATGGTTTTTTAATTTTGTATTTTTTATAAATACTATTTTTTAATTTGTGAAATGTATCTTTATCAAGATCTTTTATTTTGACTCAAGTCTTAATTATTTCATCTATAATTTCTAATTTATCCATCTTTTTATTTATAAACATTAAGATATTTTAATAATATAAAAAAAACACTAATAGTCAAAAATTGATTTTTTTAAAATTATTTATATTATAAGACAAATTTATAATTTTTAATTAAAATATTATGTTGTTTTTATCTAAATTTCCATTTAAAACATTAAAATCTGCTCCAAAAATATCTGATAATAAATCAACTTCTTATTTATTACAGGCTTGATTTGTTAGACAAGAAATGGCTTGAGTATACAATTATCTACCTTTTTGATTAAAGGTTTTGGAAAATATAAAAAATATAATTAGAGAAGAATTAAATGCTATTGAAGCTACAGAAATACTTATGGCTTCTTTGTCAAATAAAGAATCTTGGGAAAAAACTAAAAGATGGGATAGTGTAGATGTTTTATTTAAATTAAAATGAGCTTGAGATAAAGAGTATTGATTAAATCCAACTCATGAAGAAGTGATAACTCCTTTGATGTGAGAATTTATAAATTCATATAAAGATTTGGAAAATATGTTTGTTTATCAATTTCAAACAAAATTTAGAAATGAAAAAAGAGCAAAATCATGAGTTTTAAGATGAAGAGAATTTTTAATGAAAGATTTGTATTCATTTCATAAAAATCAAGATGATTTAGACAAATATTTTGATAAAGTTAAAGTTGCTTATGAAAATATTTTCAAAAGACTTTGAATTTGAGAAGACACTTTATATGCTTTTGCTTCTGGATGAGCTTTTTCAAAATATTCTTATGAATTTCAAACAAAACTAGATATTTGAGAAGACAATATTTATGTTTGTCTTGATTGTAAACAAGCTCATAATGATGAAATAGTAGAAAATCCTTTTAAATGTGTAAATTGCTGATCTTGAAAATATGAAGTTGTAAAAACATCAGAAGTTTGAAATATTTTTAAACTTGGAACAAAATTTTCAAATTCTTTTGATTTATCTTATACTGATGAAAATAATAAAAAACAAGAAATTGTTATGTGATGTTATGGTATATGAGTTTCAAGACTTATGTGAGTAATTGCTGAATATGTAATGGATGAAAAATGACTTATTTGGCCAGAATCTATAGCTCCAGCAAGTCATTATATAATAGTTATTTGAGATAATTTAGATAAAGCTATAAAACTTTGAAAAACTATTGAAAGTGAATGATGAGAAGTGATAATTGATGATAGAGAAAAAGTTTGATTTGGACAAAAGGCTTGAGATTGTGATTTGATTTGAATTCCAAATAGAATAGTAATTTCAGATAAAACAATAGAAAATTGATGATATGAATTTAAAAAAAGAAAATCAAACGATATGACAATAAAAAGTTTTTAATATGTATAAAATAATATTTTTTGCAGATAGTTATAAACATTTTGAAGATGCTATAAAAGAGTATGAAAAAAGACTTTGAAAAAGCATTGAGATAATTAAATTAAAACCTTCAAAGAAAAAAGATGAGGTTTCTATAATTGAAGATGAAACAAATATATTAAATGAAAAATTAAAAGATATTTCTTGATATAAAATACTTTTATACATCACTTGAGAAATATTTTCAACAGAAAAATTGTCTAAAATAATTGAAGCAAAAAAACAAAACTTTTGAAATATAGTTTTTATTATCGGGTGAGCTTATTGAGTAAATATAGAAAAATTAAAAGATAAAATTGATTTAAAATTTTCTTTTTCACCCCTGACTTTTCCTCACTCTTTAGCTTATTTGATCTTACTTGAGCAGATTTATAGGATAGAAATGATTAAAAAATGAAGTTCTTATCATCATTAGATTATTTTTAAAAAAATATTTTTTATTTTCATATTATATATTGTACAAAAAATTAGCATTTTTTTTATTTTTTTATATATTTATAAATGTATTTTATATATTAAGTATTTATATATGAAAGTAGATATGCATTTTCATTCAAACTTATCTGATTGATATTTATCTAAAGATGAACTTATTAAAAGAGCTTTTGAGCAAAAATTGGATTTTATAGCATTAACTGATCATGATAAAGTGAGTTGTTGATTTGCAGATGAAGCTATAAAATATTGAATAAAAAGTACTAATTCTGTGGAAATATCATCTTATAATAAAAAACATAATAAATCATTGCATTTAACTTTTTATGCAAGAGAAATTTCAAAAGATATTAAAGATAAAATTAATCTAGTAATTGATGCAAAAGTTTGACTTATAAAAAAACAAGTTGATTTTTTTAATCAAGTATGATTTGAAATAGATTTATATAAAATGTATGATTATTATAAATCTTTTAATAGAAATTATGAGAGTTTAAATAAATTTGATATAGTTAGATTTATGTTTTTAAATCCTAAAAATGTATTATTAGCTCAAAAAATAAATGATTGAAAAGAAATTGATATAGAAAATTTTTATTTAAAATTCTTAAAAAGAGGAGGAGAAAAATTTGATCAATATGCTGTTATAATAGATGATTATGAAATTCCTACTGAAACTTGTTTGGATTTTGTAAATAAAACTTCTTGAGTTTTATCTATGGCTCACCCAAATGTAACTTTTAAAAAATGATGAATTGAGGAATTTGAAAGAGTTTTACCATATTTTATAGAAAACTCTTGAATAAATGCTATAGAAATAAATGCAAAGGCAACAAAAGTATGGGTAGATTCAATTTTAAGAAATAAAAAAAAGTATTGATTTTATTTGACTTTTTGAAGTGATTTTCATAAAGATTGAATTGATGACTGAAAATATTGATATTTTTGAGAACAAAATGAACTTGTTTCAAGTGAATTAATAAAAGAAAGTTTTTTAGAATATGAAGATAAAATTATAAAAAAGTGATAATTTGTCACTTTTTTATTTTATATAAGTTTTAAGTTATTGATTTAATAAAAATAAATCATATAATAACAAACATTTATAATCTAATATAGGTTTTATGATATCAAAAAATAAAGTTATCTACACAATAGTATTTTTTATACTATTATGACTTGCTATATTGCTTAATTTAAAGGCAGATTTAGAACTAAGCGATATAGAAAATGCTGAAATATTATCAAAAAATAATATCATAAATTCTCAAAAAGACCCCAAAAATTATAACTTACTTTCAAATATTTCAAGAAGAGAAATGTTAAAAATAATGTTAAATCTTGCTTGAGAAAAACCAAATGATGATTGTATAAACAATACTTTTAAAGATATTTTATCAAGTGATTGGGCTTGTAAATATACTCAAAAAGCTTTAAGTTTGTGATATATATCAAATAACTCATACTTTAGACCAAATGATTTAGTTACTCAAACTGAAGCCTTAAAAATGATTTTTGAAGCAAAAAATATAGAAGTTATCAAAACAACTCCTTGGGAAGATTGATACATTAACAAAGCTTTAGAACTTTGATATTTAGATAAAAAAATAGAAAAAAATATTATAGCAAAAAGAAATTTTGTATTTAATATTTGATCTAAAACACTAAAAAATACTGATTTAAAAATTTCAAAAATAGAGCAAAAAATTGAAGAATACAAAAAGCCTGTTTTAAAAATAAATTTTGCAAATTCAATGGATAGTGTATCTGTTGAAAAAAATATAAAAACCTATCCTGAAGTAAAATACACATCTTCTTGGGATGATCCTAAAACTTTAAGTTTAGTAGTTGATGATTTAATTACAAAAGAAACAGACTTGCTTGTAAATGTACTTGATAAAGCACTTACTTCATCATGAGAAAATTTAAAAACCCCTATATTTAAAACATTTAAAATAAATTGAGAAGCTGTGGTTGAATTTGTTTCTCCAAATGGAAATATAAATGATTTAAATCAAAATATAACTATATCTTTTTCAAAACCAATAACTTCTTTGACAAACCTAGATAATCAAGAAAAATGTTTTATTTCAATATCTCCAAATATTCCAGGAAAATGTGTTTGGATTACAACTTCAACTATGCAGTTTAGACCTACAAATTGATTTCCAACTTGATGAAAATATTTAGTTACAATTCCATCTTGAATTAAAACAATTTCTTGAGATACAACAATTAATTCAAAAACTTTTGAAATAATAACTCCAGATTTTGTACTAAATTCAAATATTACTAGTTTAAATTTAGATGAAAGTTTAAAATTTGCCTTTAATGATGAAGTTTCTTTAAGTGATTTTGAAAAAAACTTTGCTTTAAAAGAATATAAAAATGATTTATTAAAATTTTCTTATTTTAAAGGGGTTAATGATTTAGAAGAAAATAAAACTATAATTGAAGTTTTTCCTAAAACTTGAGATTTTTGATATGAAAAAACACTAAATTATACTATAAATAAATCTCTAACTTCAAAAAGATGAAATATTTGATTAAAAAATGATATAATTTGAAGTATAAAAACAAATTCTTTTTTATTAAATTATAATCCAGTAGTTTTACTTGATGAAAAAAAGCTAGAAAAATATGATATTTCAAATTTTAAAAACTCTTTAAATAATTCAATAATAACTACAAATAATCCAAGTATTTTACTTACTTTTGATAAAGAAGTAGAGCTTTTAAAAAAACTATTTGATTCAAAACTTCCTTTTGAATTAAACTATGCTAAAGTGCCAAACTATGAAGATAAAACTAAAAAATTAATAGAAAATAAAAAACAAATTTTAATTACTTTTTCTTGAAGTATAACAAATGATTTTAGTTTAAAATTAAAACTTTCAAGTATCTCATCATCAGATGATAAAATACTAAACTTTAAAACAAAACAAAAAAATACTATTGTTTCATATACTCAAATAGATTATAAATCTGCTTGTTTAGAGTCAAAAAATCCTTTATCTTTAAGTGATTTTTGAGATTTTGAGTTTGATAAATATGCTAAAATAGACTATTTAAATGAAGTAAATGAGTGGACTAAAAATAAAGATTGTAGTTTTGAAAATCAAAAAAATAAATATATTTTAAATATGAGATTAAATCCAAATTCAAAATATAATTTAACAATTAAAAAAACTTTACTTGATAGTGATAACTATGCTTTAGATAAAGATTATCAGTATAGTTTTATTACACCAAAAGCAAAAAATGAAGATAAAAATATTTCTTTTATTGATGGAAGATGAGTTATTTTAGTTCCAAATAGTATAAAACCACTTTCAGTAGCTCTAAATTCAATAAATTTAGATAGTGCTTTATTAAAAATTTGTTATTGAGATTTTAAAATTGATAATAAAAATTATTTACAAAATGAGATTTGTAAAACTCAAAATATTTCTTTAAATAACATGTGATTTAAGCCAAATATTTCAGTTATTGATCTTGAAAAAATTTTATGAGTTAATTTAGAAGACAAAGTTGTTTTAGTAGAATTATCAAAAAATTTAACAGATAAATCAACTTATGAAATCACTTGATGACATGAAAGTCAAAAAATAAACTTTATTTTAAGTGATATTTGAGTTACATTAAAATCAGGAAAAAATAATATTTTATGGTTACATAATTATCTTTCACAAGAAGAGTTAACAGATGAGGTTTTAAATATAAAATCTTATACAACAAAAGCAAAATACAATAAATTTTGATGATATGATTGACAACAAATATCTTTTGTAAAAGATGTTTGATTTACTCCAAAAAATAATTGACTTTATGAAATAGAAAGTTGAGATTTTAATATTTTATTAATTACATTAAAATCAAATAAACAAGTTTTACTTGATAATATGTATAATTATACAAATCAAAATGATGAAGTTTATAACTTTATACAAACAGATAAACCTATTTATAAAGCTTGAGAAGAGGTAAATATATTTTGAATTTCAAAAATATTAACTCCTACGAGTTTTGAAATAAATAATAAAAATATAAATATCTCAATTACTGATTCAAAATATAAAGAGATTTTAAATAAAAATATTTCTTTAAATAAACTTTGAGCTTTTGAAACAAGCTTTAAATTAGCAAAAGATGCTCCACTTTGAAATTATAATATTTTAATTTGAAGTAATAATATGCAGTTTTTAGTTGAAGAATACCAAAAACCAGATTTTGAAATAAAATTAAATTCTCAAAAAGAAAATTATTTATTTTGAGAAGATGCTTTAATAGATGTAAAGTGAGATTATTATGCTCAAATGCCACTTTCATTTTGAGAGTGAACTTATAAACTAAACTCTTCAAAATATATTTTTGATTGACAAAAAACTCCTTGATATCATTTTTGAGAAGAGGAAAACTATTTATTTGATTATGTTAAAGAAAAAAGTATTTGAAATTTTGAAACAAATACTCAAGAAGAAACTTGAAATTTTGTTTTAGATAATCTTTGAGAAAATAAATTAAAAATTAAATTAAAAAATTCAAATATTGATAAAATCTATACTTTACAAACAACTATAACTGATCCAAATACTAAAAAATCAATTTCAAAAAATACTACTTTTAAAGCTTTAAGATGAGATGAATTTTTAGGGATAAAGTTTGATAAATATTATTATTCACTTTTAGATGAGGCAAATATTTCTTTTGTTGTAACTAATTTAAATTGAGAAAAATTAAAAAATATTCCTTTTGATTTAAATATATATAAAATAGATTATAATTATAATAAAAATACTTATGATTATGAAACAAAAGAGAATTTAATTAAAAATACTAAATTAAACTCATCAAATTCTTGAGAAACTATATCAAAATTTATTTTTTCAAATCCTTGAGAATATCGTTTTGAGTTGACAAATCAAACATATAAAACAACAAAAACTATTTATATTTCATCATGAGATATTTTAAATCAAGCAGACCAAGATCATAGTTTAAATTTATTGTCAAATAAAGATATTTACAATATTTGAGAAAAAGCAAAAATAATGATTTCATCACCAGTTATTTGAGTAAAAGCTCTTTTAACAATTGAAAAACTAAACAAAATTCTTGATTATAAAATAATTGATATAAATAATTATTCACAAGAAGTTGAAGTACCTGTATTAAAAGATTATTTACCAAATTTTAATGTTTGAGTTTATTTAATTAAAGATATAAAAAGTAGTTGAGATAGTTTAGATAAGCTAAAAACTTTGAGAGAAGAAATGCAAATTTTAGAAGCAAAACTAATAAAAGAAAAAAACAATATTTTTGTTCCATACAGAATTTATGATTTAAGTATCATTCCAAATGATGATTTAGATTATAATTTAGATGATTTAACAAAACTTGCTAATTTAAGACAAAAAGAAATAGAATTATTGAATAAAATATTGCCAAATTATTACTCTTGAAATATTTGATTAAATGTAGAAATAACTTCAATAAACTTAGAAAGTAGTATAAAACTTGATAAAACTACTTATTTGCCTTGAGATAAAGTAAAACTTGATTTTGAAGTTTTAGATTCTTTAAAAAATAAAGTATCTTGAGAGCTTAGTTTTTCTGTTATTGATAAATCATTACTTGCTTTAAAAAATAATAAAATAGATATAAAAAATTATTTTTATTCAAATAAAGAAAACTATATTTCTACTTTTTGAAATTTAGATAATTTAATTAAAAGAATAGATTTTAATATAGTAAAAGATGAAGCTTTAGATAATTCTATAGAAAAACAATCTTTTTGATGATGAATATCATCTATGGGACAAGAAAAAAATATGGTTAGTGATAGTATGGAGTGAGCTTTAATGCTTGATATGGCAATTCCTGAATCTAAAAGAGAGTTATGAGAAACTAATACAAATGAGTCAAAAATAAGAACAGAATTTAAAGATTTAGCTTTTTATAAATCAAAAGTAGAAGTTGTTGATTGAAAAGCAAGTATTATAATTCCAAAACTTCCAGACAATTTAACATCATGGGTAATTTCTTGATTTGTTTATGATGGTAATCAAAAAGTATGAGATTTTGAAAAAGATTTTGTAGTTGAAAAAAAATTATCTTTAATCCCTCAAATGCCAAATTTCTTTTTATCTTGAGATGAAACAGAAGTATGAGCTTTAATTTTAAATAATTTAGACCAAAAACAAGTTGTAGATATTTCTCTTGATATGACAAATTTAACTCAAAGTTGAGTAGTAAAAAAGACACTTACATTAAATCCAAAATCACAAATTTATGTATGATTTAAGGTAAATATTAATCCAAATATTTTAAATAATTTATCCAATACAACTATAAAATTAAATCTATCATCTGCAAACTATCAAGATAATATAGTTTTAAATAAAATAATATATCCATCAAAAACTTCTGAATATGTCTTTACAAACTGAATGACAGATGATGCTAGTTATGAAGAAAAACTTGATTTTTTAAGTGTTTTAAAAAATTGATGAGAACTAGAAATATCTATGTGAGCAAGTATTTTAACAAATCTTACAAAAAATTTAGATAAAGTTTTAGTTTTTCCATATGATGATTTAAATTCAAAAATTACTTTTTTAAAAAATTCAGCATCTTTAAAAAATCTTTATATAAAACTTTGAAAACTAAATGATTTTGAAAATATTATTTTAACTAATTCAAGTCTTGAAACATTTAAAATAGAAGATGTTATTGATTTAACAAAAAATGATATACAAAATTATCTTCAAAATGATTTTGGACTTTCTTACTTTAAAAATTGCTCTTCTTGGTTTAGAACTGACTCTTGTTCAAGTCTAGAAGTTACAAGAGATTTCCTACTTTTAAATATAGAAGTAAATTGAATTTCAAATCAAAAAGTATTAAATTATTATAAAAATGCTTTAATTCAAAAAATAAATGATGCTAAAAGATATAATTATAATGTAGATTTAAGTTATTTTACACCACTAGCAATATATAAAGATAGTGAGTTTATAAAAAATAATTTAGTTTTAAATCAAGATTTATCAAATTTAGAAAAACTAGAGTATTTAGATATTTATCATAAACTTTGAATTGCTTGAGAAAAAGAATTAGATTTTTTAAATGAATTAAAAAATAGTGTTTTAATTGAAGCAAGGGCATCAATATTACCTGCAAATAAATCTTTTGTTCCAGGAGATGATTCTTTATCAACTGCAAAAATGATAGAAGTTTTGATAAATAAAAAGCAGTGAGATAAATTATTATTACAAAATTTAACTAGATTTTTAATTTGAAATAGAGATGAAAATTGAAATTATTATTCTTATAGTTTTTCAGAAATTATAGATGCTCTTACAAATTATATAGATTATACAAAAGAGCTTGAATGAGTTTCATTTGATGCAAGTGCTACTTTGGATTGAAAAGATATTTTAAATACTTCATTTAATGATAAAAATAAACTACAAAATGAAACAAAATCATTTGATTTATCTATTTTAAATAAAAATAATTCATTATTTTTTTCAAAAACTTGAACTTGAAAACTTTATTATGATGTTTGAGTTAGATATTATTTACCAGTTTCTGATTTAAAATCAAGAGATGAGGGAATTATAGTTGAAAGAAATTTTTATGATTATAATGATTATAATTTATCTTATAAAAAAGAGTGTTTTACTCCTTGGTGGTGATATTATATATTTCCAAATTGTCATACTATTAAAACAAAAAATATTGATAATATAAGTTTTGCTAAAAAATGAGATTTAGTAGTTTGAGAGATAAAAATTACTCTTCCAGTTGAAAGAAATGATGTAATTATAAATTCATTTATTCCATCTTGATTTGAAATTTTAAATACAAATTTTGATACAACTTCAAATGAAGTAAAAGATATTTCTTGAGAACAAAATAAATGATATTTTAATAATTGATTTGATTTTGTAGAGCAAAAAGAGGATTGATTATATTTATATGCTAAACATCTAAATGCTTGAACTTATACATATACTTTTGTTTCAAAAGCAAATAATATTTGAAATTATAACCTAAAACCAACTATAGCAGAAACTATAAATTCTAAAGAAATATGGGGAAGAAGTAGTTGATGAAAATTTGAAATTAAATAAAATATATTTTAATCTAAATACAATATAATTATTTTAATATGTTAAATTATTTAAAAAATTATTTTTCTACAGTTAGTTTTATAATTTTACTTTATATATTTTATTCAACACATAATTATTATTCTTGATTTTTTGTTTGAGAATATAGTTTTTTGTTTTTAAATGGATTTAAAGTAAATATTAAAGAAATATTTATTATTATAATAAATTTATATTTTGCTTTATTGATCCCTTTTTATGCTTTTTTTGATTGAAAATCAAAAGCAAGAATTATTTTAGAATTCTTATATAATAAAATAATTAAAAGAAATAAAAATAGTATTACTCAAGCTGAAAAAACAGCAATACTTGCATGGATTGTAAAATGATTTTTTGCTCCATTAATGATTTTTTGGCTTACTTGACATATTTTTGAGTTAACAAATTATTTATATAAATCATATATTAATTTTGATTTAATAAACCAAAATTTTTTGTCTTATTTTAATCAGTATTTTTTTTATACAGCATTTAGTTTGATTTTATTTGTAGATGTTTTATTTTTTACTTTATGATATTTAATAGAGTGAAAAATATTTAAAAATGAAATAATTTCAGTTGAACCAACTTTTTTTTGATGGTTTGTAGCACTTGCTTCATATCCTCCTTTAAATCAAACAACAAATACTATCTTGTGATGGTATTCAACTGACTTTCCTCAATTTTCTAATTTTTATATACATATAATTTTAAATATTTTAATACTTATTTTAATGTGAATTTATTCTTGGGCATCTTTTTCACTTTGATTAAAAGCAAGTAATTTAACAAATAGATGAGTTGTAAAAACTTGACCTTATAAATATATAAGACATCCAGCATATTTATGTAAAAATCTATCTTGGTGGATATGATGATTGCCAATAATAATTTTTTCAATTTCTTCTTGAGATTTTAAAACATTTTTTTATGCTATAATTTGACTTTCTTTTTGGAGTTTGGTTTATTATTTTAGGGCAAAAACTGAAGAAAATCATTTAAGTTTAAATAATTCATATTTAGAGTATAAAAAAGAAGTTAAAAATATGTTTATTCCAGAAATTAAATAAAAAAATTATTAAAAAAGATTAGTTTAAACTAATCCTTTTTTAATAATTAAATGCATATCAAGCAGAATCTTTCACTACAAGATATTCTCATCAATTCAATTTTTCCATATTTTTAATTCATTCCCATTTTGTTAAACTTGCAAGACTTTCAAGTTCTAGTATTTTTACTTCAAGTAATTCATTTTCAACTGTTAAATTATTTTTTTTAAGTTCTAATGTTCTTATGTTATATCATTTTGTTGCATTAACATTTAATATCCAAACATAATAAATTCAAAGAATTCCTATAAAAAATACAGATAATATAAAAGTTGTATTTACTCATAATTTAAAATTTTCTCTTGTAGTTTTTCTTTCTGAAAAAAAACTAAATCTTGGAGATTTTATTATAATTAAGTTTGGATTCATAAAGCTTAATTTTTTTGTTAGATTTTAATTTTTTTTGCAAGTTTTATAGCAAATCTTGCTTTTGCACTTCTACTTCTAGGATTTGCTTTAATTTCTGTTTGGCTAGGAAGTAGTGGTTTTTTAAATATATTTTTTAATCTTTTTTTGTGTTTACAAACACATATTAATTCTCTACAATTACAATCCTTTGTTTCATCTCTAAAGATATTTTTTATAATTCTATCTTCTAAAGAATGAAAGCTAATTACAAATATACTTCATCATTCAATTAATAACTCTATAGCATCTTTTATTGACTTTTCTATAACTTCAAGCTCTTTATTTACTTCTATTCTAAGAGATTGAAAAATTTTGTTTTTTGTTTTTGGATAACTTGTAATACTTTCTATCAAGGAAGTTAAATCTTTAGTATCTTTAAATCTAAATCAAGATTTTCTTTTTAATAAAATCTCTTTTGCAATTTTTTTAGCTTGAGATTCTTCTCCATATTCAAAAAATATTTTAACAAGTTCATCTTCTTTATATGAATTTAATATTTGACTTGCAGTAATTCATTTACTTGTATCAAATCTCATATCAAGAGGTCAATTTAGTTTAAAACTAAATCATCTTTCTGCCTCGTCTACATGCAATGATGAAATTCACAAATCATAGTAAATTCAAGTTATATATTCAATACCTATTTTTAATAAATTTAGTTTTAAATTTTCAAAATTATCATTTATAAAAAAAAATTCAATTCATTTTCAATCAAATTCTTTCAATAAATATGGTTTTGCAATATCTAAATTTCTAATATCTGCATCAAATCATATAAATACATCTCACTTATTTAATCTTTCTATTATTTTTCTTGCATGTCATCACATTCATAAAGTGCAATCAACAATTATATTTTTTTTATCTTTAAATATAACTATATTCTCACTTAACTCGTGTAATAATACTGACTTATGTAAACTACTCAAATCTTTTTGCTCTAATCAATTCATTTTTGTTAAAAAAATGTTAATAAGTGGTTTTTTGTTTTTATTTTTAGTTGTTTTTGTAATTCCATATTTACTCTTTTTTTCTATAATGTCAAACCTTTATTTTAAAATCTTTTAAAATGAGCTAGACATTTTATTTATTTATTTTAAAGGAGATAAAATACACTTTTTAACATTTTGTTTACATTGTTATTTTTTATATATTTTTTTGTTTTTTTTGCTTATTGTTCTATATTTTTAAACAAAACTTGAAAAATACTAATTTTTATATAGTATACTTATAATAAAACACTTTAATTTAAAAATAAAAAATGATTGAAATTAAAAACTTAAAAATAAATGCTTGAGATAAAGAAATTTTAAAATGAGTTTCTTTAAATTTTGAAACTTGAAAAAACTATATACTTGCTTGAAAAAACTGAAGTGGAAAATCCTCTTTAGCTAATTTTTTGATGTGAAACCCAAATTATAGTATACTTTCTTGAGAAATAAAAATTGATTGAATTGATTTAACCTCACTTGATACTACTCAAAGAGCTATTTTTTGAATATTTTTATCTTTTCAAAATATTCCAGAAATTCCTTGAATAAATATGTGAGAATATTTAAGAATTATTTATAATAATGCTTTAAAAAACAAGAGCTTAGTCTCTTGAGAGACCGGGCTCAAAAATGGGTTATCTCCTTTTGTATTTAAAAGATTTATAAAAAAATACCTTGATGAATTATGACTTGATGAAGTTTTTTTACAAAGAGATTTAAATGTATGATTTAGTTGATGAGAAAAAAGAAAAATTGAATTATTACAAATAAAATTATTAAACCCAAAATATATTATACTAGATGAAATAGACTCTTGACTTGATGTGGATGCTTTTAAAGTAGTATCAAATCAAATAGCATCTATAAATTCTACAAATAATTCAATTATTGTAATAACTCATCATTTCAAAATTATTGATAATTTAAATATTGATAAAGTTTATATTTTAAAAAATTGAATAGTTGAAAAAAGTTGAGATTTAAAATTAGTTGAAGAAATTTGAAAAAAAGGTTTTGAATAAAATTAAAGCCAAGCTAAGCTTGGCTTGTAAAAAATTACCAATGTTTTTTTCTTTTTTGCTTCTTTGATATCTCTTCAAGTTTCAAAATTTTTACCTCTCCTTCTAGATAAAAATTATGTTTAATATAAATTCTTATTTTCTGGATATCCCATTTGTCATCCATTGAAACAGCTAAAAAATGCTTTTTAGACTGACCAATAACAAATGTAACTTTGAAGTTTTTCATGGTAATTTTCCCTTTAATTATTAACACGAAAATGAAAAACATTTTGGTTAAAAACTTTTTTATTTATATATATAATTTGTTTTATGTCAAATCCAAATAATATAAACATCTCTTGAACTTGGAATTTTCATGATGAAATTAGTTATGAAAATAAACTACTTCCTTGATTATCAGAAAATCTTATAAGACAAATATCATCTTCAAATAATGAACCTTCTTGGATGCTTGATTTAAGACTAAAAGCATATGATATTTTTTTAAAAAAACCAAACCCTTCTTGGTGACCATCTTTAGAAAAACTAGATTTAGATAGTATTTATTATCATGCAAAGCCAAAATGAGCTTGAGCAAACAAAACTTGGGATGATGTGCCTGAAAACATAAAAAAAACTTTTGATAGACTATGAATTCCTGAAGCTGAAAAATTAGCACTTGCTTGAGTTTGAGCTCAATATGATAGTGAAACAGTATATCATTCTTTAAAACAAGAATTAAAAGATTTATGAGTTATTTTTGATGATTTAACTCATGCTTTAAAAGTACCTGAGTATGAAAGTATTATTAAAAAATATTTTTCAAAATGTATCTCAATTGCAGATCATAAATATGCTTCATTACATTATGCTGTTTGGAGTTGATGAACTTTTTTATATGTTCCTACTGGAATAAAAATTAATGAACCATTGCAATCATATTTTAGAATGAATGTAAAATCTGGATGACAATTTGAACATACTTTAATCATACTTGAAGATGATAGTGAAGCTCATTATATAGAGTGATGCTCTGCACCAAAATATGATAAAAATTCTCTCCATGCTGGATGAGTTGAAATATTTGTTTGAAAAAATTCTCATATGAGGTATAGTTCTGTAGAAAACTGGAGTATAGATACTTTTAATTTAAATACAAAAAGAGCAATAGTAAAAGAAAACTGATTTATGGAATGGGTTTCTTGAAATATGTGAAGTAATACAACTATGTTATACCCATGTAGTATGCTAATTTGAGATAATTCAAAAGCAGATCATTTATGAATTGCTTTTGCAAATACTAATCAAAATCAAGATACTTGAGCCAAAGTTATACATTTTTGAAAAAACACAAGTTCAAATATTATCTCAAAATCACTTTCAAAATGATGATGAATTTCAACTTATAGATGACTTGTAGATATAAAAAAAAGTGCTATATGAAGTATATCAAAAATAGATTGTGATGGACTTATACTTGATAAAATTTCATCAAACAATGCAATTCCTACAATAAATATTGAAAATAGTTTTTCAACAGTAGCACATGAAGCCACTGCAGGTAAGATCAATGAGCAAGACTTATTTTATTTGCAAAGTAGATGAATTTCAGAAAGTGAAGCAACTTCTATGATAGTAAATTGATTTATTTCCCCAATTATGAAAGAATTACCACTTGAATATGCTAGTGAAATGAATGTATTAATTGCAATGGAGTTTGAGTGAGGATTTTAAAGCTTATATTAAAATTAATAAAAATGTCAAATATTAATAAAACTTGATTTTACATAATTGATAAAAACCATAAAAATGAAATAAATATTAATGAAAATATTTATGTGTCTTTGTTTGTAAAAAATTTAGAAAATAATTTAATTATAAATATTAAAGAAAATTCAAAAGTAGATTTTTATGGATTTTTTAGTATTAATTCTCCTAAAAAAATAACAATTAATCAATTAAATAATAATTCTAAATTAAATTTTAAAACTATTTTTTTTAATAAAAATGATGATTTAATTTCAAATATTATCTCAAATATAAATTCTTTTAATTCTAATTCAAATATAGAGATAATTTCAATAGTAAAAGAACATAAAATTTCTATTGACTCAAGCATAATAGTTGATAAAAATTCAAAAAATATAAATGCCTCTCTAAATCTTGAAAATATTTTTATTTGAAATTCTTGAACTATTAATTCTATACCAAATCTTTTTATTGATTCAAATGATGTAAAAGTAAGTCATTCAAGTAAATCTCATAGAATTGATGAAAATAAATTATTTTACCTAAAATCTAGATGATTAAATGAAGAAAACAGTATAAAACTTATGACTCATAGTTATTTTCAAAAAACATTCTCTTGTTTAAAAATGATTGATAAAAATATTTTTGAAAACATAAATAATGAATTTTTAAATTTAAATTAGAGATACAACTACATTTATGAAATTAATATTTGAAAAAATACATTTTTTAAATAAAATAAGCTTAATTTTTTATTAATTAAGCTTTTATTATGCAAATTAGTTCACTTGAGATTAGAGATAAATTTTTAGAATTTTTTAAAAGTAAAGACCATAAAGTTATTCCATCTGCTTCGGTTGTTCCTGAAAATGATCCAACAGTTTTATTTAATACAGCTTGAATGCAACCACTTGTTCCTTATTTACTTTGAGAAAAACACCCTTTATGACAAAGACTTTGTGATTATCAAAAATGTATAAGAACTTGAGATATTGATGATGTGTGAGACAATACCCATCTTACTTTTTTTGAAATGCTTTGAAATTGGTCTTTGTGAGATTATTTTAAAAAAGAAAGTATATTGTGGTCTTATGAATTTTTAACAAGTAATTCTTGGCTTTGAATAGATCCAAAAAAACTTGCTGTAACTGTTTTTGAGTGAGATGAAAATGCTTCAAGAGATGAAGAAAGTGCAACTATTTGGAGAAGTTTATGAATTGAAAATATTTCATATTTATGAAAAAAAGATAATTGGTGGGGGCCTGCTTGACTTACTTGACCTTGTGGTCCAGATACTGAAATATTTTATTGGGTTTGAGAAAGTGAATTTCCACCTACTTGAAGCACTGTTTGAAATGATGAAAAAAATTGGATGGAAATTTGGAACAATGTATTTATGGAATACATAAAAGATGAAAATGGAAATTTTATAAAAGCAAAAATGCAAAATGTAGATACTTGAATGTGACTTGAAAGAATTACAAGAACTTTAAATAAAGCACCTTCTGTGTATGAAACTGATGTTTTTGAAAGTATTATAAAATCTATATGTGATACTTTAAATGTAGAGTATAATACACAAAATAGAAATTCAATTAGAATTATAGCAGATCACACAAGAACTTCAGTTATTATGTTATCTGACTGAGTTTTTCCTTCAAATGTAGATAGATGATATATTTTAAGAAGACTTTTAAGAAGAGCAATTAGAGAATGACATAAACTTTGAAGTAAGGATTTATTTTTAGCAAAAGTAGCAAAAGAAGTAATTAATAAATTTGAAAATATTTATATAAATATCAAGCAAAATCAAGATTTAATAATTGAAGAAATTACCAAAGAAGAAAAACAATTTATTGAAACTTTAGAGAAATGATTAAAAGAATTTGATAAACTTGTATTTGGATTTTGAGTAGCATTTCAAAAAACTTGAAAAAAAATTGAAATAATATCTTGAGATAAAGCATTTAAACTTTATGATACTTTTTGATTTCCTTTAGAAATGACTGTTGAATTAGCAAAAGAAAGAGGTTTAAAAGTTGATGAAACTTGATTTGAAGAGGCATTTAAAAAACATCAAGAACTTTCAAGAGCTTGAGCTAGTCAAAAATTTGCCGGGGGACTTGCTGATAGTTCAGAGTTAACTACAATGCTTCACTCTGCAACTCATTTGATGCTTGCTTGACTTAGAAAAATTTTGTGAGAACATGTTCATCAAGCTTGATCAAATATTACATCTGAAAGGCTTAGATTTGACTTTACTCATGATGAAAAATTAACTATAGAACAATTAAAAGAAGTTGAAGATTATGTAAATAGAGCAATTTTAGATGATACAAAAAGAGTTTTAGAAGAAATGCCAAAGCAAGTTGCAAAAGATGAGTGAGTTGAAGGATCTTTTTGGGAAAAATACCCAGATATAGTAAAAGTTTATACATTTACTTGAAAATCATGAACTGTTTATTCAAAAGAACTTTGTTGATGACCACATGTAGAAGAAACAAAAAATATGTGAGTATTTAAAATAGTAAAAGAAGAAGCATCAAGTAGATGAGTAAGAAGAATAAAAGCTATTTTAGAAAAATAATTAAAAACTATGTCAAAAAAAATAAATATTACAACTATTGGAGGATGATCTTGAACTTTTAATGTCATTTATTGACTTAAAAAAGTATTTTCTAAAGAAGAAAGAAATTTGGCAACTATTATTGCTATGACAGATAGTTGATGAACTACTTGAGAAATAAGAGATAAATATTGAGTTTTGCCACCTTGAGATATTAGAAGAGCTATTTGTGCTCTTGCTTCTAATACTTGAATGGTTAGAAAATTGTTTGAATATAAATTTGAATGAGAGCAGTGAGTTATTTGATGAAATAAAGTTTGAAATATTATTTTAACTGCTTTGTGAGAAATAACTTGATCTTTTGAAAAATGACTTGATGAGGCTTGTAAATTTTTTGATGTTGAATGAAAAATAATTCCTGTAACTTTGGATGATGTTCATTTATGAGTTGAGTTTGAAGATGGAACAAAGATAGTTTGAGAAAAAAATATAGATGTTTCAGATAAAAATGATTTTGAGAGAAATCATGACATAAATCAAAATATTATAGATGCTTTTTTGGTAAATTGAGATTGAAGTTTAAATCCAAAAGCAAGGGAAGTAATACTTAATAGTGATTATATTATTTTAGGGCCAGGGGATTTTTATACTTCAATAGTTCCAAACCTACTTTCAAAATGAATGAAAGAAGCTTTAAAAGAAACAAATGCAAAAATCATTTATGTTTGTAATATTATGACAAAAAAATGAGAAACAACTACTTATGAGCTAAAAGATTTTATAGATAATATCGAAAAATATGCTTGAGAAGTTATTGATTATGTTTTTGTAAATAACTGACATATAAGTGAAGAACTTGCTTCAAAATACAGAGTAGAAGAGTGAAAAAAACCAGTAAAATTAAAAGATTATTCTTTATTTGAACAAAAAAAATATAAAATAATTGAAAGAGATTTTGTAGATGAATGAGATGTTGTAAGACATCATCCTTTAAAACTTGCAAAAACTATGAAAGATTTAGTTTCTTGATGGATAAAGTAAAATGTTTGTATTTAAAACATCATGAATAATTTTAAAGATAAATAAATTAAAAGAAAATGAGTTCTTAATTTGTGTTTTTTCATATGATTATTGAAAATTAAACTTAAAAACAAATTTATCTAAAAATAAAAAATCTCTTGATATATGATATATTATAAACTTTGAAATATACCATAAAAAAGAGTTATCTATAAATGAAATTAAAAATATTAAAATATTAAAAGAGTTTAATTATAATAACAAAGATTATGAAATAATTATATTATACTTAAATTTACTTAAATATATTTTTGATGGAACGTCTTTTAATAATCCTATTTTTGAAGTTTATAATACAATTTATTTTTTAAATAATTATGAAAATATAACTCCTCAAAAAATTATATTAACACAATTAAAAATAAAAAATATTTTTTGAGAATTATGAGTTGAATCAAAAAATCAAGATATAAAAAAAATACTTAATTTTATATCAAAACAAAATATAAAAACTCTTTTTAAAATAGAGCAATTAGATTTTAATATATTAGATGAGTTAAAAAAGTTAATCAAATAATAAATTTTAAAATTATCAAGAGAGTTTTTTTAATTTTTAGCTTTTTTTTTGAAATACTACAAATATATGTTATAATAAAAATGATTATTTAATATTATTAAATCAATAATGAATTATTGGGCAATTTTTTTTATAATAGTTATATTTTTTTGAGTATTTTTTTATATATATTTACTTAGAAAAAAAGAAAATCTTAAAAGAACTTTGAGGTTGTCTTTTTTGAGTATAACTATGCCTAAAAAAAACTCAGATTTAGATGAGAAACAAGAAACACAAAAAGATTTTAAAGAAGTAATATCTATTATGGAACAATTACTTGCTTCTTTAAAAAGTATTCAATCAAATAAATTAAAAACAAAAATCTTATGACAAGATACATTTTCTTTAGAGTATATATCTCATAATCAAGAAATATTTTTTTATGTAGTTTGTCCTTTTGAGTATAAAGATTTATTTGAAAAACAAATAAATTGATTTTACCCAGATGCTATTATAGAAGAAACTCCTGAAATAAATATTTTTGAATGAAAAAAGTATTATAATTGAACTTATTTAGATTTAAAAAAAGATTTTTATTATCCATTAAAAACATATCAAAAACTTGAATCAGATCCTATAAATAATATTACAAATGCTTTTTCAAAATTTAAAGAAGATGAATCAGGAGTAATTCAAATTTTACTAAAACCGATAAATGATGATTGGCAACATGAATGTGCTTCTCAATCAAGCAAAATAATGGAATGAAAAAAACAAAAACATTCTTTTAATCCTTTAAATATTTTAATATCTATAGTTGAATTATTTTTTATACCAAAAGATGAAAAAGATAATCAATCACCATCAAAAGAAACAAGTGCTTTAACTCAAGAAAGAGCAAAACTTGTTGATGAAAAAGCTCAAAAAACAGGTTATGAAGTGATTATTAGAGCAATAACAACTTGAAATGAAAAACTATCTACAAATTCAAATTTAACTAATATAGTTTCAAGTTTTAGACAATTTAATTATCCTGATTTTAATTGATTTATTCAAACAACAAGACATAATGAAGATACTTTAATAAATAATTATATATTTAGATATTTTACAAAACCTTTTTATTTAAAACAAGATTTATTAAATACAGAAGAAATAGCTTCTTTATTTCATTTTCCACATATAAAATACAATAAAACTCCAGAAATAAAATGGCAAAATTTTAAAATAATAAAAGCTCCTTGAAGTATACCAAAAGAATGACTTGTTTTATGAGACAATATTTATAGATGAGTTAAAAAAGAAATAAAAATAAAAGATGAAGATAGATTTAGACATTTTTATGTAATAGGTCAAACTTGAACTTGAAAATCATCTATTTTACAAGTAATGGCAAGACAAGATTTAAAAAATTGAAAATGAATTGCTGTTATTGATCCACATGGAGATTTAGCAAAAGATTTGATTCCTTTTATTCCAAGAGAAAGAGCTGATGATGTGATTATTTTTAATCCAGCAGATGTAGAAAGACCTATGTGACTTAATTTACTTGAAGCACATTCTCCAGATGAAATGGAATTAGTAGCTATGGATGCTTTAAATATAATGATAAAATTATTTTGAAATGAGATTTTTTGACCTCGTATACAAGATTATTTTAGAAACTGAGTTCTTGCTTTAATGGAATATCCAGAATGATGAGCTATTACAGATATTGTAAGGCTTTTTACAGATGAAGATTTTCAAAAAGAAAGAGTTAGACATATAAAAAATCCTATAGTAAAAGCTTGGTGGGAAAAAACTTATGCAAGTATGTGAGATAGAGAAAAACAAGAAATGATCCCTTATTTTGCTGCAAAATTTGGTTGATTTATCACAAATACAATGATGAGAAATATTATATGACAAGTAAAATCATCTTTTGATATATTTGATGTGATGAATAATTCAAAAATATTAATGGTAAATTTATCAAAATGAATTTTGTGAGATATAAACTCTGAATTACTTTGATTAATTTTAGTTTCAAAAGTCCAAATGGCTGCTATGAGAAGACAAAATATGTCAAAAGAAGAAAGAAAAGATTTTTTTATGTATATAGATGAATTTCAAAATTATATAACTCCAAGTATTGAGTCAATTTTATCAGAAGCAAGAAAATATCGTTTATGACTAGTTTTAGCTCACCAATATTTATGACAACTTGAAAAAAGTGATGCTTTAACTAAATCAAATTTAAATCTAAAATGAGCAATATTTTGAAATGTTTGAAGTATTATGAGTTATAAAATTGGGCCAGAAGACGGAGAATTTATGGAAAAATATTATGCTCCAGTATTTTCAAATCAAGATTTAGTAAATATGGATAAATTTAAAGCAGTTATGAAACTATCAGTTGATAATCAACCTACAACTCCATTTTCAATTATTCCTAAAAATCCTTATTTAGAGCATTGAGATGAAAACCTAGCTAAAGCATTTACCGAATTATCAAGACTAAAATATTGAAGAGATAGAAAATTTATTCAAAAAGAAATTGAGTATAGAATATGAACTATGTAATTAATTATTTAATTTTTTAAAATATGATAGACCCAAAAGCACTACTTGATGAAAATCTTTTTTTAAAAAAAGAAAATGAAATACTAAAAACTAAGCTAAATATAGTTCAAGTTTGGATGAAAAAAGAAGTTAAAGAACAAGCTTTAAAAATAGCAAAACAAAAAACTTCTAAATTAGCACTTGAAACAAGAGAAGATTTTTTACAAGAAAATTTTGAAGAAGTTTTAGTAAATAAAATAAATGATTATTTTTGAGATTTATTACTTTTAAATGCTCCAAAATGAACTATAGAATGAATTACTTGAGCTGAAATAAATTATTATAATATGTTAAAAAATCCTTCTATTGATGGATTTGCTGTAATTTCGGCTTATCATAAAGTTCTTGATTTATTTATAGAAAGTTTTATAACAAATAATTTTAGAAAATTTGCTAAAAAAAGATGATGTACTATTTTAAGAGTTAATGACCCGCTTGAAAAATCATTAAATTTAATAGTAAATTCAAAATATATTTTAAGTGTTTGAAGACTTTTTTGACTTTTAAAAATGATAAAAGAAGATCAAAAATTATATGATTATTGAAAGTGCTTTAAAGAGTATTTAGATAAATATTCTGAATTGAAAGATGTTTTATTTGAAGATGATTTTTATGATAAATTTTCAAGATTAAATAAATCAGAAGTTTTAGCAAGCAAAAGACATAGTTGAACTATATCTAAAAAAGATACAACTGATGCTAGAAAAATATTGATTTGAGAATTAAGAAATAAAAAATCAATGATATATAGACTACTTGAACGACAATCTGTTTTACTATAAAAAAAATCCTTTAAAGGATTTTTTTATTCTAAATCAATATATTGGTCAATTCTAATTTGCCAAACAAATTCATCTACATGGGAAACTAAAATCATTCCTCATTCAAATTCATCTAATGCTTTAGCAATAACTGGGATATGCCTAAAGTTTATATGATTTGTAGGTTCATCAAGTATTAAAATACCAGGTTTTAAAAATACTAATCTACAAAAAGCTACAAGTCATTTTTGTCATTCAGATAAAAATCAAATTTCTGATTTCATAATATCTCAATTGATTAAAAATCAAGCAGCAATAGATCTTAAATCTTGTTCTGTCATATCATTTCAAGCAGCCTCCCTCAAACAATCATATACAGTTTGAGAAAAATCAAGATTTGAAAAATCTTGTCTATAATATCATATTTTTACTCAAGGAGCTACTTCAACTCAAGTTTCACTTTGATTTACTATTTTTTCAAGTAAAGTTGATTTTCAAATACCATTTGGCCCAGAAAGTAGTATGTGGTCATTTTTTCTTAAATCAAACTCTACATCTTTTTTAGTAGGCTCATTGTCTTTAATAATAGTTACTTGTCTTATTTTAAGTAAAACTCAACCAATATCATCTTGAAGAGGGATTTTGAATTCTCTAATTGTTTTATCTTCTTTTCTTGTATCAACTATATCATCTTCCATATCATCAGCAAGTTCTCTCATTTTTTTAGCAACAGCTCTTAATTTTCATCATTTATGTGCAAAAACTTCAGCTTGTTCTTTTTTTGCTTGAGCTTCTTTTGCAAGTCTTGCATTTGCTTGATTATCTTTTTCTATTTTTCTTTTAATTTGTTCAACTACATCATTATAATCTCAAACAAATTGCTCTGTAGTTTTAGTATGACTATCAAGATAAACTACTCAGTCAGTAAAACTATTTAAAAATTCAGCATCATGAGAAATTACAATAACAGTTTTTTTATAATTTTGTAAAAAATTTGTCAAACTCCAAATACCATCTTTATCTAAGTTGTTAGTTGGTTCATCAAGTAATAAAATATCAGGTTTTTGAATTAAAGCACTTGCAAGTAATAACCTTGCTTGTTGTCATCCAGAAAAGCTTTTTACAATTCTATCTAAAGGAGCATTTAAGTTTACAACATCTAAAATATCTTTTATATCTTTATCAATATTGAATTGAGTTTTATCAGGATGATATTTTCTAAAAAAATCTCAAACAGTTAATTCTTTATCTTCTGGTAAAATAACTTGATATCAAGTTGCTATAGTTGCATTTAAATCAATATTTATTATTCAAGAAAGTTGTTTTAAACTTCAGTTTATAAGTTTAAAAATAGTTGATTTTCAAGCTCAATTTTGTCACATTAAAGTTATTTTAGATCAAGCTCTTATATTAAAAGTAACATCTTCTAAAATAGGTTTTCTATGATCATAATTAAATTCTACTCATTTAAAACTTATAACAGTTTCATTTGCCATTATTATATTCTTTATAAATTAAATTCAGGAACTATTATATAAAAATTTTTTAAAAAACAAGTCTTTAAAATTTCCTTAAATAATTTACTTCTAAACTTTCTCAAACAAATTCTATAATATCACTTGGTTTTATATTTTTATCTAAAATAACATCTTCTCATAAAAAATTTATATCTTTATGTTTTGCAAAAATTTCTTTTGCTTTATTTATATCATAAATCTCATCTTCTCAAGATAAATTTGCTGAAGTTAAAAAAATAGGACCTATTTCTTTTATAAGTTTTTTTTGTATATCATTGTTTGCTACACGAAAAGAAATATTTTTATAAATTTCTTTATTTTCATATATAAACTCATCTTCTCACAAATTTAACATCATTTCAATATTTGGACAATGTGTTATTATAGAAAAAGGGGATTTATAATTTTTTAAAAAATCAATTTGCTCTTGATTTAAAAAAGTGTATTTTTCTAAAAAATCAAAACTATCTATCATTATAGCAAGAGGTTTTTTAAAATCTCTTTTTTTTATTTTATAAATTTTATGATAACTTTTTGTATCATAAATAGCACATCGTATTCAAAAACAAGTATCTGTTGGTAATATATAAATCATAAATTTTTATTATAAATTAAAAAAATAAAAGATTAATCTTTTATTTTTTCTTCATTTTTTATTGATTTCATCAAAGGAAATAAAACTACATCTCTTAGGTTGTCTTGTCAAGTAAGTAGAGAAAAAACTCTTTCAATTCACATTCACCAACCTGATTGAGGAGCCATACCATATTCCATAGCTAAAACAAAATCATCATCTGGTGAAGTAGCTTCTTCATCTCACATTTTTTGAGCATTTGCTTGTGCATCAAAGTTTTCTTTTTGAATTATTGGGTCAACAAGTTCTGAATATGCTTTTATAACTTCCCAACCATTTATAACTACTTGAAATTGTTCTACTATTTCTTGATTTTCATCTGAAGTTCTAGCAAGAGGTTGCATAGTTTTAGGGTAATTATAAACAAAAGCAGGTCATACTATAGAAGGTCTTAAAACTTTTTTGTATAAATAATCAATTAGTGTAGGAACAAGCATTTTATCCATTCATTCAAATGAAACTCAAGCATCTTTTATATCTTTTTTAAGTTTTTCTTCATCTCAAATCTTATACTTTGAAACATCTATTCAACAAGCATCTTTAACTCATTTTACATAATCAATTCTTTGCCATGGAGTTTGGAAATTTACAAGTTTTTCAACTCAAAGTTTGTCTTTTACCATTACTTCCTTTTTAAATTCAGGAATATTTTTAAATATATAATCAAACATTTTTTCAGTAAAATCTATATTATCTTTATAGTTCCACCAAAGAGAGTAGTGTTCTATTGCAGAAAATTCTTGTATATGACTTGGGTCACTTCATTCATTTCTAAAATTTCTTGTAAATTCTACAACTTTTTCAAATCTTCAAACAGTAATTCTTTTTAAATAAGTTTCTGGAGAAATTCTTAAAAAAAATTCTTCATCAAAATCATTGTGATGGGTTATAAAAGGAGCAGCTGCAGCTCAAGAAGCAGCATTTCATAAAACAGGAGTTTCTACTTCAAAGAAATTATTTTCATAATAAAAATCTCTCAATACTTTTATAAATTTAGATCTTAAAACAAATCTATTGTATGATTCTTCATTTGTTATCATATCAAGATATCTTTGTCTATAAATAGTTTCTTCATCTTTAAGTCAATGAAATTTTTCAGGCAAAGGTCTTAAAGCTTTACTTAATATTTGAAATTCTGTAACAAATATAGTTAATTCTCAGTGTTTTGTATTAAATAATTCTCAACTAATTCAAATATAATCTCAAGTATTTAAAAATTTTTCTGCTATTTTATAAGCACTTTTTTCTTCATCTTCGATTAAAATATTTTCAACAACTTCTTTTCAAGTATTAAACAATACTTTATCTTTTATAAAACAAATTTGTATGATTCAAGTTTGATCTATTATTTTTGCAAAAGCAAGTTTTCAATGACTTTTAAAATTAAGCATTCTTCAAGCTGTTTTATAAATAGATTTAGCTCAAGATTCTTGAAGTTCTTCTATTGTTTTAATGTTTTTAGCATCTTTTTTTATAAATTCTATATCTTGTTTTTGATGGAAACAATTTGCATAAGGGATAATTCAAGCATTTTTTAATTTTTTAGTTTTCTCTATTCTATCAAGAGATTCATTTGAATAATCAAACATTTTTTTTGTTGTAATTAAAATAAATTTTTATTATTATAGTTTTTTTACTTCAAAAATCAAAAAAAGTTTAATTTTTTAATTTTAAGGTGAAAACTGATTTTCAAAAACCTATCAAACAATATTTTTCAGATACACAATATAAATAAAACAAAGTAAATAAAAATTAAAAACTATAATTAATCTCAAGAATTATTATTAAATCTATTTTAATTAATAATATCAATAATTTTTGCCTTTAATTGTTTTTTTCAATTCCATTCATCTTCCATTAAATCAAAAATAATATTTAAAGTTTTTTTAGCTTTCAACTCATAAAAATATTCTCAAAATCAAAATCATAAAATACTTATTCAATATTTATTTTTTATAGTAATATGCTCTTTAGTGCTTCATAAATAATCAATTTTTTCTACTTCAAAATCTTCAAACATAAAAACTGGTTTTAGATTTCATATACCATATGGTTTGTATTTTTTTATTTTATCAAGTAAATTAAATCAAAATTCTTTTATATTTAATATTTTATCAACTTTTAATGTTTTAAAATTATTTGAAAAGTCAAGTCAATTTATTTGAGTAGTAAAATCTCTTTTAAAATCATCAAACCTATCTACTGATATAGAAAATCAAGCTGCTTGTTTATGTCATCAAAAATGCAGGAAATAACTTTTATATTTCTCTAAATAATCAACTAAAGAAAAATACTCAGGACTTCTACAACTAGCTACAAGTTTGTCTTTTTCTCTTTTTAAAACTATAGATGGTTTAAAAAACATTTCAGTAATTCTTCAAGCAACTATTCAAATAATTCAATGCTCTATTTTATCACTATCATAAAATATTATATTATTATTTGAATCAATATTTTCTAAAGCATCTTGAAAAAATATTTTTGTTAAATCTTTTCTTTTATTATTTATATTTTCAATATCTTCTATAGTTTTTTCTACACTTTCTGAATTATTTAGTATCAAATTTACTGCCTTATATGGAGTATCAAGCCTTCAAGCAGCATTTAACCTAGGTCAAATTAAAAATCAAAATAAATCAGCATCTAAATCAGAGCTTATTTTATCTTCAATTAATTTTTTAATTCCTAAAAAACGAGTCTTTTTTATTTGTTTTAATCATTCATTAACTATTATTCTATTTTCATCAATTAGTGGCATACAGTCAGCCACAGTTCATATTGCAGCAATATCTATACTTTGAGTTATATATTGCTTTACTTCTTTTTTTTCTAAAAATTCACTAGCTAAGGCACTCATCAATTTAAAAGCAACTCAAGCTCAAGCAAGAAATGAAAAAGGATATAAACTATCTTGTCTTTTTGGATTTATTATAGCAATTGCTTCTTTAGGAATTTCATCAGGAACAGCATGGTGGTCTGTTACTATCACATCCACTCCTAAACTTTTAGCATATTTAATTATTTCAATATCTTTTGTTCAACAATCAACTGTTATAATTAAAGTAACTCAAAGGGAGTGAATTTCATCTATAAAATAATTTTTTAATCAATATCAATCTGTAATTCTATTTGGCAATCTATAACTAGCTGTTAATCCTATTTTTTTAAAAAAATGCATTAAAATAGAAGTTGAAGTAACTCAATCAACATCATAATCTCAAAAAATCATTACTTTTTCATTATTTTCTTTTGCTTTTTTTATTCTATCTACTGCTTTCTCCATATCTGGTAGCAAATATGGGTCATATAAATCATCTATATTTTTATCTAAATCAAAGTTATCAAATCTATTTTTTAAAACTTCTTCTATATCTAAAAATTTAGTATTTTCATCAAAAATTACTTTATTTCATTTTAGGCTTAATTTATTCATTTTTTATTTATTTATTATTTTTTACAATATTATTATATATTTATTTTAAAAAATTCAAAAGTAAAAGAGACCTTTTAAGGTCTCTTTAGTTACTCAAAGTCAGAATGTTATTTTAATAAAATCTTTCAATGAGTCTGATACTTCACTTCCACATTTTGTGTAAACCTTGTCATTTTGTTGGCCAAGTTTATAGCCAATATCTCTTCCATTTACATAAATTCCCCTGTCTTGTCCACGAAAGCCTGAAGGCACTTTTACACGAACTTTTTTGCCAGTGCTTGTTTCCATATTTGTATCAATGTATGCCATTTTTACTCCTTTTTAGTTAAACAGCTTTTTTATTATATTCTTTTAAAAAAATTATCAAATTTTTTTAAAAAATAAAATCTCTTTTTTAATCTCTTTTCTTATATCATTATCGTGAAACTTTAATAAATCATCATTAATAATAATTCAATAAGGTTTATTTAATCTTAAAAAACTATGTTTTGTTTTAGTTAAAAATATTTTTTTTAATATATTGTCTATTAATTTTAAAAAGCTAGGGAGTTTTATAAATTTATTTAAATATAATTTTATAGTAGTCATTTTTTATTTTTATTTTTTAAGCTAATTATATTTTAACATATATAATAAAATATTGCAAAAAAAATCTGTTTGACAAAACTAAATATTTTACAATAATATTGTATACTTTAAATTATTTTCAATAAAAAATGAATAAATTAAATTCTCCTACAAATGTATTAGAAATAGATTCTCTAAAAACAAATACAGATATAGAAAATATAAAAAAAGAATTAAAACAAAGATTAATAAAAATCTTTCAAATTGATGATGATAATAAATTAAAGTCTTTTGAGGAATTTGCAGAAAATAAAGATCATTGATTTGAACATAGTTTAAATGTATATAAAAAAGCCCTCGAAATAACAACTATAATGGAAGCAAAATGATACACTATAGATAAATCAAAATTATTTGTAATGGCTTTAATGCACGATAGTTGAAGATTTCATTTAAGTGAAGAAAATCCTAAAAAAAGAGAAAGATGTGAAAAAAGACATAATAAATGTTGAATCTGACAAATTAAATTAGCTAAAAATAAATTAAAAAAAGATTGAATTATATTTGATGAAAGCTTTTGGAATGATATATATGATTATATAAATAACCATGACTTTTTAAATGATAGACTAGATCCTAACTATAAAGAACCTAAAAGTATAGAATGATGAATTGTTAGACTTTCAGATAGAATTAGTACTAATATAGAGACTGAAATAGATAGATATTGGGAAACATGAAAAAGATTAAAAACACCATATTTTATAGAAAATATATCTTTTGAAGATAGAGTAAGTTTTAATTTTACAAAAGTTTGAGAATATATAAAATCAAAGAAATTTGATGAATTTACATTTTTTCTTGCTTTAATTTCTGTAAGTAAAAATGATTATCAAAATGATGATTTAAAGCAAATTTATGCTTCTTGGGCTAAATCAAAAGATATTTGAATAAAAAAGATTTTAGATATTTGAGTACATGAATGATTTTCACAATGACAAATTGAAAAAATGAAAACTTTAATAAGTGATTATATAAAATATTTTAATATTAATTACTAAATAAATGAAAATAGCAATATGTTGAGCTCATTGAGTTTGAAAAACTACAATATCAAAAATAATTAGTGAGATTTATTCTTTAAAAATACTACCTGATATAGTAGTTGATGCTTATAATATGTGACTTGAAATAAATGAAAACACACCTATTGAAACTCAAGTATGGCTAGTAGGTAAACAATTTGAGAATGAAAAAATAAATTCTGATTTTGTTGCTGATAAATGTATATTTGATTATTATATTTATGCTGATGTGTTATGAATGGATAGAGATATAGTAGAAACAGCAAAAAAAATAGCATTAAAAACCTATGATTATGATTATATATTTTATATAAATCCTGAATTCCCTATAGAAGATGATTGAATCAGAAGTACAAATATAGAATTTCAAAAATGAATTGATACTTTTTATGAGAAATTTTTAATAGAAAATAATATAAAATTTAAAAAAATTACTTGAAGTATTGAAGAAAGAAAAAAACAAATGATAGACTATATTAAAATTTAATTTAAAAAAAATCTTTTGACTTTTAATCACTTTTAAATAAAATACTGACACTTTAAAATCAAATTTTGGTAAAGGCAACTAAGATTTTTTTAAAAAACAAATAAATAAAAAACTATTATCATTAATATTAAAAAATATGTTAGGTAAATTAAAAAAGAGAAAAAGACTTAGAGTTCATGGATTTCTTGCTAGAACTAATACAGTTTGAGGAAGAAAAGTTTTAAGAGACAGAAGAAGAAGAGGAAGACACATACTTGCTGTATCTTATCCAAAAAGATTCCAACTTGTTGATTGAAAAGCAAAACTTCATATAATAGCTTGAGGAACTGCTAGAAAATCGCCTTTTGATGGAAAATGAAATTATGTTAACAGATCTAATTAATTTTAAAAATGCTTAAAAAAGCTTATAGATTAAAAGAAAATGAAGTAAAAAAGGTTTTAAAATATAAAAAACCTTTTTTTTCTTATTGAATAAATGCAAATATAACAAAAACATACAATAATAGTAATAGATTTGCTATTATTATCTCTTGAAAATGTGTAAAAAACAATGTTAATAGAGTTTTTTTTAGAAGAAAATTCTATGATTTAGTAAAAGAAAATCTATTTTTAAAAAATAATAGTTTTTTTGATATAGTATTTATTGTAAAAAAAGAAAAAATACTTGATAAAAAAGATTTAGAAAGTATAAAGTCTTTTGAAAAAGATATAAAATTTTTAATAAAAAAAATATTCCCTTTATAATTAAAATAATAAAATGAAAGATAAAATAATTAATTTACTACTTATATTTATACTTGTTTTTTTGACATTAAACTTATTTACTCAAGAAAAAAAACCAACTATAACAAATTCAATTTCCTTAAATACTGCAAAAAGTTATTCAGTTCCTGCTTGAGTTAAAATAAGTATAAAAAATGATACTTTAAAAGATTTTTTATTTAATACTTGTAATGATTTTTCTATAAAAAAAGATTCTTTAATCATAACTCCATCTAAATGTGAAGATATAACTATAAAATCTCAAAAAAGTTATACAATAGATTTTAGTAATGAATTTAAAAAATTTGAAAATACTTGAACTTATTATGCTAATTTAAAAAAAGATTCTCTTGACATAATTAGTCAATTTGAAATAGAACATAAATGAGTAATTTCAAAAATTTTTACATTTTTTTTCTATGCTCCTATTTATAATTTAATGGCTTTTTTGCTTGAGATAACAAACTATTCTCTATGATGGGCTATAATAATAGTTACAATAATTATTAGGCTTGTTTTACTTATACCTCAACATAAAATGATGCTTTCTCAAGCTCGTATGCAACAAATTCAACCAAAAATAAAAGAAATTCAAGATAAACATAAATGAAATCACCAAATGCTTTGAGTTGAACTTATGAAACTATACAAAGAAGAAAAAGTAAATCCTATGTGATCTTGTGGTATGTTATTAATACAAATGCCTATTTTAATAGTTATTTATAGAGTAATACTTTGAATTCAAGATACTTCAAATACATATTATTTATATAGTTTTTTAAGTGATTATGATATGTGAAGTATAAAATCTCTATTTTATTGAATAGATTTATTTTGAATATGATGATTAAATTGAATTATTTTAGCAATAGTTATATGATTATTACAATTTTTACAAGTAAAATTATCACTACATTTTAATAAAAATAAAACTAATGATAAAAATATAGTTTTAGAAAAGAAAAAAGATGCAAACGATTATTCTAACTTTATGCCAGATCCTGAACTTTTAAATAAATTTATGCTTTATTGAATGCCTATAATGATAGCTTTTGTAACATATACTTTTTATGCTTGAGTATGATTGTATTGGTGAATTTGAACTATTTTTATGATATTTCAACAATTAATTGTAAATAAAATTTTAAAAAAGTAAATATATTTTATTTAAAAAACTGTCTAATTTTTTGACAGTTTTTTGTTTTTATGGTAATATGTAACAGTATTTTATATTTAATTTTTAAAAATATGTTAAAAAAATCTCTTTTAGTAGCATCTTTATTATTATCTGCTATTGTTACAAGCACTTATTGAGCTTATGAAGAAGTAAATTGTTCTTCAAAACCAGTTTATTCTGAATATAGTTGTAATCAATGTTTTAATTGATGAGAAGTATCTAAATGAACTAATATCTCTTTTTTAGATGATTTATGGGTAAATGATACTTGAGTTAAAAAAATAATGTATAAAGAAGAACAAACTATGCCAGTTATGACTTCACTAAATTGATCTGAAATTAAAAAATCTCCTAATAGTGATAGTTTTTGGGAATACACTTCTGAATTTAATTGACTACTTGATAATTCATTAAGTTGATATGTATTACCTGCTTGAAAAACTATTTCTTGGATTAAGTCAGCTATGTGAGCTTGATTTGTAGTTGATAAAACTCCAGCTAAATGACAAGATGTTTGAATTTTGGTATATGATATAACTTCACACAATATATTAGAAAGTGGAGAAGTTGCTACAAATAATACTCCTCATAAAGAATGTGTTGTTTATACTTCTTGAGAAAATACTGTTCCTTCAGTAGTTGAACAACCAAAACCAGAACCAAAACCAGTTCCAGAAAAAATGACTGAAGTAAAAACTTGACCTGAGATGTATTTTTTAATAATTTTAATGGCTTTTGCTTTAAGTCTTGCAGTTATGAATAGAAAAGTTATTTTAGAAAAAATTAAAAAATAATTTTAAATTTTAAAAAACAAAAACAAATTTATTAATAAAAAATAATTATGAATGAATTAAATTATAAAGAAGCTTTAAGTCAAGCAGAATCATCAGAAAAAATTAAAAAAATTGTTGATATAAAAATAAGTTTTTCTCAAAAATTACAAGCATTATCTTGAAAAACTTATGCTGAATTATCTGCAGAAGAAAAAAGATTTGTTGATGATGCCAAAAATTTTGCTGAATTATTACAAGCACAAAAAGAACAAAAAGACTTGTATTTAAGACAATCTCAAGATTTACTTAAGACATTAAAAGCAAATATTAAAGAAGTTCAAGAGGTAAAAACTCAATCCACAGAAACTAGAGCTGATGTTTCTTCAGTAGTTTCTACTGCAACTCCAGCTCCTACAAAACTAAAAGAAGCTAGAGAAATTCAAATTCATAAAAAAGAAAATGAAGCTATTTCATCATATTTATGATTAGATAAAAAAGATGTTGATGATATAAATTTAGCATCTGCAATAAAAGCATTATCAAAAGTAAATTGAGATGATAAAGCATCTTGGGAAAAAGCTTGATATAAAGCAGATTGATTTTTTTGACCTAGTGAGCTTAGTCAATTAAATAAATTAAAAAATAATACAAATATTAAAGATAAATTAGAAAAATTAAACTTCTTTCAAGGAAAGTGAATTGATTTATTAAGTATAATTAATTCTATTTCAACTATTGAAAATAATTGAAAAGAAAAAGTTTTAGAATCTCTTTGTGATTTAGACTGAGATGGAAAAATAGACCAAAATCTAGATAAATGACTTATTTCTTGAAAAGAAATACTTGATTTTATTGAAAAAAATAAATCAAAAGAAACTGAAATTATAAAAAACATATCTTTAATTACTTGAGTAGATTTTAATGATAAAATTTCTTTATTTAAAGCTCTTAAAAATAACCCAACTATTAAGTATACTTTTTTCTCAAACCTATACTTTTTATGAATGGCCTGAGCAAATTTAAGAAATGCTTTAATTGGTTGACAAAAAGGTATTAGTGATAGTATAACTTCTTTATGAAAAAATCTTGAAATATCAGAAAAACTTACTGAAAGTTTAATGCCTTGATTTGAAGCAAAATACAATGAAGTTATATCAAATTTAAAACAACAAATAAGTAGTGAGACAGATACAGAAAAGAAAAATAAACTAAGTGAACTACTTTCTATTTATGAAGGTGATAAAAAATGATTTTTAGAATCATTTAGAGTAAATATGTCTTGACTTTGAATCAGTCTAATTCAAGATAAAAAATGACTTTGAGTTTGAGCTAATTTAACAAATGACAAAATAGATAAATTTATAAAAGAAAAATCAAATGAATTAATTAAATCAATGCAAATAAATTTATGATTTAGTGGTTGACAAAAATGATTTATACCTTGAATATGAATAAACTTTACTTCAAGAGATTTTAAGTTTTCAGAAGATACAAAGGCCTTATTTGATGCTTGATTATTTCTAACAACTCCTTATTTAATATGAACTTTAAAACACAATTATAACAGTGATGATATAAAAAACGCTTGATTTAAAGATTTTTCAACTGATGCTAAAAACATATCTTTAACTTGAAATATATCAACTTTAGCAAATTGAATTACTTTATGATGGAGTAAAGATAAATTACAAGCTATAGAAAAAAAAGAACAACAGTTTAAAGCACTACTTGATGATTTAATCACTAAAGATACTGATGCTATATGAATTATTTGAAAAATAGAAAGTTTAACTATACCAGACGAAGATAAAAAGTATTTAAAAAATTTTGCTATAAAAATAGGTAATACTTTAAATATGATTTGATTTGATAAGTTAAATCTAAATCAAAAAATACTTGCAATATCTTGAGTTAAAAATGCATTATTAAATGAATGGAAAACATGATTATTTATTGAAGCACAAAAAGGGGGATTTGAATTTACTTGAGCTTGAATATGATTACAATTTATTGCTTGAATATTGCCAATAATAACATTGTGAGTGCAAGCTTCTAATCATACACTATCTTATGAAAAAGATAATCATGCAAATGCAAGACAAAGAGCTGCTAGTCCTAATTTATGACAAATAATAACTACTTCTTCAACTAAAACTCAATGAAAAGAAGTTATTTCATCTTTAGAAGTTTTAAAAAATAGAGAAATAGATTTATATTTACAAAAAAATGTTTCAAAATTTGATTGAAGTAAAAATGATGGTTCACCTATTGCAATGAGAAATCCTAGAGACTATCCTAAATTTTTAAATGCTTTAAAATGATGAAAAATAGATGAAGCTTTTAATATCTTAAAAACTATTTTAAAAACAGATGTTATACTAAAAAATGATAAAGAAACTAAAGAAATTTTAAGTAAACTTGATTGATTAAAAAGTTCAGATAGTGCTACAAAATCATATGTAGTAGCTCAATTTATGGATGTAATGTTTAAAGATAAAAATTCTATAGAAAAAGTTATTAATACTGATACTTTATGGAAAGGAAGAGAAAAGTGACTTAAATGAGTTTATAATAATGAAAAAGTTTATACTGAAATAAAAAGTTTAAGAAATACTGTAAAAAATAAAGTTAAATGAAAAGAAACTCCTGAAAGTGTTTCAAATATTATGTGATTTGTAGCTTCATATAAAATATGATGGGAGGAGTGAAAAGCAAAATCATTATGAAAAGCTGAAGCTGTAATCCCACCTGGACTTGCAACTGCTGTTTGATGAAAAAATTGAATTGAAAAAATTACTGATAATAATTTAATAGACCATACTATTGCAAATTTAGAAAAAACTCCATTTTATGACAAATTAAAAATTTCTTTATGATCTATAATTTCTAAATCATACCCTGATTTTACTATAGATGATAAAAGCTTTAATGAATTATTAAAAACTTGAGAATTAAAAGTTTGAGACAAAGTAGTTAAACTGAATAGAGATTTTGTATTTTTCTTATATGGAAGATGTGCAAATGAAACTTTATGACTTGAAATAAAATGACTTGATTTATGAAACTGAAAAGTTGAAGAAATTAAATTTAATTCTGATTGAGAAATTAGTATAAATAGACCTATATTTATTAGAAATGAATATAATATTTGAGTAGTTTGAGGTGGTGAGGAAAAATCTAAAACTCCTGTCACTTCTCCTGTTGCTCTTCCTCAAACATCAAATCCTGGACATATAGAAACCTGATGATCTTGAACATGATGAGGTTGATGAACTCCAACTACTCAATGACCTTGATGAAGAAATTAATTTATAAAATAAAATTATGTATAAAGCTTTACTTTTAATATTTTTAAGTATAATATTATCTTCTTGCTTTAAAGATAGTAATATAGATACAAAACAATGAGGTAATTTAAGGGGGCAAGAAAAAATTAATTCTTGAGTAGAAAATGAAAGTATAAATTGATGATGATGATGAATCCCATCTAATCAAGTATTAAAAAGATAATATTATTAAAAAACAAATTATGAAAAAATTTTTATTGATTTTTATATCAACATTAATACTTAATACTTTAACTTTATATGCTGATTTTAATCAATGTGATCTGATTTTTGATATGTGAATGGTTAGATATGATTATAGTTATAAATTTTATGATACTTGGTATAATAATACAAATAAAAATGTTTATTTAAATGATGCTAAAGTTAATTTTGAAAACCCTTCTTATTTAGATCAATGAACTAAGTTTGACTGGACTCAAGCTCTTAGAAGCAGTAATTATACTGTTAATCCAAATTCAAGTTTGAGAATTTTAGAAACTTGAACTACAAATTGGAGAATAGCCTCTCATCCTACAACAAGAACACTTTGAACTAGAAATAGTCATGATTTTTGAATATCATACACTGTATATCATGATTACTCAAATAATTATCCTGATGCTTCTGATGATATAAGTCATACTGAATGTGCTTATTATAGTGTATCTTGGTGTTGAGATGGTGTACTTGATAATAATTTAGACCATAGCTGAAAGCCTTATGAAGTTTGTGATTCAAATGATCCAAATAAAATTGGATGGTGATTTGGATGATGTTCTAATACTTGTCAACCAATTATAACACCACCAACATCAACTTGTAATAATTTAACTATATCTCCAACTAATTGAGTTGCCCCTTTAAATTCTAGCTTTAACTGTAATGCAACTAATGCAACTAGTTATAGAATTGATATTATGAACTCTGCTTGAAATGTTATTAACACTATAAACAACTCAACTTGAAATTATACTTTCTTATCAACTTGAAATTACTCTGTTAGATGTACTATAAACTGAAATATATCTTGACCTAGTTGTGTGTGAAATATTATTGTTAATAATCCTGTATTACCTCCTCCTTCTAGTTCTTCAAGCTCTTCTTGAGGATGAAGTTCTTCAAGTTCTTCAAGCTCTTCTTGAGGATGAAGTTCTTCAAGTTCTTCAAGCTCTTCTT
>CAZGOC010000001.1:28971-53736 GCA_964527685.1 uncultured Candidatus Peribacteria bacterium | reverse complement strand
GAGGATGAAGTTATTGTTGAGATGGGATACTTCAAAGACCAAATAATAGTTGAATAATGGAACAATGTGATTTTTGACAAAATCTTTCTGCTTGGCCTGCATGGTGTAGTAGATCTACTTGCTCGATAAATGAAAATACTGCTCCTGGTGGATGAACAGATACAAATAACTCAAGACCTGGTGGATGAAGTATAGTATTTACTCCTTGAAATACACTAGTTTTAGGATGAAATATGTGAGTATTTGAATATTTATCTTCAAATTATGCAACTATTACAAATAACTCCACTTCTGATATATATATAGACAAACCTCTTTGTGTATACAAATTTTGATTTAGTTATAACTCTTTAGTATGAAATAATATTTGTTCTTCAAATAATGTTTGATTATTATCTAAAAACTGATGAGCTGTAAGATTGAATATTTGAGATAGACAATTTTATAGTGATATAACAAGTCTTCCTAATTGAGTAAATTATGTAGATTGAAATATTATTACAACATTGCAATGATTACAAAATAATGATACATTTTTAAAATCAATATTAAAAGTTAGAGTTGCAAAACCTAGTATAAGTACAACTGGTTGATGAGCTTGAAGAATAAATTGAAGTAATTTGTCTGATGTAAATATATTATCAAATGATTTTTGAAATTTAGACCCAAATAAAAATAAAAATATTATTTGAACAAGTGTTTGAAATGACTCACTATCTACTTCTACTAAAAAAATTACAAATAATACTGATGTAAATAAATCAACTTTTAAAGAAAATGAAAATCTATCTTCTTTAGATAAAACATTTACTTCTTGAGATAATACTGCTTCAAACTCTCTTCCTATAACTAAATATAATGGATTTGATAATATATTTACTCATAAATGAAATTTAAGCTTGTCTTCTCAAACTATTAGTGGATGAAATAAAACATATATTATAGAAGATTGAAATTTGACTATTTCTTGAGATATTAAATCTGATAACAATATATTATTTGTAATAAAAAATTGAAAAGTTATAATTACAAAAGATGTTAGATTAATTGATGCTGTTATAATTAACTTAAATTGATGAGAGATTGTTTGAGATGAACAAACAACAAATAAATTGATAGTTAATTGAGCTTTGTATTGAAATGTAGATGAACTTTTATCAAAAAGAACTTATATAAAAGATAGATGAGAATATATAGATGTTTGAACAAATATAAACTTTACTTCAAAAATTATCTCCTCTCCTCCTCCTTTATTATCTAAATTCTTATGAGAATACATAGAGTGAACAAAAGCTCCAAAATAAAAAATGTGATTTAAAAAGGCTATTAAAAAAAATCAAAGCAACTTTGCTTTGATTTTTTAAATTATATCTTCTTAATTTTTAGGAATAACAGCTTCAATAGCAGCAAAAGTAGCTTCTTTTCAAGATGGTAATATAATAGTTATACTATCTCATATTTCTCACTTAAAATGAGTTACTGCAGCTGTTAGTAAAGAGTAAGTTTTTCATTCAGAAACTACTTGATATTTTCAATTTTCTTTTACAATTAATCAAACTTTGTGTTCTCTTTCTATAGGTTGAATTTGTTTGTATAACATTTTTCAAATAGGGTCTATAGTAAGCTTTAATTTATCTCATTGAACTAGTTTTGATTTTGATGCATAATTTGCAGGAACAGGATATTTAAATCCATCTGATCAAAGCATTTCTTCTCAAGTAAAAACTCACTCTATTATTTTATTATCATCTGATCTATAATCAGTTAATCCAGATGTATCTAAAACAATATCATTTAACTCTACTCAATTTTCTTTTAAAACTTCTAAAAGTAATTTTTTAGCATTTTTAACTGATTTCTCAGCTGACTCTATAAAATCCTTTATAGCTAAAATCTTTTTTTGTTCCATTTTGTTTTTATTTAATAAATATTATCTACAATTATATATAAAATATATTTTGTAATAAGTAAAATGTATTTACTTTTTTGTTTTTTATTGCCAAATATAATCAATAAACTTTATAATATCTTCATCAAAAAATAATACTAAGTATATTCATATAGCTAAAAAAGGTCAAAATCGCATCTTAGTTTCAAGTGAAACTGTTCTATTTTTTAATCATAAAATTTTTCTAAATTTATTTAAAAATCTTCTTTGTTCAATGTAATGATTTTTAGTCTTTTGATATCAAATAATTAAAAGTCATATAACACTTCAAGATAAATATGACAAAAATACTGCATAAAAACTATAGCTTAATCAAGCCAAAAGTCATATAAAAATAGCTATTCTTAAATCTCCTCATCACATCCAAGTTCAAGAAGAAACTACTATTTGTAAAAATAAAAATGAAAATACGGCATATCAAGCTAAAATAGCACTTCAAATAGCATATTGTTCTAAATTTATATACAAAAAGTACTTTATAAATAAAAATAAAGCTCACAAAATAACTAAAATTAAAATATCATATACTTCACTTAATTCTTTAAACATTATAAAATACATTGATGATATCATTATAATTCAAGCTAAAATAATTATTCAAATATCAAACAAATTTCAAGTTAAAGTTGGTAATAAACTAATTATTTCAAATCAGGGAATAATTGATTGCAAAGAGATAGTTATAAAACTTAAAAATATCAATATAATTAGTATAGAATCAGGAATTTCTAAATACAAAATATCATAAAAAACATAAACAATACTTAAAAATGCTATACTTAAAAAAAATCATAATTTATATATTTCAACAAAACTTCAAGATAAAATTAGATTTATATCTACTAAAAAATAACTTGTTAAAAAAAATAACATTCAAGTAGATAACTCAAGTATAGGATATAAAAAACTTATTTTTGTTTTACAATATCTACATTTTCAAAAAGTAGATAAAAATGAAAATATTGGAAATAAATCGTAAAAAGAAAGTTTATGATGGCATTTTGGGCATTCACTTCTTCAAGAGATAATTCAAGATTTTTTATTTTTTAGTCTGTCAATAATCACTGATGAAAAACTTCAAAATAAAGTTCAAAAAATAAATATATATGTATAAATTAGGTATTCCATGGTTTATTTAATCAGAAACTATTTTAAGTATAATATTATCAACATTTGAAGAAATTGTATTTATAAAAAAAGGAGTATTTTGAATTTGTATATCACTTATTTTTCATTCATTTAATAATATATTTTTAGCTTCATCATTTGATAATCATAAAATCATAGTTTTTAATCTTTGATTATAATTATTTGCATTATTGTCAAAATCATATGAAACTCAAATATTAACTTCTGTTGTTGCTTTTATTCTTAATGGATTTGTTTGCTTATCTAAAACTAAAGTCATTTTTATAGAATTTTCATCTATCATAATTAGTTTATCAGTTCAGGTAAGTAAACTATCATTTATTATATTTTTTAGTAAATTTAAAACTACATTTTTGTCATAAACATAAGCTTCTACTGTAATTGTTCAGTTTAATACAAACATATCAACTTTATCTCAAAATTTTATTTTCTCTGGAGTTGTTGATATTTCTAGATTTTTATATTGTAATACATCTTTAATAGGAAGTATTTCATATTTTCATAAATAAATTTTATTTTCTTCTTCAATAGTATTTTTTAGTGTATTTATTGCTTCTTTTTTTAGCATTTCTTCAATGATTTTTTTAGAATTTTCTAAATCATCTTCTCAAACCATATAAACTACATTGTCTTGTCATCCTACAAATTCTCAAACTAGTTTAGCATAAATTTTATCTTGAGAAAACTTTAATCAAGGAATTGTAAATAAATTTTCTCATTTTAAATTTCATTTACTTCAAACAAAATTTCAATCAGTATCATATATTTGAGCTATAACTTTTCGTTTAGCTACTCAAAATAAAGTTTCTCAACTTCAATTTGTTGTTTTTCCAGGAATTTTTATCCAATCTGTTGTTTCATATATAATTCAGTTTTTTGATAAAATTCTTGTTTTTGGTCTAAAAGTTTGTTCTTCTCTTAATTCATTTATAAATTCAACTTCTCAAAAAGATCTTGAAGTTTTTTCATAATCAATTCAAGTGGTTTTATGAGTGTAGCTTAATTTTACTGTTTGAGTCATTTTTTTTAAAGGAACTTTTAAGTCTTTTGATAAAATACTTAATTCTCAAGGTAATTCTTCATAAGTTATATTTGTAGCTTTTGTTTGAATAGTTATTTCTGGAGTTATATTTATATATGTTTTTGAAACAGCAAAATAAAATATAAAAAATAACATCCCAATTGAAACAAAAAGACCAGTAAACAAAAATACAACTCAAGTTTTTCTCACTTTATTATATGGATTATAATACTTTAAAGTATCAATTTTTGTTTTTCTTCATAAATAATTTACAAAACTTGTAAAGTATTTTTTCATAACAAAAACAAAATACTCAAAAAAAGTATAATTGTGTTTTAATAATTCTTGTTTAAAGTTTTTTTCTTTTAAAAAATCTTTATCTTTAATTACTGAATAATTTATTCAAATAGATTCTCAAATCTTTTTTGAAGAAGGATCATTATTTAAAATAGTGATTTTTTTGTTTCTTGCTTTATTTTTTAGAATTTTTAAAGATAAATAATTATTTAATATATTGTGTCAATAAGGAAATTCTATTAAAATCTCATCTTCTTTGCATTCATTTATTTTGTTAACTACATCTACTATGGTATCTGTTGGTAATATTTTTATCATTTTTTCTATTTGAAATTTTAAAAAATTAATTATAGTTTGATTATATAAAAAAACTAAAATTAGCAATAAAAAATATGCAAGAATTAAAAGATATAATTTCACTTATAGAAAACTCTATTTCACAAGATTCACAAAATCTGTTAACTATGTGATGAATTATAAAAAATTGATTTGATAAAGAGGTTGATGAATTAAGAGATTTTATAAATAATTCAAATGAATGGTTAAATTCATACAATGAAAAATTAATACTTAAGACATCTATTTCAAGCCTAAAAATAAAATATACTACTCAAAATTGATATTTTATTGAAATACCATTATCTCAAAAAGACAAAGCAATTGATGAATTTAGATTAATAACAACTTTAGTTAATAATTTAAGGTATTCTACACTAGAACTTGATGAATTTAATAAAAAAATTTCAAGTGCTGAAAGTATTTTATACAAAAAAGAATATGATATTTTTAAAGAAGTTTCAAGTCAAATACTAAACTCTTTTAATGAAATAAAAAATTCTTCAAATATTATTACGAAAATAGATTTTATAACAAATCTGTCTTTTGTTGCTTTAGAAAATAATTATTCAAGACCAGAAATAACTGAAAATAATGAACTTGAAATTATATCTTGAAGGCATCCTATAGTTGAAAAACTTGAAAAAAATTTTATATCAAATGAATTATTTTTAGATTCAAAAAATTATATAAATATCATTTCTTGACCAAATATGTGATGAAAATCGACATATTTAAGGCAAAATGCTTTAATTATTTTACTTGCACATACCTGAAGTTTTATCCCAGCAAAAAGTGCTAAAATACCTTTAGTAGATAAAATTTTTTCTCGTATTTGAGCCTCTGATAATCAAGTTTTATGAAGCTCTACTTTTATGATTGAAATGCAAGAAATTTCAAATATTTTGTCTAATGCTACAAAAAATTCTTTTGTAATAATTGATGAAGTTTGAAGATGAACTTCAACTTATGATGGTATGAGTCTTGCTTGGTCTATTTTAAAAGAATTAAATGATAATATAAAATGTAAAACCTTGCTTTCAACTCATTATCATGAGCTTATTTGAGAGTCAAAAAAACTATCTTGAGTAAATAATTTTTCTGTAGCTATTTCAGAAAATGATGAAAATATAGTATTTTTAAGAAAAGTAATTCCATGATGAATCTCAAAAAGTTATTGACTTGAAGTTGCAAAACTAGCCTGACTCCCAAAAAATGTGATAGATGAAGCAAATAATTTTTTAAAAAAATTTGAAAATTTTAAAAATTTTTCTCAATTAAGTATGTGAAACCTAGAAATAATAGAAAAAGAAAAAATTGTTTATAAAGAAAGTGAAGTATTAGAGAAATTAAAAAAAATTGATGTTAATAATTTAACCCCAATAGAAGCTTTAAATATTTTAAGTGAATTAAAAAAAGAAGCTTAAGTAAAATCAAAAATTTGTTTTTTTATAGTTTTTTATTAAACTAAACAAAATTTTATAAAAAATAATTTATTTATGTCAAAAAAAACACTTATACTTCATGATACTTTTTTATATAAATGATGAGGAGAAAGACTTATTTTAATGATGGCAAAAGCCTTAAAGGCAGATATTGCTTCTTGATTTTTTTCAAGTGGTAGTTTTGATTTAAGAAAAGAATGATTTGAAGGGAAGATGATATCAATATCTTGAGAAATTTTTAAAAAATGATTTCGTCATATAAAATTAAAATATGCTTTTTTATTTAAAACAAAATTTATAAAAGAATATGATAATTTAATTTTTTCTTGAGATAGTATAAGTGCTGTTAGAAATGCATCAAAACACCAAAAAAAGATTTATTATTGTCATACACCACCAAGATATTTATACGATTTACACTCTCTTTATTTAAATAAAGTACCTAAATATTTAAAATGAGTTTTTAAAATAACTTGTAAAATATTTAGAAAAATGTATGAGAGTGATATAAAAAAAATGGATCTTATTTTAACAAATTCTATAAATACACAAAAAAGAATTAAAGAATTTTTAAATATTGATAGTGTAGTTTTATATCCACCTGTTGATTTAGCAAAGTTTAAAAATTTATGACAAAAAGATTATTATATGTCTTTTGCAAGGCTTTCTGATGCTAAGAGGGTTGACAGAATTATAGAAGCTTTTAAACAAATGCCAGATAAAAAATTGATAGTTACTTATTGAGTAAATGACCCACAAAAGGAAAAAATCTTTTCTCTTGCAAATTGAGTTGAAAATATAACTTTTATACAATCTCCAATTGATGTAGAATTTGTAGAAATTATGTGAAATGCAATTGCAACTATTTATGTACCAATAGATGAAGATTTTTGAATGAGTCCTATTGAAAGTATGTCTTGTTGAAAACCTGTTATTTGAGTAAATGATTGAGGGTTAAAAGAAACTATAATTGATTGAAAAACTTGAATTTTAATTGATAAAAAAGCACAAGTTCAAGATATAATAAATGCAGTAAATATATTAACTCCAGAAAAATCACTTGAAATGAGATATGAATGTGAGTATAGAGCAAAAGAATTTTCACTAGAAACCTTTGAAAAATTAATAAATAACTTTGTAAATAATTAAAATATGATAAATGAAAAAGATTTAGAAAATTATGTAAACCAATCAAAAGATAATTCAAAAAATACTGAATTAAAAAATTTAGAAAAAAGAATGATGAGAGATGTTATTAGGGCTATAAATGACTTTAATATGATAGAAGAATGAGAAACTATATTACTTTGAGTATCAGGAGGAAAAGATAGTATGTTGCTTTGATATTTACTTAGTGAATTTAGAAAATCATCAAAAATAAAATTTAACATAAGATGAGTTTATATATTTAAAGAATTTTTAATAAACTGTGATATAATGTTTGAAGAAAAAAGAGCTTATTATGAAGATGTTTTATGAATTCCACTTGAAAGAGTTAATATAAATTTACCAAAAGATTCAAAATTAAATGAATGAATTTGACAATCATGTCAATGGTGTGCTTATGCAAGAAGAATTGCAATGATGAAACTTTGTCAAAAATATAAAGCTACAAAAATAGCTTTTTGACATCATATGGATGATATAGTTGTTACAACTTTTATGAATATGGTAACTTGAAGAAAATTGAAAATAATGCCACCTATAAATCGTATGAGATTATGAGATATTGCTTTTATTAGACCATTAGCTTATGTAAGAGAAAAAGATATTATGAGAATGGTTTTAGCAAGAAATATACCATTTTCTTGATGTAATTGTCCTGTTTGAGAAGACAAAATGAGAAATAAAATAAAAAGAGAAATAGTTTGGCCAAATGAAAAAATATTACCAAAATTTGTAGAAAATACTTTTTGGGCTTTGATAAAAGACTTTAGAGAAAAATATGAAAAAATAAATTATAGTATGTAAAAAAAGTTAAAAAACTAAAACCTACTAAAAAATATTTTACAAGCATCTATTACATTTTTAAATCTATCTGTTTGTAATTTAATTCATCAAAAATACCTTGTTATAATTATTAACATATTTACTCAATTAACTCTTTGAATTTCTCTTAAAATACACATTCAAGCTCAAGTTTCTCAATCATCATTTTTTCACTCAATTATATTTCAGCTTTCTTGTTTTATGCGATAAGCATAACTATTATGGGTTGCATTTAAAAAATACTTATTTTTTTTTAGTTCTTTTAAAAAAAATTTTACATCTTTTTCATCTTCTAAATAATATCAAACTAAAGTATATTTTGATTTTCTATCTATTATAATATCTTTAACAATAGTTAATTTTTTATCAAGTTTTAGTCAATTTGATAAAGGAAGAGAAAATTGATTTTCAACAAACATTTTATTTTTATTAATTTTAAACTTATATTTAAAGATAATAAAAATAAATTATTAGACAAATATATTTTTAAAATTATACTTATTTTTAGATTAATATTAATTTTAAATATGTTTAGTTTAATAAACAATAATTGGAAGGAATTTTTAAATGATGAATTTAAAAAAGATTATTTTTTAGATATAGAAAAATATTTAAATAAAGAGTATGAATGTGGAAAAATAATTTTTCCACCAAAAAAAGATATTTTTAATGCTTTTTTATATACTGATTTTTCTAATATAAAAGTTGTTATTTTATGACAAGATCCATATCATAATGAATCTCAAGCTCATTGACTTTCTTTTTCTGTTTTACCTTGAGTTAAACAACCACCTAGTTTAAAAAATATTTTTAAAGAATTAAATAATGATTTATGATATCAACTACCTTTAAATTGAAATTTAGAAAAATGGGCTAATTCTTGAGTTTTGCTTTTAAATGCAATACTAACTGTTGAAAAAAATAAACCAGGAAGTCACTCTAAAATAGGGTGGGAGATTTTTACAAATAATGTTATAAAATATATTTCAAATAATTTAAATAATGTAGTTTTTGTCTTATGGGGAAATTTTGCTAAATGAAAAATAGATTTAATAGATAAAGATAAACATCTTATTATCTCATCACCACACCCATCACCATTTTCAGCACATAGTTGATTTTTTTGATCAAAACCATTTTCTCAAATCAATAATTATTTAAAACAAAATAATATAAAAGAAATTGATTTTAAGCTATAAAAATAAAAAATCCTATTAAAATAGGATTTTTTATTAAAAATATACTTTATTTTGTAGATTTCTGTAAGTTTCTCTAATGATTGCTTTTTCTCTTCTTTTTTTTCTAGTTTCATTTTTTACTACATATCTTTCAGTTTTAAGTTTATTTGAAATTCTTGATTGGAAGAATAACTTTTTATATCTTAAAATTAATTTATCATTAGTTTCTCATTCATTTCTAACAGCGTATATCATATTTTCTACCTCCTTAAGGCAATTATTGTTAAAGTGAGTATATTTTATTTAAAATTTAAATTTGTCAAATTTAAACTATTTACTATTATATAAAAAGTAGATTTTTAATATAAAAAAATGAAAGAAAATAGACTTAATAGATACAATTCAGAACTTAAAGAAATAGTTTGAAATTGCTTATTGAACCATACAATTGAAATGCAAAAAGATTTTTGATTAATTACAGTAAATGAAGTTAGTCTTGCTACTGATTTATCTTATTTAGATATATTTGTTAGCTCTATAACAAATCAAGATAAATTATGTAAAGAACTTGCTTTATTTGCACAAGAAATAAAGTTTTCAATAAATAAAAATATAGTACTTAGAAAAATGCCAATAATAAGATTTAGATATAGAGATGAGATGGAATTTACAACTAATTTACTTAAAAAAATTAATTCATTAGAACTAGAATAATTATGGATTTTTTACAAAATATTTTAAAAAAGTATAAAAACTATTTTTCTTGAAAAAAATTTAAAAGAAATTTAAAACAAGAAAAAATGAAATTATATTCTCAAATAGAAAGTAAAAATAAATATACTTCTAAGAGAAATAAATATAAACTTTTTAAAACAAGATTAGAGTTTGAAAATACATTTCCTGATATAAAAAAAATTAACTTTTATTATTTTTTAATAGGGAGTTTTTTGATTTTATCAACTGTTTATGTGATAGCTTTTTCACATTATTTCACAATAAAATCAATTGATATAATAAAAGAAGATGATCTTATAAATATAGATCTTGCTTATAAATCTATAGAAAAATACAGGTATAAATCTTTTTTTACATTAGATAAAAAACTCGTTTCAGAAGCTTTAATTTCTCATCAGCCAAATATAAATTTAGTAGATATAAAAAAAATTATTCCAGATAATTTAAAAATAACACTTAAAAGTTATGATAATTTTTTTGATACAAAAATAAACCAAAAAAATTATACAATAACTCAAAATGGAGTTTTTATTCCTTCTAGAGAATCAAAAAATTCTAAAAAAATAGAAATAATTTGATTAAATAACTCTTTATTTTTAGATTATAAACAAATTTTAAATAAAGAATACATAAACAATATTAAACAAATAGAAAATTTAATTTTAGAAAATACATCTTTAATAGAGATAGAAAAAGAAGTTTATTTTTTAAAAGAACAAGAACTTCATCTAACAACAAAAGATGGGATTATTATTATTTTTGATTTAACAAAAGAACCAAAAGTCCAATTTGATAAATTAAATATATTTTTCAAAAAACATTTATCTACTGTAAAAAGTGGGTTAGTTTATATTGATTTAAGGATTAATCAAAAGATTATATATTGTCCAAAAAGTGATGAGTTTCAATGTAAATTAAACTTAAAAAGTATTTATGAATAATTATTTTATAATTTTTAAAACTTCATTTAAAACTTCATCTTCGCTTTTTGAAGCATCTATTATATAATCACAAAGTTTTTTTGATTCAAAAATTTCATTTTTTGCACTATTTATTCTATTTTCAAATTCATCATTAGACATAAATGCTCATCTTTTTTCAATTCTTTGTTTTAATATTTCAATAGGGATATCAAGAAAAATAGTTGTGTATTTTAAGTCAAGTTCTGGGTGATTTACTCTTAATTCTTTAAGTCAAATTATATCAATTTCTTTTACAACTTTTTTTCATAAATTAATTCATTTATCAATTATATCTTCAAATTTTGTTCAATAAAAATCTAAATTATGAACCTTAGCATATTCTAAAAATTTTCCATCCTGAACTTGAGAGAAAAAATCTTCTATTGATATAAAATATCGATCAACTCAGTTTACTTCATTTTCTCTAATATTTCTTGTTTTATAAGAAAGGGGAATTAATAAATTTGATAAATTTAAAGACTTTAAATTTTTAATTAAAGTTCATTTTCAAGCTCACGATATTCACATTATAAAAAATATATGTCCCATTTTTTAAAGTTTTTAAATTAAAAGTTAATTACAATTATAGTTAGTTTTTTTTAGTTGTAAAATTTTATTTTTTAAAAATATTTGCAATATAAAAAATAATTAATATACTTTATTATATATATAGTATATAAAAATATTTTATGATTTCAAAAATTTATAGTATTTGAGTTAATTGACTTGAAAGTGATTTGATAGAAATAGAAACAGATATAAATAATTGATTGCCAAATTTCACAATAGTTTGACTTCCTGACACATCAGTTCAAGAATCAAAAGAGAGGATTAGAAGTGCATTAAAATCTTCTTTTATGCCATTACCTCCATCAAAAATTACTATAAATTTAGCTCCAGCAGATATAAAAAAATCATGACCTTCATATGATTTACCAATATCAATTTGAATTTTAAATCATATGTGAATTATAGAAGAAAATGAGTATTTAAAAAATTCTATATTTTTATGAGAATTATCACTTGATTGAAGTTTGAGATGAATTAGTTCTATACTACCAAGTGTTATTTGAGCTTTAGAAAGAGGATTTAAAAATATTTTTATTCCATATGATAATTATTTTGAAGCTTCAATTATTGAGGGGATTAATATTTTTGCTGTTAAAAATATTAAACAAATAGTTTCTTTTTTATCTTGAAATGAAGAAATAAAAAACCCAGAAAAAATAAATATAAATTCTATTTTAAAAAATATAGAAAATAAATATGATTTTTCTCATATTATATGACAAACTCAAGCAAAAAGAGCTCTTGAAATAAGTGCTGCTTGAATGCATAATATAATTTTATCTTGACCTCCTTGAAGTTGAAAAACCCTACTTGCTAAAACATTTTCTACTATTTTACCAGAAATGACTTTAGATGAAATAATAGAAGTATCAAAAATTTACTCAATATCATGACTTTTAACAAAAGAAAATCCAATTATTACAAAAAGACCTTTTAGAACTATTCATCATACTGCAAGTTCTATATCAATTATTTGATGATGAAGAAATGCAAAACCTTGAGAAATATCTCTAGCACATAAATGAGTTTTATTTTTAGATGAAGTTTTAGAATTTCCCAAAACAGTTTTAGAAGTTTTAAGACAACCTTTAGAAGATGGAACTATATCAGTAAATAGAGTTAATTCATCATATAATTATCCAGCTAAATTTATACTACTTTGAGCTATGAATCCATGCCCTTGTGGCTATGCTACTGATCCAGATAAAGAATGTGTTTGTTCTTTAGATCAAATCAAAAAATACTCAAAAAAGCTTTCTTGACCTATGATTGACAGAATTGATATGATGATAGAAGTTCCTAAAGTTAAAATTGAGGATTTTGCTAAGAATAAAGAAACTAAAGAGGAAAGTAGTTTTGCTATTTTTAACAGAGTAAAAATAGCAAGAAATATGCAATTAAAAAGATTTGAAAAATTAAAAATTACAAATAATAGTCAAATGTCATCAAATCAAGTAAAAGAATTTTGTAAATTAGATAAAGAAAGTGAGGCTTTATTAAATAGTGCTATAAATTCAATGAATTTATCAGCTAGAAGCTATTATAAAATACTTAAATTATCAAGAACTATAGCGGATTTAGAACAAAGTGAAAATATAAAAATAAACCATATCGCAGAAAGTCTTAGTTATAGAAAGCAAGAGGATTAATATTTAAAATAAAAAAATACATAAAGTCAAGAAACTTTTTTGATTTTATATTTTTTATATGCTATAATTAAAGTGTAATTTAAAAACAAAAAATTAAAAAATAAAAAATTAAAAAATGAAAAAAATATTTTCTCAAGTTATTCTTATACTTTTATTAAATTCTAGTATTTTAAATACTTTTGCTTCACTACAATACTCAAAGCAAATTAGATGAAAAATAATGGATAATTTTAAACAAGAGCAATACAACAATATATACAATAAATGAAATGATATATTAAAAGAAGATGTTAATTTTTTTGAAACTCAAAATAAAATAATGATGTTTGAAACTATTAGATCTAAAAATGATGAAAAAATTGAAGAATTAGATACTAAAAAATCAGTTTTAACTTCAAGAGTTAATAATTTAGAAGAAACTCTTGCATTACTTGATGAAGATATAGAAAATAATCAAAAAGAAATTTTATCTATAAGTAGAACAATAGTAGAATTACAAATGGATATTAATAAAACAAAAAATGATATAGACGAAAAAAATAAAGAAATTTATGAAAATAAAAAGATATTGCTTGACTATATTTCACATATATATAAAAAACAAAATACATTATATTCAACAGACAATAAAGATATAGATTCATTAAAAACAGCATTATTATCAGATGGAACACTTTGAGATATATTGTCTGAATTGCATTTTTCTACACTACTTGAAGTAACATGACAATCACTTGTTGAACAATATAGAAAACTTATAAAAGAAATGTTTGTTAAAAAACTTGAATTACAAAAAAAACAAAAAGAACAAAAAGATAATAAAGAGCAAGAAGAAATTAAAAAGAAATCTTTAAAAGAAAAAAAGATTTTTAAACAAAAAATACTAGATTATACAAAATGACAAGAAGAATTATTTACTCAATATTTAAAAGATAAAATGAATGTAGATATATCTTTAAAAATAAAAATAATTCAAAATAATAGAAAATTAAAAAGCCAAAAGGATGAAATATTAAATAAATATAATTGTAAATATATAGATGAAAATCTACTTAATAATTCAAATGAAATAGTTGATTTTTGAGATAGTCAAGATAATAATTGTATGAAATTAAGTAAAATACTAACTTTAGAGGGAAGTTTAAAACCATTTTCTCAAAATAAAAAAAATGTATTTTCTTGGCCAGTTGAGCCAATAAGATGATTAAGTGCATATTATAGAGATAGAGATTATACTACAGAAGTTTGATCTACTCATGATGCAATTGATATTAGAACTCCACAATGAACTGAAATAAAAGCTCCAGCTGATTGATATGTAACTTATTTGAAAGCTCCAACTGATGAATGATATGCTTATATGGTTTTAAAACATGCTAATTGATTTGTAACTGTTTATTGACATATAAATGAGGCTTTAGTAAAAGAATATGATATGGTAAAAGCTTGAGATGTAATAGCAAAAAGTGGGTGAGAAGTTTGAACTTTTTGAGCTTGACCTATGACAACAGGACCACATTTACATTTCGAAGTATTTAAAGATAAAGAATATATTGATCCATTAAACTATCTTGATTTGACACATTTAAAAGAAGTATTTATTCCAAAAGAACAAAAATATGCTTATAAATATATGGACGATTACAAAGAAAATACTTGAGATGAATATGAGTGAGAATTGTTAAAAAATTTAGTTGTATTTAAGCTTACTTGAGATACTGAAATAGAAAGACAAAAAGACTTACTTTCAAAATATGCAACTTCTGATTTTAATAATTGGGATATGTGGGTTGAAGAATCAGCTGATGCTAAAATAGATCCAAGTTTTATGATGTGTATAGGTTTAGCTGAAAGTTGACTATGAAGAAATTTAAAAACTTCATACAATGTTTGAAATATTTGAAATACTGACTCTTGATGAACATGGGACTTTGATAATCCAAGAAACTGAGTTTATTGGATGGGGAAGACTTTAAATAATCAATTTTTAGGAAAATATAATACTATGGATAAACTTTCAAGATATTGAAACAAAAACTGAAGTATCTATGCCTCATCACCTATAAATTGGCAAAATAATATTGTAAGATGTTTGAGTGCTTTAAAAGATACTCATATAGATGATAAATTTGAATTTAGATTAAAATAAAAAATATTTTTTAGGGGAAAATATGCAAAAATTTGTGTAAATAGAAAATTTGTATTAATTATAAGAGACTATAAAAAATTTTTTAGTAAATGAAAAAAGTTAGATAATAAAAATATCTAACTTTTTTAAATATTTACAATTTAATATTTTAATATTAAGAATATGATAAGTAATAAATATGATAAAAATAATACAGAAATACAAAATTTTCTCAAATAAATAACCTAATCAATGTTAGAAAAAATGATGGAAGCAGAAATGGAAAAATAATTGGGATGAATTATCAAATTATTTTAAATATTTAATATGATTTAAAAATACTTATTTATACTACAAATATTATAAAATGACTTCATAGACAAATAAAGAGAGTAACAAAATCGGGGGAGTTATTTTTTCTACAAAAACTTCACTAGAAAAGGTATTATTTTTAGCTACAAAAAAATAGTAATTACAAGTTTTTTTCTTATAATTACTATATATTTATACAAATTTTTGCATACTCCCTTTATAGTTATTTCTCTATTTCTTGATTATTAACAAAAAATGACTTTATATCATCTGATGGATATGTAATTTTTGTGTTTAAAATTCAAAGTACTAAATCTCTTAACATATCAACATAATTTTCACTATATTCAAGTCAATGTTTTTTTTCTTTTTCTGGCACTGTATTACTTATAATATCTTTTTTATCTCAAGTAAATATAATATAAGATAAAAATTCTGTAGGATGAAACTTGACATTTTTATAGTTTTTACTAAGCGCTCAAGAAATCTCTTTTCTTGTTTTTTCATCAAGAGAGTCCCAAACATCATGAGTAATTTTTTTAAATTCAGGATTTGTAAAGTATAATCAGTGAGCAAGTTCATGATTTAATCATCATTTAATTTTTTCTCTAATTGCATTTCAATTCATCTCTGCTCAATTAAATTTTACTTTATCTCACTCTGGATAAAACATTACAAGAACTGCTTTATTTTCTATTCATTTAATTTTTCAGTTTTTTTCTTCTTTTATAATTCAAGTATTTTTTAAATTATTTTTTAATGCTGTTTCTGCTGATGTTAGGTTTTTAAATCTATTAAAATAATTAGCTATACTTTCTGATGATAAATCATGTCATCAAGCATAACTCCATGATTTTGGGTCTTTAAAATCTATAGTATCATTTTCTGTAAAAGCTGTAATTCTTCACCATGATTTGTTCATAACTTCTTGATTATCATATTTTATAAATGATACTCAAGGCATATTTTGTAAAGAATTTATTTTTCATATTTCTCATTTTTCAAGCATTATTTTTACTTCTTTATTCATTTGAAATCCTAAATTTTTGTCTAAAATTGGGTTAACTTCTTGATGTTTTATTTCTTTTACAGGTGTTGGAGATTGCTCATAAACTATTTTTTTAGAGGCATTAATTATAGCAATTGTTTCAGGTTCAGTTAAACTATTATTTGTTTTTCAAATTTCATATCTAGTGTCTCCAACTATTTTTGCTTTATTTTCCTCTTTTTTTGTCTCAACTTGTCAGATCTTTTCTAAAAAAGTTACAAGTAAATATCACATATCATCCATGTTTTTAGCTCAAGAGTTTTTTACTCTATCTTTTATTCTTATAACTTCTTGAGTTATAAGTTCATCAGTTATTTTTCCTCATTTTAATTCAGGAAAATAATCATCACTAGCATATGATATTTTTTGCTCTAAAATTCATTTTGCATAAAGTTTTAATTCATTTTCACTACGATTTTTTAATCAATTAACTAATTCTTTATTTGATTTCCTTAAAGCTTCTAATTTTGTTATATTATCTAAAGCATCTTGAATTTGAAATTTTTCTCAAATTTTTAATCATTGTATTTCTTGTGACATATATAATTTGGGTTATTTTTTTAAAATATTACTTAAGTAAGTTTAACACATTTTTTTTTATTTTGCAAAAAAATTTGTGTTTTTTAAAAAATGTATAGTATAGAGTCTTATATTTTAAAATTTAAAAATAAAAGATATGTCTAATGCTGATTTTAAAAATATTTATTACCAAAAATGAAATTTTACTAAAAGAACTTCAAGTTGAGATATTATTAAATCACACGAAATTATAGAGGATACTTTAACTGAAATTAGGAAAATATTATCAAATAAAGTTCAATTTTTTAATGAAAGTTTAATTGAAAAAATTAGAATTTTGGAACAATTAATTCTTACTAGAGCATATTGATTAGATATGCTTTCAAATCCTATTAATGGAATTTCAGATAATAATACCTTAAATGTTGTTACACCTCCATTATTAGCAGTATTTTTAAAAGAAAAAAATATAAAAAATTCTACTAGTAATAATCCTTTAATACTTACTCCTGGTTATGTTGAATGAATTTGAGCATCTTCTTTAAGAGAATTACTTCTTGCTATTAAAGAAAACAAAGTATTAGAAACTTATTATGTAGAAGAATCAGCTAAAATAGCCAATAATTTTTTAGCTAAATTAGAAAATTTAAAATGATATGAATGATTAATTCTTGAACTTAAAAATTGAAAAAAAATATCATGGAATAGTGTTTGATTAGAAGATAATTTTTGAGGGTTAAGTAATTCTTTTCAGGTAAGAGTTTGAACAAATGTAACAAATTGAGAATTTAATCAATGATTAAAATTAGCTTGAAAAAATAATTGAATTAATCTAGATACATCTTTAGTAATATTAGAATATGTTAAAAATGTTAATAAAATACTTAATATTTGAATTCCTGAAAAATTATTATATAGATTATTTTTCTTTAGATTAATTGCAAGAACTCTTGATTTTGCTTGGAATAAATCTCAATTTATAATGAATTTTACAAATACAAAAGTAAAACATACAACTATTCCAGAAGAAAATCCTTGACTTATATTGCCAGAAAAATGAATAAGTTTTAATTGACTTTATCCTTGAGCATTAGGTTTAACAAGAGATGAAACTATAACAAGAATAAATAATTGAACTTTATTTCAAAGTATTTATTGAGATACTGAAACAGCTTTAATAAATGAATTAATGAAAAACTGAAATTATTGTTCTGATTTTAATTTAAAAACTCCAGATTGAGAAACTAGAACTTTTTCTTGGGTTAGACGTAGTGATTGTTTATGAGGAGAATATAAAATGTCTATATGAATTGGAACTAATTATAGATAAAAATAATTAATAAAAATTAATAAAAATAGAATAAAAAAACTATTCTATTTTTTTAGTATAAAAAATAAATATATTAAAAACAAACAATGTAAATTTAATTTTAGGTTTAATATTAGAGCTTATTAAAATCAAATTAATTTGATTTTTTTTTACATTTGATACAATATATATTGTTTTTTATCATAAAGATATTAAAAAAATTTAAATAATATTTTATATTTTAACTATTTTGTATGATTAGTTGAACTTTTGCTCCATTACAAAATAAAAGAGAATACTCTGAAAATGAAAAAGTAGTTTTAGATTATTTTTTTACAAATACTGATAAAAATATTTACTCAGCTAAAAATACTTTATCAAACCAACTTTGGGCTTTTTTAGTAGGACAATATTCTAGATCTACACTATCAATGAGAGATAGATTTTTACAAATCTTTGATGATTCTGCATCTGCTTTAGAAAAATGAATTATAACTCCTGAAGAACATATTTCACTAGATGACTTAGCTCATAGTATAAAAAATTCAAAATCATTAAATCTTGATTTCTTTGAAAATAAAGCTTCTGATTTCTTAAAAAAATGGTGAGTTGATTATGGTCATAATAGTTTAAAAGATGCTGATAGAATCAGATTTGCTATAGAATGAGTAAGTCAAGTGTTTACAAAAGTTATAGAATCTCCATTTCCTGCACTTTGAGATTTTCAAGAAAAATCAACTAGATATCTTCACTTTTGAAAAGAGTCATTAATATTTCCTTTAGATTTACTAACTTCTAAATATTGAAATGAAATTAAAAGTATTACTAATGAATTAATTGACACTTATTTAGAATATTTACCAAAAGTAAAAGAAGCACTAGCTACAAATAAAATAGTTAATAAAAAAGAGTTTTCTTCAGATAGGGTTTATGAAAATACTCTTAATGCTAAAACTTTTGATATAGTTAGATATCTACTCCCTGCAAATGTTTGTACATCTTTATGAGCTAGTTTCTCAACAAGAACTTTAGAATCACATCTTTCATGGATGATGAGTCATTCTTTAGAAGAAGTTAGAACTGTTGCGGCTTTAATGCATGAGGAAGCTTTAAAACTTTCACCATGATTATTAAAACATGTTTGAATATCTGAATATGAAATATCAAGAAGAACAAAATTACAAGATTATGTTGAAGAGTTACTTTGAAGTAATGATGTAAAAGAAGATGATGAAATAGGGTTATATCAATGAATAGAGGATAATGATAGAGTAAATATAATTTTTGAATGAGATTTAGATGATCATATCTGTGCTTCTATACTTTTTGAAACATCAAGAAAAGATTGACTTTCATATAATGAATGTATGGATATAATAAATGAAATGGATAACTGAGATAAAGATGTTTTGATGAAATTAGCTTTTTGAGATAGGTGAAATTATGATCGTATGCCAAGAGCATTACAACATTCAACTGTTATGTTTGAATATTTAGTTGATTTTGGTGCTTACAGAGATATACAAAGACATAGAGCTTCACAACAATTATGGCAATGAGCTACAGCAGTTCATGGATATGATTATCCTGAATATATAGATTTACCTTGAATGGAAGATTTTAAAAAAGCATATGATGAAGTTATGACTAAATCAACACTACTTGCTAAAAAAGTAATAATTGATAATTGTTATTTAAGTGAATATGTATGTGCTTTATGACATCTTGTTAGAACAACTTTTGAAATGAATCCTGGTCAAATTGCTTATGTATTTGAAATGAGAACAACTCCATGGGGGCATCAAAGTTATAGAAGACTTTTTATTGAAAGTTTTAAACAATTTAAAAAATTATCCCCAATATTTTCTAAATATATTAAAGTTTGAACTTTAGAAGATGAAGCTTCAAGAAAAATTCAAGAAGAAAAAAGTGAAGCAAAAAGAAAACAACTTTGAATTTAATTGACTAATAAAAAATTTTTATGGAACAAATTATACAAGATTTTTGGCATATTTTTACTATTGCTTGAGCACTTGCTTTACTTAACATAATTATAATTGATATAGTTATGAGTTGAGATAATGCTATAGTTATAGGTATGGCTACAAGAAATTTACCAGAAAAGCTTAGAAAAAAAGCTATTATGGTTTGAATAATATTAGCTACTGTTATGAGGATTTGATTTGCATTATTTGCAACAATCTTATTAAATATAACTTGATTAAGATTTGCTTGAGGAGTTTTGCTTTTATATGTAGTTTGGAAATTTTATAAAGAATTAAGAAATGGAGGAGAGCATCATGAGGAAAATCATAATAAAAAAATAAAAGAAGTTTGATTTGCTTCAGCTATTTGGACTATAATAATTGCTGATGTTTCTATGAGTTTAGATAATGTTTTAGCTGTAGCTTGAGCAAGTCACTGAAATATAGTAACTTTATGAATATGACTTGTGTTTTCAATAGTTTTAATGGCTTTTGCATCTAATTATATAGCAAAAAAACTCAGTGATTATCCAATTATTCAGTGGATTTGATTACTTGTAATATTATTTGTAGCAATAGAAATGTTAATTAAATGAACTCCTGATATAGAACAAACAATAAAAATAACAAATTTACTTCCATTTTTTATTTTTATAGCTTCTTTAGTTTTTATTTTTTTACATCAAAAATATGTAAAGGTAATTGAAGAAGAAAAAATAATAAATTTTATTTGAAAATCATATTTTAAAATAATAATTAGTTTTATATTTATTGTATTTTTGTTTATTAATTTATGAGGTCCAATAATTTCTTATATAAACTCTCATAGTGTTATTTTATATTTTATTAATTTTATATTACTTTTTGTTTTTCTTGAAATAATTAGTATTTTTAGATTTAGAAGAAAGTTAAAAACTAATAAATAAATGTATAATAAAAAATTGACAATAATATAATTTTATATATACTTAAAAAGTTTTATTATTTTTTATTATTTTTTATATGTCAAAAACTTGATTAAATAATGTTTGAAATTCATGAGTTTGAGTAAATGTTGCAAAATCTACTGACACTTGATTTTTGGATAAATGCTTTAAATGATTACCAATGTTAGATACAAAAAAACAAATTAATGATGTGTTGTCAAATGAAGAAGACTGAACTGAAGTTCTTGAAAAAATATTATCTTGAGAATATGTTTTTTCTTGAAAATGAACAAAAGGTAAATATACTGATAAATATACTTGATATTGTATATACACCTTTGTTTTAGATAAATCTTGAATAAAACAAGATGTAGATGTAATTTTTTATTCAGTTATGAGTTCAAAAGTTATGATTAGGATTGATTCTTGATATTATGAAATTTTAATATCAAAACATCCTGAAATACTTGAGATGATTTCAAAAATTTATCCAGCATTACCAACTTATTCATCTGATTCTTTAGGTCTAATTTCACTTGTAAATGATTAGGTATAAAACACTGTTATAAAGCTTATAATTAAAAAATACTAATACAATTTGTATTAGTATTTTTTAATTATATTTTATTGTAATTATAAACTTTTAAAAAACTAAATAATTTTTATAGTAAAAAATATTTGATTTTTATAGTAAAAATTATATAATTATTATAGTTTAATTTTAGCTATATATTAAGTTAATTCAAGTATGATAAGTTTTGACAAAATTGTTAATAAAATGTTGAAAAAATGATGAAAAATAATTTTTATTGAAGATATTTTTGAGATAATAGATCCAGAGTTTCAAGAAAAAAATAAAAATATTGTTTCTAAAATTATTTATAAATTAAAATCTCAAAAAATAATAATACCTATAAAAAATGGGATGTATGTTGTACCTAAATCTTGAGATGAAAATTTAAATGAAATTGATTTAATAGAAAAGTATTATTTTGAATTTTGTAAAAAAATTATAAATAAAGAAGTTTGAGGTGAGTATTTTATTTCAGGGAAAAAGGCTCTTGAAATCCATCATAAAAATTATACTATTCCTCAAAAACTTATTGTAGTAAATAGAAAGTTAAATAAAAAGATTATGATTTGAAATTATCAAATTATTTTTAAAACTATTACTTGAAATAAAAAAAATTTATACAGTGCTTTATCAAATTTTGTAAAAAATGTAGTTGTTGAGCAAATTAATTTTAAAGTTTCATCTTTAGAGCTTTCTTTAGTTGAAAGTGCTTTAATTGAAGATACTTTTGAATGAGTATCTGTTGATTTAATTTCTAAAACATTAAAAAAATATTCAAAGTTTTTTGATAAAGAAATTTTTTATAAAATAGGGAAATTAAAATATATTATGGCCTTTAATAGACTAAAAGAATTGTCAAAAAATATAGATATAAAACTTTATGAAGTATTTTTAGATATTATAAAACAAAACTGATGATTGTTTATATGAGAAGGGAAAAGGGGGATTTAAAAAATTTTGCAAAAATATTAAAAATCAATATAATCTCATTGAATTTATTATTTATATCAATGAAATGAGAACAATATTTTTTTAATGATTTTAAGTAAAAAAATCTAAAAATAACTTTTATTTAAATATAAAAGTCTTATTTAATAATTAAAAAAATATGTCAAAAAACTTAAGAGAGCTTGAACAAAATCAAGCAAAATTAGAATATCAAAATGATGAGTTAAGAGTATTTATTGCAGATATACTGCCAATTGAAAATAGGGTAGAGATAGATATGCAAGAGAGATTAGAAGAAGTAGAAAATCTTGTAAATACTTATGGATGAGTTGTTATTTTAAAACATATTCAAAAAAGAGGAGTTCCTGATTATAAAAGCTATATTTGAACTTGAAAACTTGAAGAAATTATGGCTGAAATGAAAGAATCTCAAGCAAATTTACTTATTTTAGGAAATATTTTAAAACCTATTCAAATTCATAATATCAATGAAAAACTAAAAGAAATTTGAGCAAAAGCATGGGATAGAGTCGATTTGATACTAAAAATATTTGAAAAAAATGCAAAAACTATGGAGTCAAGACTTCAAATAGAACTTGCATCAATAAAACATATGTGACCTCGTATTTTTGGGATGTCAGAGGAGCTTTGAAGCCAATGAGCTGGATGAAATAAATGAAGTAGATGAAAATGAGAAACAAATACTGAAATTATGAAAAGACATTTATTAAAAAGAGAGGAATTCATAAAACAAGAATTAAAAAAATTTGAAAAAACAAGAAAAGAACATAGAAAATCAAGAGAAAAAAAGTGATTAAAAACTGTTTGAATTGTTTGATATACAAATGCTTGAAAATCTAGTTTAATGAATATTTTAACTTCAAAATGAGTGTTAGCAGAAAATAAACTTTTTGCAACCTTATGAACTTCTGTAGGGAAAATGTATATAGAAAATTCTTATGATGAAAACTGAGTATTTATACCTAAAAAAGATATTTTAATAAATGATACAATTTGATTTATAAGAGATTTGCCACCAAGTTTGATAGCATCTTTTTCATCAACTTTAGAAGATAGTATTGAGGCAAATATTTTGCTTCATGTTATTGATGCAAGTGACCCAAAAATTGAAGAAAAAATAGAAGTAGTTGAAGATATTTTAAAAAAAATAAATGCAACTCAAGATAAAATATATGTTTTTAATAAAATTGATTTAATTAGTGATAAAAAATTGCTTGAATTAAAAGAAAAATTTAGTGATTTATCTCCAGTTTTTATTTCAACTTATGAAAATAAAAATATAGATAAATTAAAAGATATTATATTAAAAAATATTTAATTTGTCACTTTTTAGTATATTCAAGACTTTTTCTAATATGAATTAAAAAATTGTAATTTTTGAGTTTTATTAAAATATATAGTATACTAATAATAATTTATTATTAAATTTTTATTATGAATTTTATAAATTTAAAAAATATAGAAAAATCATCAAATGAAACAAATACAAAAAAATCAAAATTAAATGTAGTAACAAATACTATTTGATCTTTTAAAAATACTTCATCAAATATATTAAATAATAATTGCAAAAATAAAAAATATATAGCTAATAATATAGAAAAATTTAATTGATTAGATCATAATTGGTTAGCTAAAGAATTAATAGAAAAATGAGATTGAAAATATATAGCTAATAATATAGAAAAATTTAATTGATTAGATCATAATTGGTTA
>CAZGOC010000001.1:28567-28751 GCA_964527685.1 uncultured Candidatus Peribacteria bacterium | reverse complement strand
AAAATTTAATTGATTAGATCATAATTGGTTAGCTAAAGAATTAATAGAAAGTTGAGATTGAAAATATATAGTTTATAATATAGAAAAATTTAATTGATTAGATCATAATTGATTAACTAAAAAATTAATAGAACGATGAGATTGAAAATATATAGCTGATAATATAGAAAAATTTAATTGATTA
>CAZGOC010000001.1:28150-28467 GCA_964527685.1 uncultured Candidatus Peribacteria bacterium | reverse complement strand
GATCATAATTGGTTAGTTAAAAAATTAATAGAAAGTTGAGATTGAAAATATATAGCTGATAATATAGAAAAATTTAATTGATTAGATCATAATTGGTTAGTTAAAAAATTAATAGAAAGTTGAGATTGAAAATATATAGTTTATAATATAGAAAAACTTAATTGATTAGATCATAATCGATTAGCTAAAAAATTAATAGAAAGATGAGATTGAAAATATATAGCTGATAATTTAGAAAAATTTAATTGATTAGATCATAATTGGTTAGCTAAAAAATTAATAGAAAGAAGATTTTGAGGAAGTGTAGTTTATAATTT
>CAZGOC010000001.1:0-28050 GCA_964527685.1 uncultured Candidatus Peribacteria bacterium | reverse complement strand
AGAAAAATTTAATTGATTAGATCATAATTGGTTAGCAAAAGAATTAATAGAAAGATGAGATTGAAAATATATAGCTTATGATTTAGAAAAATTTAATTGATTAGATCATAATTGGTTAGCAAAAGAATTAATAGAAAGAAGATTTTGAGGAAGTGTAGCTTATAATTTAGAAAAATTTAATTGACTTGATCATAATTGGTTAGCAAAAGAATTAATAGAATGATGAGATTGAGAATATATTGTTATTTATATTGATAATTTTAATTTTAAAGATAAAAAAATCACTCAATTTATAAATTGAATAAAAATAAGGGTATCAGATAAATATATTTTAAGGAAATTTTTTGAATTACAAGATATTAATAACTTAGATAAAATATTTTTTTATTTTGTAGAAAATAAGCAAAAATCATTTATTCCATTTTTACAGAAATTATTGCTTATACAAGATTTATGACTAAATATTAATTTAAATATTTTTTCTCAAATGATTGAAGTAGATCAGTTAGAATGATTAAATAAAGAAACTATAAAAGAAAAACTTAGTATAATGCTTACAAAACTTTCAAAATTTACTAATAAAGATATAACAAAAAAACAAATAAATCAATTGAGTAGATATATAGACACAAATAAAACTATAGATGTTAATTTAATATGAAAATATTTTGATACATTGATTATAGACTATATAGAACAGACAATAGATAGAAAAATAAAAATTAAGTTAATAAATGAATTTAAATTAGATAAAGATATAGATATAGATAATATTTTATGAAATGATAAATTTATTGAATCATATAAAATGTATCAATGAGCAAAGATAAACAAAGAGATTTTTAAAAAGATACTGTTTGATTTTATAAATAAAATAGATTCAACAGATACAGAAAAAAATAAAGAATGGAAAGAAAATATTAAACAAAAATGAGTTGATATAGAATTTTTTTTACAAGAAAATAAAAAGATCTATGATATATCCCCAAATGATGAAAAAGTTGATAAAACAAAAGATATAAAACACTTTGTAAATATAGCAAATAATAAACTTAAACTTCTTTGAATAGAAGAAGAATTTGATAATGAATGAAAACTTATCTCATATTTTGATGAAAATATTAAGAAAAATAAAGATGAAATATTAAAAACTAGTAAATTATCTAATTGAGAATTTGATACTATTTTTTCAGATTTATCTTTTCAAGTAAAATCAATAAAAGAAATACTTATATCAAAAAAAGCAAAAGAAATAACTTCTATATCTATTTATAAAGAAAAAGAACCTATAAAAATTCTTATGATGTGAAATAATGTAGATGGTAGTTGTTTGAGTTTTTATTCATCAGTATGAAATTATTGGGCTACAGCAACAAATGCACTTGATATAAATAAATGAGTATTTTATTTTGAAGATCAAAAAGGTGATATAATAGCTAGAGTATTAACAGCAATAGATGATGAAGGAAATCTTTTGAGATTTAGAATATATAAAAAATGAAATATTGAAATTGATCTTGATGAATATTTTGATGATTATATAAAAGAAATTGCTAAAAAGTCATGACTTTGATTTAATGGAGATATAAAAAAAGTATCATTATTAAATTGAGAGGGCTGGTATAAAGATCCGGTTGTAGAAATATATTAAAAGAGTGTTTATAAAAAAATCAATTGCTTTGCAATTGATTTTTTTATAATTTTTCCCACTTAATTTTCTAACTACATTTTTTAACAATATAGTTTGTTTTATGTGTTTATTTTTTAATTCAAGAGAATTAGGTTGTTTTTCAAAAAGATATCTAGCAATTAAAAATTCATTAAATCTTTCTATATAATTACTTTTATCAGTTGATTTTATTTTAGGATTTAAAATAATATATAAAGATAATCTTGTAATTAAGCTACTTATTTTATAGTCTTCTATTTGTGCTACTTTATAGTTTTGGATTTCTATATACTTTACTACTTCACCATCTTTTTTAGCATTTTGTCTTTCTTGTAGCATTTTTTGCTTTAAATCCTCTACATATTTTTTATCTTTTACACTTCAATTATTTTTATTATTTTCAGTATTTGAATTAGTAGAATTTACTTCTTTTTTCTCACACATACCATCATAATAACTAGGAGAATAATCTCAAGAAGGACAATTATCTATGTTTAATGATCCTCATCATCATCCACCTCATCATGAAGATGGAGGAGTAGTCACTGGTGGAGAAACTACAGGTGGAGTTACAGGAGGAGTAACAACTACATCATTTACTAAAGCAAAGTATGTAAAATTATTTGTTTCAAAAGATATATTAGATCAGTTTTTTATTGAAATTATTTCAATCCAATTTATTCAATCTTCTGATTTTAGGATTTTATAGTTCGCACTTTGATTTTTTATAGGAAGAGTAATTTTGATTTTTTGGTTTAATTTTATTCAAACTCATAAAGAATCAGCTCATATTTTTAAAATATTTTCTATATTTAAATCTTTTAATTTTTGAGTATTAAACACTGCATTTTCTCAAATAAATTCATTTTTATTTATAAAAGTTGGCAGTTTAAATCATCAATTCCAAACTCAAGAATTTGTTAAAGTATCAAAAAATGTTTCTCAAGTTCAAAAACTAAGAGTTATTCAAGAATTAAATGATACATCTTTTATACTTCAAGAATATATTGTAGTTCAAGAATTTGTTCATCAAGAGAGAGTTATTTCTTCAACAGGATTATTAAATAAAGTAAATCTATCAGTTGAAGTATTTCAAGAAACTAAAGTATTTTTATATTTGGCAAAATAACTATCTTTATCAAGAGGTATTGTGGTATTTGTGCTATTTGTTTCAAATTTTTTAGGAGTATTTATAATTCAACTTGCTGTGTATTTATCATATTGATTATCAACTATATCAAGTTCATAATAATAAGTTTTTTCTTTAGGTAAGGTAACTTCTATATTAAAACTATTGTCATTTTTGTTGTAAGTATAATTATCCATAGTCCATTTTGAGAACTCTTTTAAATTATTTTTATTTTCTCAATATCTTAGTTTTAAATATGATCAATCTTTAAATCTAAAGTTTTTATCATCAACTTTAAATTTTAAAGAAACTCATACACTTCACCACCATTTTTCTTTATACTCAACTCTCATTAAATTTGGTGTTGGAATAGTTGTATTTAAATCATCATCTAAATTATAATTTCATCCAAAATAACTATTTACATCTATATTATACAAAGATGAAAGTATTTTGTTATAAATAGATCTATAATCAATTCAAACTCCAAACCAGTCATTGTATTCTTTTTTTGGTTCTAGTTTTCAAGTAACTTTTTGAGGGAGAGAATTTTTAAAAGCATTATTTGTAGAAAGTATAAAATATCATCATCATTGTCAATGATCAGTTCAAGCTCATCAATTTGCTTTTAATGTTCTTCAAAATTCACTATAAATTATAATAGTTACATCTTTTCAAGCATCTTTTTCTCTTTGGAAAAATGTAGTTATATCATTTGAAAGGTCATGAGTTCTATCATTTAAATTATAACTTCACATCAATTGTTCTCCATGAGTATCATATCATCAACCTCAAGGAACATAATAAGTTATTCAAAGTCAATTATTTATAAGTCCAGAAACAAAGTTCAATCTTCAACTTAAAGTCCATCAAACACTTTCTTGTCAAGAATTTGCTACATTATCTAAAACTATAGAATTTTTAAATGTAGATTTTGAGTCAAGAGGGTATTGTCTATTATTTAAAATATCTTTTAGAGTATTTATTTGATATGTTTTTTCATCATTTGTAGTGGTCCAAGTATTATTTTTGTATTTTATAGAATTTTGACCAATATTTATAAAATTTCAATTTGTATAAATAGGTGGTCTTGAAGTTCATAAAACTATATTATTTAATGGATTTGGATCATTTTTTATCAATTCTCAAATAAGTCCAGGAGCTCAAACACTTTGAGACCCGTTTTTACTTGCAACTTGTATTTGTGCACTATCATGAGCTCTTGAATGATTTGGAGTTCAAACTCTATTTATTATTCTTAAATCTCAATTATCAAAATAGGGTTTAAATGCTTCCAAACTTTTATTTAAATAAACATCTCATAAATCTATTAAATTAGCTGAATCTATAGCAAGACTTTGTCTTATAGTTTGATAATAACTAAAATCTTGTTTTGGAATAATTCAATTCATCCAGTCATATCAACCATTTAATTCTACCATTATCAATTTAGAATTTTGGTTGTTTATAGGAGTTGATCAAGAATTATCACTTGATTCATTTAAATCAATTCAGTTTAGTAAAATATACTCACTTTGAGCAAGCATAATTGCTAAAACTCATTTTATATATTTATTTCTATAGGTATTATCATTTGGTAAAAATAATCTTTTATTTCATTTATCATCAAATAATAAGAAATTTTTTAATTTTTCACTTACTCAGTTAGGCAATCTTACTCCTAAATATAAATAATTTTCTAATTGCTCTATTAATTCACTTGGTGTTATATCTCTTTCTAAAGTAAAACCACTATCAACTGTAAAATTAAAATTATTTACTATGTATTTTCAAGTTCAATAAGTTATAGTTCAAGAGTTTGTAGTTAAATTTCAAGTTTCTAAGTTATAATTTCAAGCAATATCAATTCTATTTCAAGAGTTTGTTAATACATAAAATTCAGGCATCTTTATAGTTCAAGTGGCAAAATTTATAGTATTTCACTCAAAAGTTACTTCTAGATTTGATAAATTTATAGTTCAAGAAAAAGTATTTTTATTATTTGTTTCAAAATCAATACTTCAAGAATTTAGTTTTCTAGTAACTGGGATTAAATCACTCAAATTATATGATCAAGTTTGGCTATTAAAAGCTATTTTTGATGCAAAAGTAGACCATTGATTATGAAAATAAGCATTCATAAAATCTTTATTATCATCAAATCATCCTCTTCAAAAAATACTTCTAGGATTATAAGGGACCCAATCAAGATTTGTAAGTAGTGAAGTATCATTTATCAATTCATCAGTAGTTTGAGGATTTTTATAATGAAGTAATTTTAGTGTTCAAATAGCAAGTTCTAAAGGATTTTTATATCTTAAACTATTCATCACTTCATCACTATAAAGTATATCTGAAGATAAAAGAGTTTTTATAGTAGGATAAAGCTCAAAATTATTTGATAAAAGAGTATTTCAAAGGTTTTTTATCTCATTTTCAGTTGGAGTATCTTTAACATAAAATTTTAACAATCTCCATGATAAAAAATATGCTATTTCATCTTTTCTTTTTGAAAAAATATAATCAATTGCATTGTCTCAAAGTCAATTATTTCAAGAAATAGGATTTATTATTGAAGTATTATCAATAGTTCAACTAGCTGAATTATAAAATGAAAAGCTATCTCAAGAACTTAAACTTCAAGTTAAAAAAGTAATTCAAGTTGAAGTATTGTGATAATTATTATCAAAAGTAACTTTTTTGTCACTTCAAGCTCTAAATCAAGTTAAAATTCTAGCAAAAGCTGCTACATCTTCTTCAGTATAATTTCTTACAGCAAGTGGATTATCTCAGTTTTCCCAAGGTTTGTATTCTCACATCAAAAAAAGTTGCATTAATTCTCTTGCATAATTTTCATTTGGATAGTTTTTATCTGGTTGGTTTAATAAATCAAGATAAGTTCCCATAGCAAAGCTATTTTCAGGAGTTGTTGAATCAAATAATACTTTTTTAATAAGTGTTTTATAATTTCAAAGTGAGTTATCAAAAAGTAAATTAAAGTGATTTTCTACATCTAAATAACTAATATCATTTATTCAATTTCAAGTTCTATCTACAGGAAAAATATCTTCAAAAAGAGAAAATAATTTTCTTTTTGCTTCATATTGATCGATATAATATCTATAAGCATATAATTTTCTCATAGAATTTGTATCACTTGGGTTGAAAGTAGGTCATTTAAAATTATCTATAGCCTGATTAAAAGAAGTTCTATCTACTCAAGAAGGTGAAGGAAATAATAAATTAACAGCATTTTCAGCACTTCAAGCATTGTATAAATCTTGAATTATTTGAGGATTTACTCATATCAAGGCTCTTTTAGCAAGATGAGTTGCTTTTTCTATAGTCCAAGGACTTGAAAGTCAGTTTGTAGAAACTGCATTTGAGTAATGAAAAGGGAATAAAGAAAATAGAATTGTAAAAACTAGAGTAAAAGAAATAATTTTTTTAAATAAGAATATACTTTTTATCATAGATTTTAATTAAAGGTTATTTATTAGTTTATAGTAAAATTATTTTATTTGTCAAGAGTTAGTTTTGTGTTTTTATTTATTTCCCTAAAACAAATTAGTAAGCAAATATATGCTTAATAAAAATAGTATTGTGCTTGAGAAAATAGAAGAATATCTTGAAAATAAGTTTATTTTTTCAAATACTTTTTTTCTCAGTATAAAGGTTGAAATCATTATAGTAAATAAACATAAAAATATTCAAAGTCATAAAGCAGAAATCATAGGAATTATTAAAGAAAAACTTCACAAAGAAAATAAAAGTAAAAATATACTCCAACCAAAAGTACAAGGCACAAGTCAAGATATAAATCATAACATAAAAGTAGCTTTTAAGTCTTGAGTTTCACAAACTTTTAAAGTAGGTTTGAGTGATTTATAAATTAAATATAAACTAAAGAAAAATAATATAATAATTGAAACTCTTTGAATATATAACATATAATTTGAGATATCATAAAAGTTAAAAAATATTTTTGTCACTAAAAATAACACTACAATATCTATTAAATGAGTTATTGTAAATATGGTTATATAAACAAGTCAGTCAAGAAAACTTTTATTTTTATCTATTATATAAGAAACAAGCAAACTTTTTGAATGCCCAGGTCACATAGCATGGATAAATCACAAAAATACAACTGCAAGCAATATAAACCCTAAATTTTTATCTCAATTTCATTTAACATATTTTCAAATATTTTCTAAAGTATTTATAAAATGAGTGTTTCAAAATCAAGCACTTAAAATTCAATTATTTGATTTTATATTTGTTAAATTTTCACAATCACTATCTAGTTTTATAGATTTTGTTACATTTTCTAAAATATCTTTTGGGATCTCATATCTTGGAGTTTGATTTGGTCAAAAATTGTTATCAAGTGGGTTAAAAGAACCATAAATTTCTTCATAATCTGTATAAAAATCTCAGTCTGAATCTATATTTTTAGGATTTGTTTTATAAATCAATTCTTCTTCATCAGAAATCCCATCTCAATCAGTATCTATAACACATTTTTTAAAATCTTTATCTAAATCAAAAGTATAAATTTTCAAATTAGAATTTAATACAGATGCTCAAATAGGAGTTTGAGAAGTTTTTGAATTATTTAGATTATAAACAGTTACTTGATTTGTTTGTAGTGGGAAGTTATTGAAAAAATAAACTTCAATTTGCCCAGATTTTATATCTTCATCACACTTAAAATGATAATTAATTTCAAGTCATTTTGAAAGTATTTGGTATTCTTCAAGTTTTAGTACTTCGATATTATCTATTTTACAATATTTATTATTTGATTTTAGTTTTATATGTTTTTTTAAATAATTTTCTATTTTATCTATATGATCATAATATTCATACACTGATTTTGTAAAAATTTTTTCTTGAGCTAGTAAATACTCTATCTCATAACTATGAAAATAAGTTGTTATATTTAAATAATTTTTATTAAATGAAAAAAAACTTGATGAAATATCAAGTGGATGAGCAAGGGTTTGTAGAGGAAGTAAAAGTAAAAAAAAGATTAATATTTTTTTCATTTTTATATTTTTTTAGAATTTATTATTTTTATTATATAAATTCACTTAAGTTTTGCAAAATGAAAAAATGGGGGAGTTAAAAAAAATTGAAAAAAATAATTTTTTATTATAATACAAAAAATTTTATTTATAAATTATTTTATGAAGTCAAGAATTGATTTACTATTAAGTGAAATTAGACAAAAAAGAGAAGAGTTATATATTGAATACTCTAAACTAAAAGAAAAATATTGATATGCAATAGAAAAGTGAAAAGTTAAATTTAAAGAAGAAATAAAAAAGAAAAATAAATTCTATAAAATATCTGTTTTTGAATCTGTTTTTTCAGCAAGAGTTAGGGAAGTATTATCAGCACCATTTATATATGCAATGATAGTTCCAGCAATTATTTTAGATATATTTTTGTTTATTTACCAACAAACAGCTATTAGATTATACAAAATCCCACTTGTTAAAAGAAGTGATTATATTATTTTTGACAGAAAACAATTAGATTATTTAAATCTAATTCAAAAAATAAATTGTCTTTATTGTTCGTATGTTAATTGACTTTTTTCTTATGCAGTTGAAATAGCTTGAAGAACAGAAAAATACTGGTGTCCAATAAAAAGTGCTTCAAAAAAGAAATGATGACATGATTGGGAAGAGTATTTTGCTGATTATTGAGACCCAGAAGCATTTATAAAAGCTATGGGTAGTATAGAAGAGTTTAAGAAAAAATAAAAAACCTATAATACAATCTATAACCTTAATTAGTTAATTCAATATAAGAGCTTCTAAAACTATCATAATTATTGTAATAATCATATTTAATTACAGCTTCAAGTTTTTTAAAATGTCTTTTAGTACATTTAATTTTATTTTGTTCTACTTCTTTTAGTTGTAACCACTCTGTAGTTCCTTTATTTTCAACAATAAAATGAACTTCTTCTTTTTCTCATGATTTTATAACAATTCACCAATCAGGAGAATAATTTCACATAGGAGTTTTTATTTGAAACTTTTTAGATGGAATTTTAAAGAAAAATTGTATATTTGAATCTTGCAAGAAATGATTAACAAAATCTCTTTCTACATCAGAATCAATTCTTAATTTTTTATATAAAGATTTTATATTTCAATTATTTCATAAACAACTCACTACTTTTTCACTAGATTCATCAATAGTTATACTTTTATCAATAAAAACTTGTTCTATTTCATAAGTTTCATTTGATAAATAATAATTTACTTTTTCAGTTTCAAGTCTTTGTTTTATTAAAGTTATATATTTAGAAACTTCTTTTATAAATTTAATTGGATTTTTTAAGATTAGTTCTTTTTTATCTTGTTCTAGTCAAGAAAATATTTGAAAAATAATTTTTTTAGATAATTTAACTTCATCTTGAAAAAGTTTAATAATTGAATTAAAAGTATAAGAATTATTTACAATTTTATAATCATTTTCTCATGTTTCTTGTCATTCAAAAGTTTTTGAATTATCATTATAAACCATATCTACAATAGTTGTAGTTATAATTTGTCTTGATATATGATAATCTTCTAGATTATTATTTATTTCTTCTATTGATTTTTCTACTAAATCACTTTCATCAAATGTAATATCATAATAAGTTTTTTTATTGATTTTTGACCAAAAGTTTTTAAAACTTTCTGTTTTTAAATTATCTTCAAGCAATTCAAAAGTTTTTGTTTTTCCAATATTTTCTATTTCTTCACTTGCTTTTTTGGCCTCGCTTTTAGAATATCAATAGTTTTTTTCTAAATCTTTTTGATAATTTTTCACAAAATTTTCATAAGATTCATTTACTACAACTGTAAGTTTATTTATTTCTTTATCCCCTTCCCTTGTTCAGTCTTGCTTTACTGCTAGCCTCATACCTCTACCAATTTCTTGTCTTTTTCTTATTTCAGAACTAGTGTTTTTTAAAGTACAAATAGTAAAAACATTTGGATTATCCCAACCTTCTTTTAAGGCACTATGAGAAAAAATAAACTCTGTTTTTTCATCAAATGATAAAAGTTTTTCTTTTTCCTTCATTATTAAGTCATAAGATTCTTTTTCTATTTTTCTATCATCTACAGAATTTCATAGCTCATCTTTAAAAGTTTCTTCATTTGTTTTTTTATTCTTTTTTGAAGCAAAATAATACTTAAAATAATCTTTTATATTTTTATCATCTTGATAATAGTTTTTTAACTTTTCTATAAAATACTCTTGAAGCCATCCATCTCATTCTCATCATAAATTGATAAAACTATTTACATGATCAATAAAAAATAATGATAAAGGTTTTATTCATTGACTTACTAATTTATCTTTTTTTTTAAAATGTGCCTCAATAGTTTTATCAATTTGTAATTTCATTAAATCTTTATTATCTCAAGTCGTTTTTTCTCCATTCTTTAATTTTATTCATTTATTGAAAATAACTTCTTCTCTGGTTATATTTTCAACTATAATTCACTTATAAATAGGATTTTTCGTTTTTTCAAATAAATTATCATCTTTATGCTTTACTAAATCAACTTTAAATTTTATATTTTTAAATAAAGTATTATTTTCATTATCAAAAACAACAAGTTTTAAAGTACATTCAAGTTTTCATTTTGCATTATTTTCTATTTTTACAACTTCAATATTGATAAGATTTGAATCACTACTTTCATTTATTCATATAACTCAAACTTGTTTTACAAGTCATGATTTATAAGCTTGGCTTGGAGTAAGTTTATACATCATACTAAACCCCTCTTTATGAGTTGCACTATAACGAAGAGTAAAAAGTGGATTAAAATCTTTTAATTTTAATTTTGTTTTCTCTCATTCTATACTTTGTGGCTCATCAAGTATTAAAACTGGATTTGTAGAAGCTATTTGTTCCATTAAAGATTTTTCTCAAACATCATCTCTTTTTGTTTGATTGATTATTTTATTATCTCATACAAAAGCACTTGAAGTAATAATCATAACTTGTAATTCATTTCATTCACAAAAATAAGTTATTTTATTTACTTTTGAGCTATCATATTCAAAATAATTTATATGATTTTCAGGGTATAATTCTTTAAAATGTTCTTGAGTGATTTGAAGACTTTTTAAAACTCAAGCCCTAATAGCAACTGATGGAACAATTATTATAAATTTTGTCATTCCATATTTTTTATTTAACTCAAAAATAGTTCTTAAATACACATAAGTTTTACCAGTTCAAGTTTCCATTTCAATAGAAAAATTCTTAATATCATTTGTAATATCAAATCCATTTTCTTTTTGTATTTTTTGCATATTTTGCAAAATTTCTTTTTTATCTATATCAATTATATTTTTTACTACATTTATATCATCTATTCTTGAAAGTCTAAATCAAGGAGTAATTTTACTATTTCACTCAAAAATATTGACAATTGATTCTATTGCTTTTAATTGATATTCTTGATTTGCATCAAATTTTATTTTCATATTTTTAGATATTATACAAAGTAAAATAAGTATCAAGAGTTGCTCTGGCACTTTCTTCCAAACTTTCTTCTAAAGCAAAAAATCTAACTTGTTTTTCTTCTAGGTGATTTTTCACAAAATTTCTCACATTTTCTTCACTTAATTTTTCTTGTATTAAAGCATAAAAATACTTATTTTCATCACTTACCTTATAAATACCACTTTCTTGTTTTTCTATATTTGAATAAAAACTATATCATTCTCTAATAATCAATTCATAAATCACATCTATTTCATTTCTTCATTCAATAAGCCCACTTTCTTCTACCTCTTTTTTCATAAGTAATTCCAATTGTTCTACACTTGTATTTTCATTTATTTCATATTTTTCAGATAAATATTTGAAATTACTTTCAGCAAGTTTAAAAGCTCTAAATCAAATATCTACATTTTCTCATCATTTTTCATTCTTAATCTTTTCTCAAGCTTTATCAATTCTAGTTCTTGTTATTTCACTAATAGTTTTATATCAAGCTTTTTCAGCTTCACTATTTTTTGTTACTTTTTCAGGTAATTGCACACAAATAAATTTTCTATTTCATCAATCTTTATTTAAATCCATAACTGCATGAGCTGTTGTTCAAGAACCTGCAAAAAAATCTAGGATTACGTCATTTTTATCAAGAGATACTTTTATTATACTCTCTAATAAAAGTTTAGTCTTTGGGAAGCTAAAAACTTTCTTTCAAAATATTTCTTCAACTTCTGCTGTTCATCTTCTAGTTGAAAATCATTTATCAAGTAATAAACTTCTTATTAATTTACTAGAATGTCTCATTTTTTCAACAATTCTATATTCTCAAGATCATGTTTTATATCAAATAATTTCAATGTTTAAATTTTCTAAAGATTTTGTTTTTCACCATCTCCATACAAATTGTATTCAATTTCTAACTGATAAAGGAGGATAAATTTGAATATATCATTCTTTCTTTTCTAGAGAAATTTCATAAAAAGATTCTCTAATATTATTATTAGGATTTAAATAAAATGGGTAGTATAAATTAGGTCTGTTTTCTGGTGTAAAAGCTTCATTACTATTATATAATGGATGAATATTATATCATCATTTGTCATCTGAATAAGTAAATTTTTTTTCTTTCTCTTCAAGTAAAAAAGTATTTGCCTCAAACATATTTTTACAATAAAATATGCAATATTCATGTTGTTTTGCAATATGTCAATAATCTTTACCATTAGGAGTTGAATTTAAAACAAACTGTCAGATAAAATTATCTTCTCAAAAAACTTCATCCATAACTTTTCTGAGATTATGCACTTCATCATCATCAATACTCACAAAAATCACTCCATCTTCTTTTAGGAGTTTTCTTGCAAGAATAAGTCTTGGATAAATCATATTTAACCAATTAGAGTGTTTCCTACCTGTTGTTTCTTTTTCTGTCGTAGTTTCTCCATTTTCATCAACTTGCCCAGTTTGAGCTAGATAATCTTCTAAATTATCTTTCCAAGTATCTTTATAAACAAAATCTTTATCTTTATTATAAGGTGGATCTATATAAATCATTTTGATTTGTCCATAGTATTTATTTAAAAGCAATTTTAATACTTCTAAATTATCTCATTCTATAAAAAGATTTTCTGTTGTGTCCCAATTTTTTGAGTTTTCTTTATCGGGAAGAAGAGTATTTTTTGTAGGTTTACTTGCTATGCATTTTGCATTTTTCTTACCAGTCCATTCAAAACGATAAAATTCATTATTATCTGTTGTTTGTCAATCTAGATAATTTTTAAAACCTTCTATATCAAAATTTCATTCAATAAAAAATTGAGGAAATAATTGTTTTAGGCTTTCAATTTCTCATTCTTGTATTTTAGGAGAATTTGTAATATCTCTTTTTGCCATGGTTTTTATAGAATAAAAAATAAATTAATTTTTTTAAAAACTACTTTTCCTCTACTTCAAAGTATTTTTCTTTAAATTAGATAAAAAATAGTCCTAAAATTTTAAAAATAGCATTAAATAGAGATAATTCTACTAATGCCATTTTTTTATCTCAAAATGGTGGAGCCAATGGGATTTGAACCCATGTCTTTTGAGGATAACCTACACATCTACTATTATAGTTTATTTTAATAATATTATAAATAAAAAACAAACAAAAAACTTATAATATAATGCATTTTAGATACTTATAATTGAAAAAATACATCTTGTAAATCAAAAATAAGACTTTTAATTTATAATTTTATAGAGCTTTTAAAAGTGTAAAATATCTATAAAATTCGTAGTAGGTCAACTGACACTCATCTATAAAAGAAGACTACTTTTTTACTTTTAAACTCTAAATTTGACTAAGCAAAAGTTGGAGCAAAAGAAGGAGTTAAAGCTTTTTTGAAAGCATTTAGACCTCAAGCAATTCTATTGTTTGCATTTATTGTTGTTTATGATTGATTATGGAAGCCATAAACACCTCCCAAATAGCAATATAGCATCACCAAATCTCAAAATAGAAACCATAAATGACCCCATGCTTTTAGTATATAAAAAATATTTAAAAAATCAAAATTTCTTTACTTTTTCTAAAAATAATTAAACTATAAAGATAGTTTATAAATATAACTAAAAAATATGTTAAAATACATAAAATCAATTTTTTCTAATATGTTTGGTAAAAACAAAGAACTTTACCAAAAACCTTTAAATTTTATCTCTATTATTTTAGTTATAGCATTTGATATATTTTTATTTTATCAAATACTTTCTTGATACAATTACCAAAAAGATTTTGTTGTTTCTCCTTATGAAAAATATAGTTGTATAAATTATTTTAATAATGAGGATTTGATTTCTAATATAGAGTATTATTCAACAAATGATCAGTTTTTAAAATACGATAATAACTGAAATGAAGTTAGAAAAGATTTTAATTCTCCTGCTTGTAATTTAGTTTATGAAAAGGTTTTAAATATAAAAAATTCTAAAGAATTTATTGAGTTTATTTCTAAAAAAGCTGCTTTACAAAAAAGCATAGATGATTTAAATTATAAAAAAGATGATTATGAATATCAGTATAATGACTTTTTAAAAGAATCACAAGCTTGAATTATAAATGAAAATGAAAGAATTTCAAATATTCAAAAACAAGATGCTAGAAAGGATTATAATGATATAAAAGATAAAATAACTTCTTTAGAAAAACAAAAACAAGATTTAATTAATTTATTTATAAAAGATAATAATTATTTAGATTTAACTAATTATTTAAACTCAAATAAAGAACAATTTCAAAAAACTTATAATAAAGAAATATTTTATTATCCTGTAAAAATTGCTTTTTTCCAAGCTATTTTACTTTTGCCATTATTTTTACTTTCACTATTTTTTTATAAAATATTTTTAAAAAGACAAAACAAAATATTTACCATACTTTTTTCAAATCTTACCTTTATAACAGGATTATTTGTATTTGTATTATTTTTAAAATTTGTATATTTTATAATACCTAAAAAATTCCTAGCTTGATTTATAGCTCTACTAAAAAGTATGAATTTATGATTTTTATGGAATTATATATTAATACTACTTTGAATTTGATTATTTTGATTTATTATATATTTATCTCAAAAATGATCAGAAAAATTATCACAAATTAAACAAGAACAACAAAAACAATTAATACTTCAAAACTTAAAAAAAGTACAACTTGAAAGATTTGAAAAATGATTTTGTTTAAGTTGTAATTCAAAACTTTTAAAAGATAGTAGATATTGTCAAACTTGCTGAGATGACCAGTATTATGATTGTAAAAATTGTAAAAATCCTATACCAAAAATATTTAATTATTGTAATAAGTGCTGAGAAAATCATAATTAATTTTTAATTTTAAAATATGAAAAATATTTTTAAGATAATAGTTTTATTTTTAATATTTTGAGTTTTTAATACTTTTTGATTTGATATAAAAAGTTTGTGAACTATAAATAGTTATGTTATTGATCAAGCTTGAGTATTAAACAAAGAAGATAAAAATTTGCTTGAAAATCAAATAGCAAGTTTGAATCAAAAATACACTACTGAAGTTTTAGTTGTTTTATTAAAAACACTTTCAGGGGAAAATATATCAAGTGTTTGAACTCAAATATGACAAGAGATTTGAGTTTGAAAAGATGACAAAGATAATTGAGTTGTCGTTTTAATTGCAATTGATGATAGGGAATGGAATATTTCAACTTGATACTGAGTTGAGTGAGTTTTACCAGATATACTTACAAACAAACTTTGAGAGAAAAATTTTGTTTTATTTAGAGAGTGAAAATATTTTGATGGAATATCTTGACTTTTAACTGATTTTTGAAAAGCTTTTGAGTGAGACCCTAGTATTATATCTCTAAAAAATAATTCAAATAATAATGAAGATGAATGATTTAATATTTTAGCTATAGTAATTGCTATAATTTGATCTTTAATTTTTTGAAGTATTAATTGAAATAATTTTAAACAAAAAAAATATAAAAAAATTATTAAATATACTATAATATGATGGCTTATTTTACTTCCATTATTTATATTTAGTTTACTTTCATCATCAATTATTTGGTTTGTTTGAACTTTTATTTGAGCTCTTTTATGAAGTAGTGCACCAACTTCTTGATGATGAGGTGGAGGATGGAGTGATTATAGTAGTTCGAGAAATAGCTCTAGTAGCTTTTGAAGCTCTAGTTCTTCTTGATTTTGAGGTTTTGGATGATGAGGATTTGGTGGATGATGAAGTTCTTGAAAATGGTAATAATATTTTACAAATTTTATTTTTTTATTATTTATTTATGAAAAAAACACTTGTAGTTTTAGCTATAATATTTGCATTATGATTTAGTTTATTTTCTTTTATTTCTTGAAAATATAATAATCTAGTTACAAAAGAAGAAGTTGTAAATACTGCTTGGTCGCAAGTAGAAAATCAATATCAAAGAAGATTTGATTTAATACCAAATATAGTTGCATCTGTAAAGTGAGAAGCAAATTTTGAAAAATCAACACTAGAAGCAGTTGTTCAAGCAAGAGCATCTGCAACTAAAACAAATATTGACATAAATGATGCAAAAGATTTTGCTGAATACCAAAAAGAACAATCAGGTATATCACAAGCACTATCAAGACTTTTAATGGTAACAGAGAACTATCCAAATCTAAAAGCTAATCAACGATTTTCTGATTTAAGAATTTCTCTTGAATGAACAGAAAATAGAATTTCAACAGAAAGAATGAGATATAATGAAGTAGTTCAAGATTTTAATATATACCTAAGAACTTTCCCAAATAACCTACTTGCTTCTTTTTTTTGATTTGAAAAAAAGAATTTATTTGAAAGCGATGAATGAGCTTCTGTTGCTCCAAAAGTTGATTTTGAAGAAGTAAAAAAATAGTTTAGCAAAGCTAAACTATTTTTTTAAATAAACTTGCTTTATTTAACTTAATAATTAAATTTTAAACATTAATTTAAATAAAAAATATGGAAAAAATAGAAATAAAAGTTTGTAGAGGGAAGAGTTGCTCGTCTAAATTTAGTGAATATATCTTAAAAAGACTTGAACTTGAAAAAGAAAAATTTAAATTAGATGAGGTAGATATAACTATTATGCCTTGTCAAAATCAATGTGAAAAATGACCAAATGTATATTTTGATTGAAAAATAGAAAATTACCAAGACCCTATAAAATCATCAAAATTAATGCATGAAAAAGTTAAAATTTTAAGAGAAAAATTTAAAAAAAATAATTAATTATAAAAATGAAAATATTTCACTTTTCTGATTCACATCTTTGACTTACTTTAGATAACACTTCAAGAGAAGATGATTTTTATAATAATTTTGATAAAATTATTAAAGAAATTATTGTAAAAAAACCAGATATTGTAATACATTCTTGAGATTTATTTCATACATCAAAACCTTCAAATAAAGCAATTTCAGTTTTAATTAAAAATTTTTTAAAATTACAAGAGTTAAATATAAAAGTTATAGTTATTGCTTGAAATCATGATACTCCAAGACTTTCAACTACAACTCATCCTTTTGAGATTTTTAAAGATTTTTTAAATATTTCAACTTTTTATTTTGGAAAAATTGATAGTTTAGAAATTGGCTGAGTAAATTTTATTACTCTTCCGCATATTCATGATGAAAGTATTTTTAAAAATGAATTTTTAAAAGCTTGAGATCTAGTAAAAAAAGATAAATCAAATATTTTTATAAGTCATTTTGGTATTTCAGCTAAAGAATACGAAGAATACACAGATGAAATATCTTGAATTAATATAACACTTAAAGAACTTGAAATATTAAATAACTTTGATTATGTAGCTTTAGGTCATTATCATAAACAATTTTGTATAAAAAATATGTGTTATCCTTGAAGTTGAGAACATACTTCTTTTAATCAAAAAGATTATAAAATATGATATAATTTATTTGATACAGATACAAAAAAAATTGAAAAAATAGAAATTCCTTCAAGAAAAATGATTGATTTATGAGAAATTGATTGTAAAAATATTGAAAATACTTTAGATTTAGTTTGTTTTTTAGAAAAAAATATTGATTTAAGTTTGATAAAAGATGCTATTGTTAAAATTATTTTAATAAATATTAATTCAAAATTAATGTTAGAATTTAATGAAAAAATATTTTTAGATTTTTTTAAAAATACATTTTATTTTGAGTATAAAAAAGTAAAATATATAAGCAATAATGATAAGAAAGCACTAAATATAAAAAATAATTGAGATATTATAAAAGATAATTTTTGTGATTTTTTTAAAAATATAGAAATTGATAATTCTATAGATAAAACCCTACTTAAAAACGATTTAGATAATTTATTAAAAGAGATTTAATTATGTTATTTGACACACATTCACATATTTATATGTGTAATAAAAAACAAGAACTTGAAATAATTCAAAGTTTAAAAGATGAAAATATTAAAACAACTTCTATATGAGTTGATTTAGAAACATCAAAAAAATCAATTGAACTTGCTTTAAAATATGGAAAAACTATTTATGCAAGTGTTTGAATTCATCCAAATGATGTTTGAAAATATAAAGATGATATCAATTGAATTTTTGAAATCTTTGAAAAGTTAATTATAGAAAACAGAAATGTTATAGTTTGAATTTGAGAAACTTGATTTGATTTTTATCATGATAAAAAAGAAGATAGTTTGGATTTACAAAAAATATTTTTTAAAAATCATATTAAATTAGCAAAAAAATATTCTCTTCCTATAATAATTCACTCAAGAAATGCCAAAGATGACACTTTTAGAGTTTTAGTAGAAGAAAATTTTAAAAATTTTATACTACATTGTTTTTGAGAAGATTTAGAATATGCTAGTAAAATAATTGATTTTTCAAATGATTGTAAAATATCTTTTGCTTGAAATATCACTTACAAAACAGCTACAAATATACAAAATACAGTCCAAAATATTTCACTAAAAAATATTTTAATAGAAACAGATAGTCCTTTTTTAACACCTCAAGTTTTTAGATGAAATGAAAATTATCCAAATTATGTAAAATATGTTTTAGAAAAAATAGTTGATTTAAGATTAAATTCAGGAAAAAAAGAAACTTTTGATGAGATTAAAGATAAAATATATAAAAATAGTTTAGAGATTTACAAAATAACATAAATGAAAAAATTAATACTTATAATACTTATTTTAATACCTAATTTTGTTTTATCTTTCAATAAAGAAGAGATCAAAAAAATAGATAACACATTAAATAAATTTACTTTACTAGAAGAAAAAATACTTTTTTTAGATAAATTACAAACTAAAATAACAAACAAAAATAATTTAATTTATTTAGATAATTTAAAACTAAATCTAAAAATTAAAGATTTAAGGTTTAATAGATTATTTTTAAAAGAAAATATATCTCAAAAATTACAAGAAAAACCACTTAGTTGTGAGTCAAACTCTGCTTCTATTTTTGCTAGTTACATTTTACAAAAAGATATTTTAGAAGATGATATTTTTTTATATATTTCTTATCCAAATACTAAAAAAGAAATTATTTGAAAAAATATTTTTTGGTGAGATCCAAATAAAGAATTTGTTTGAAATATAAAATGAAAACAAAGTTCTAATATAAAAAAATTTACTTGATATGGAGTTTATGCAACACCTATTAAAAATTCTTTAGAAAAATATAAAATAAAAACAAAAATAGTTTGAGTTTCAAAAAAAGAAATAGTAGAAAGTTTGTTTTTAAATAAACCAATTATTTTTTGGTATCTACTTGAAACAAGCCCTTGAGTTATAAATACCAAACCTATTATTTGGCAAACTTATGATAATAAAATAATAAAATGATATATATGACAACATACTTGACTTATAGTTTGAGTTTCTTTTGATAAAAAACAAAATATAAGTAGAGTTTATTTTTATGAATGAAAATCTAAAGAAATTCAAGTTATGAATTATGGTGAATTTCTTTATAAAACAAGATTTTTAAATGAAATGATAATAGCAAAATAAAAATCTTTTTGCAAAGCAAAAAGATTTTTTCTACACTCTTCAAAAATCATCATCAAATCTAACAATATCATCTTCTTCCAAATAATCACCAATTTGACTTTCTATAATATGTAAATCAACTTTTCCTGGGTTTTCAAGTCTATGTTTTGTTCAAATAGGTATATAAGTTGATTCTCATTTTTGAAGTAAAAACTCTTTATCATTTAAAGTTACTTTTGCTGTTCCTGATACAACAACCCAGTGTTCTGATCTATGATGGTGCATTTGAGATGATAGTTTTTTTCAAGGAATTACAGAAAGTCTTTTTGATTTAAATCAAACTCATTCATCAACTATAGTATATGACCCCCAAGGTCTATAAACAGTTAATCAAAAATCACTTTGAGCTTTTTTATTTATTTTTAATTCTTCAAGAACTTTCTTTACTTTTTGGCTCTCTCAAGCTTTTGAAATAAGTAGGGCATCTTTTGTTTCAACAACAATTAAATCATCAACTCAAATAATTGCAATTTCTTTATTTGTATTATCATTTATAACAGTATTATTTTTAGCATCTATTTCTATTTTTTGAGATAAAATATTTTCACTTTCAAAATACTCTTTAAATGCTTCAAATCATCATAAATCATTCCAATAAATAGGAAGAGGAATTAAAGAAATATTTGAAGTATGCTCAAGTAATCCATAATCAATTGATAAGTCAGGAAGTTTTTCAAAATTTTTATCAATATCTTCTACTAATTTTGCATAATCTTTATTTGCTTTTTGTAGTTCATTTAAAAACACTTTTTTTCAAAACATAAAAATTCCTCAATTCCAAAAATATCATTCACTTACATATTTTTGAGCTGTTTTTAAATCAGGTTTTTCAACAAATTTATTTACTTTATAAGGACTTTCTCATTTTTTTTCAATATTTATATATCAATATCAAGTGTGTGGAGAAGTTGGAGTTATACCAAAAGTTATTAAAGATTTTTTGGCAAATTCTTGATTTTGTAAAATAAGTCAAACAAATTTTTCTTCATCTTTCATTAAATGGTCTGATGATAAAACAACAAATACATCATCATCGTTTCATTTTGAAACTCAAAGACTTATAGCTCAAAGTGTATTTTTTGCTACTTTTTCAACTAAAATATTTTTCTCATCAATACTGGATTGATTTAAACAATGAAATTTATAATCATTATTTGTTATAATAAAAATATTTTCTTTTGAAGTTATTTTTAAAGCTCTTTTATAAGCTTTTTCAAAAAAAGATTCTCAATCAAATTCTTTTAATTTTATAAATTGTTTTGGATAATACTTTCTTGATAATGGCCACAATCTAGTCCCTGAACCTCAAGCTAAAATTAAAACTTTTAAATTTCCCATATTTTTTAGTTATTTGTAATTAGATTAATTTTTATTATATAAAAATTAATCTTTTTTTCAAAAAAAACTTATCAATAGATAAGTTTTTTAATTAATCTTTTTTTCTACTATATTTTTTTCTATCTGTTTCAGTTAAATATTTTTTTCTCAGTCTTATATTTAAAGGGGTAACTTCTACATATTCATCTGGCCCTATATAGTCAATAGCTTGTTCTAAAGTCATTCTAACAGGAGTTTGAAGTTTTAGTGCTTCATCAGTTCAAGAAGCTCTTATGTTTGTTAATTGTTTATTTTTAGTAGCATTTACAACAAGTTCTCATCATTTTAAATGTTCTCAAATAATCATTCATTCATATATTTCTACAGCTGGATCTATAAATAAAGGACCTCTATCTTGTAATTTCCATAGAGAATAAGCCATAGTTGAACCATTTTCTCCTGAAACCATAGATCAAACTTCTCTTTTTTCAATAGCTCATTTATAAGGAGCAAATTCTTCAAAAGCTGAAGTTAGAATTCATTCTCATTTAGTTGCAGTGATAAATTCTGATTTAAATCATAATAATCATCTTGTTGGTACTTTAAACTCCATAGAAGTCGTTCAATTATCATCATTCATATTTACCATTTCTCACTTTCTTTTTCAAAGTTTTTCAATAATTGATCAAGAAAATTCAGAAGGCACAGAAACAGCAACTCTTTCAATAGGTTCTTGTTTTACTCAGTCTATAGTTTGCATAATTACTTCTGGAGCTCAAACTTGTAGTTCATATCACTCTCTTCTCATTGTTTCAATTAATACAGATAAATGAAGTTCTCATCTACCTGAAACCATATAATTATCTCAGTCAAAATTTATTTTCATTCAAACATTTGTTTCAAGCTCTCTTTCTAGTCTATCTCTTATTTGTCTTGAAGTTACAAATTTTCATTCTTTTCAGGCAAATGGAGAATTATTTACTAAAAATTCCATTTTTAAAGTTGGTTCATCTATTGTAATTGCAGGAAGTGCTAAAACATCAATATTTTCAGCTATAGTTTCTCAAACAAATATATCTGAAATTCAAGCAATAGTTACAATATCTCAAGCATGAGCTTCTTTTGTTTTGATTTTTGCAAGTCACTCATTTGTTAATATTTCTGATATTTTTGCTTTTCTTTTTTCTCAAGAATTTGAAGTAATAACAACTTCTTGTCAAACTTTTACTTTTCATTCATAAACTCTTCAAATAGCAAGTCTTCATAAGAAATTATCATAAGCTAAATTTGCTACTTGCATTCTAAATGGTTTTGTTTCATCATTTGGAGCTTCAGCTACTTTACTTAAAATCATATCAAATAAAGGATCAAAGTTTTTACCTTCATCACTTGGATCAAGTTTTGCAACTCAATCTCTTGCTATAGTATAACAAACTGAAAAATCAAGTTGTTCATCAGTTGCTCAAAGTTTTACAAATAAATCAAATAATTGATCAACAACCCAATCAGGTCTTGCTGTTGGTTTATCTATTTTATTTATTACAACTATAGGTTTTAGTCATAATTCTAAAGCTTTTTTAAGTACAAATTTTGTTTGAGGCATAGGTCATTCATAAGCATCTACAACCAAACAAACAGAATCAACCATTCTTAAAACTCTCTCTACTTCTGATCAAAAATCAGCATGCCCTGGAGTATCAACTACATTTATTTTATTTCACTTATAAAAAAGTGATGTATTTTTTGCATAAATTGTAATTCATCTTTCTTTTTCTTGATCGTTTGAGTCCATAACTCTTTCATCTACTTTTTCATTTTCTCTAAAAGTTCAAGATTGTTTTAACATACCATCAACTAAAGTTGTTTTACCATGATCTACGTGAGCTATAATAGCTATATTTCTAAAAGACATAAAAATTTGTTAATTATAATAAAAAATAAAAAGTATTTTTATTTAAAAAAATACTCTCCTTAATTTTTTCAAGCAATATTATAGTAATAAAGTTTTAAAAGTAAAATAAAAAATAAAAAAAATGTGATTACTCACATTTTTTTTATTTTCTAAGTTCTGGGTCAAAAGTTTTAACAAAAGGTAATAGTGCTACCATTCTAGCTCTTTTTATAGCTAATGCTAATCTTTTTTGATTTTTAAGTGATACTCAAGTATAGTATCTTGGTGTAATTTTTCAAAATTTTGTAGTATATTTTTTTAATAATTCTACATCTTTATAATCAATTACAACTCAATCTAAAGGACATTTTGTTGACATATATTATTTATTATATTATTAAAATTTATCATCTTCATCTGATGAAAAATCATCATCTAAAGATTCATTATCTATAGTTTCAAAATCTGATTTTTTATTTAAAAATATTAAATTTGAAACTACAATTTCTGTTTTATAAGTTTTAGTTTGATCTTCTTTTTCAATTATTCTTGTTTGAAGTCTTCATTCAACATAAATAAGTTTTCATTTTGTTAAAAATTTTTCTGCTCTTTCTGCTAGACTTCACCAAGCAACTAAATTATGGAATTCTGATTCTGATTTATTTTCTCATTCATTAGTTTTAAAATATCTATTTGTAGCTATTGAAAATAATGCAACTTTTTTATTACTATCTGTATTTTTAATTAGTGGGTCTCTTGTAACATTTCCTATCAAAATAACTTTGTTAACAGTTCTCATTTTGTTATACTTTAATTATTAAATATCTTTTCTAACAAACATATGTCTCCATATATTTGTATTTAAATTCATAATTTTAGTTACTTCAACTAAAACCATACCGTCTATTTCTAAATCATATAAAGTATAGTATCAAGTAGTTGAAGATTTTATTTTATATGCAAGATGTTTTTCTCACCATATATCTTCTTTTTCTATTTTTGCTCATCTACTAGTCATAGCATCTTTAACAGAAGATAAAATTTCTTTTTTTTCTTCTTCTCAAATACTAGGATTTAATATAAGCATAAGTTCATATTTTGCCATATTTCCCATGGGTTAATATCTTTAATTTAAAATTAAAGAAGGATTAAAATAATAAGCTCTTTTTTAAGCTTGAGAGGTATTTTATAAAAAACAATTTAATTGTCAAAAAATTTTGACTAAAATCTTTTTTTTATTACTATACTTTATAGAGTTTTTTAAATTCTTTTTATTTTTTAAAAATATATTTATGAGTGAAATACAAAATAATGAATTGAGTGAAAGTCAAAATAACAACTCAAATAACTCAAAAAATACAAATACTCCATATATTATTATAATAATATTATTAATAATTATAGCAGTTTTAGCATTTTTTGTAGGGAAATGATTTAATTGAAGTAATACTTCTAATTCTAATTGAAATTCTTTAGTGTCAACAGAAGTTAAAGATATAAAAGTAACTGTTATTTGAGATAAAAGATGTAATGATTGTCAAACAGATGCTGTAACAGAAAACTTAAAAACACTTGCTTTTTTAACTTGAGCTACTTTTGAAGTAAAAGACTTTAGTGATTCTTGAGTTGAAGATTTAATGAAAAAAAATTCAATAACAAAACTTCCAGCCTTCTTATTTAATACAAATAATGTTCCAGATGCTGATTTCAAACAATATCTAGAAGTTACACCAGCATTTATGTATAACTTAAAAATGTGAGCTACTTTTGATCCTTATGCTAAAATGAGTGAAAGATGATTTACAATAGTTCCAGATGGGGTTCTAGCTGAAATAAAGAAAAATTCAAGAATATTATGAAAAGAAGATGCTGAAATCCTTTGGGTTGAGTATAGTGATATGAATTGTACTTATTGTAAAAAATTACATAATGAATGAACTCATAAAACATTATTTGATAAATACAAAGATAAATTATCTTTTACATACCAATATTTTGCTATATTTAATAAAGAAGCACCACTTGCTTTAGAATGTATTGCAGACCAAAAATGAACTGAAATAATGTATCAAACTATATCAAAATGATATAAAGAAGAAAAAGCAACTCCAAATGATCTAGCTTGATTTGTTGAAAAACTTGACAAAAAAGCATTTGATGAATGTGTTGCAAGTAAAAAATATGAATCAAAAATAGATTTTGCTATGAAAGTTTGAGCTGAAACTTTTGGAGTAACTTGAACTCCTTGAAATATACTAATAAATCAAAAAACATGAGAATATGCAAAACTTCCTTGAGCATATCCAGTTTCAGAATTTGAAAAAACAATTGATAAATTATTGACAAAATAAGAAAAATAATGTAAAATAAAAAAGGTATTATAATATCTTTTTTATTTTTATAAAAATTGACTTTTTTGTAAAAGTAAGTATATATTAATAATAATTTTATTTTTAATTTTTTTTTTATGATCAATAATAAAATCTATAATAATTGATTAAATGAATGATGACAAGTTAAATTTGGACAAATTGCTAAATGATTTGATGAATTATATAAAAATAGAAAAGCTTTAGTTTCAGCTGCTATTTTTGCTACTCTTTCTACTAATTGACTTGCTCAAGCAGAGATTAAAATTCCCCAAAATGTTTTAGATGAAGTTTGAAATATATTTAAAAAACCTCAATGAACTCAAATGGGTTTATGAACCTTGTCTTGAAATTTTATTTTAGAAAAAATATGAGAAAACCAAATAAATATATATAAATGAGATAAATTAGTTTATGTAGTATTGCCAAAAAATGAAGGAAATAATAATGACAATATAGATTATAGTATAGAAGAAGTTAAAACTATTGATAACAATAAGTCATCTTTAAAACGAGCTTGAAAACAATTTTTAATTGACATAACATCTGATGCCTCTGTTGTAGTTTGAAATTCTTGAATGTATTGACCTACAGTTAATTTATGATATGCAAGTGAAATAACAAAGTCTTCAGCCATAGCTTTAGAATTAGAATGATGAAAAAATTTACAAAGATTTCTTACAACTATATGATTTAGTTTTTGAGATTGAATTTTAATGTTTTCTTGAGAACATTTATGAGTTAATAATAAATTTAAATTTTCATCTGAAGAAGTAGAACAAATGGTTAGACAAAATAGTATTGGGACAGCTTTTAAAATGCATTTTAATGAAAAAATTTTAAAATCACTTGAACTTTCATGATATATAACAAAAGCTCAAAGTTATGAATTGGCAAATAAAGAATATACTATAAGCAATGACACTTTATTTGCTATTTATGATAACTATAGAAATATTGCAGGGTGAGAAAAAAAATGAATTCAAGGAAAAATAAATTTTAAAATTACCAAAGAGTGAGAATTAATTTTATGATTAAATTATGAAACACTAGAACATGACTTAAAATATTCTACAGATAATAAAAAATCTCAATTTTGAGGTGTTGTTTGATATAATCATAATTTTTCTAATAATTTAAATTGAAAAATAGAACTTAGAACTTGAGTTTCATCAACAAATATTTGATGAGAATTATCAAAAAAACTATCAAATGGAACTATTTTGTGAATTACTGCTCGTCATACTCAAGGTAGAAATTGAGCTTTAAATGATAATTATGTATGAGTAACTTTAAAAATTCCATTATGAAATAATTCATCAAATAAATGATGAATAAATTTTAGTAACATAAAAAAACAATGATTTGATAATACTTATCAAGAAGCATCACAAATAGTATCAGATGTTAAAAAACAAAATAACTTATTTAAAAACTATATAACTATACATAGAGTTGATCAAAAAAGTGAAAGAATATTAGAAATCCAAAAAAACGATTTGGATAAATGAGTTTCAATATTAAATGATAAATGAGATTTAGTAATTGATTGAGTAGAGGTAAGTGAAATATCTTCTATATTTAAAAATGGAAATTTATTTAATGATAATATTTGAGCTTTTCAAATTCAATCTAAAAAACTAGTTATTGTGACTACAAGCTTAATTGCACCTCCTAAATGAAATGTAGATAATTATGAAGTATTATTAGTAAAAACAAATTGACAAAAAACCTTAATTAAATTAGAAGTAAAATCATGATCAATAATAATTTCAAAAGTAACAATTGAGGATGTTTTAGTTATTTCTAAAGATAAATTAATGGAAAATATAAAACAAGCAGAAATTATTGATAGTATTAATTATGTACCTAATTCATATTTAATTTTAAAAAACTCATTAAAGTTAGCCAAAGAAGTATTTAATAATAAATTATCTACTCAAGAAGAAGTTGATATTGCAACTAATAATTTAAAAAAATCTATAGAACAATTGGTAAAAGTAGCTGATTTTTCTAAATTAAAAGATAAATTAATAGAAGCACAAAATATTTCAAAAGATTGAAATTGAAAATATACCACAGAATCATTTGTAAACCTAAATCAAGCTATAATTTTAGCTCAAACAACTTTAAATAACTTAAACTCTACTCAAAAAGAAGTAAATGAAGTCATTGATGTATTAAATCAAGCAATAAATAAATTAGTTATTTTAGTTGTTGATAATAAAACTAGTATACAAAATCCAGTTGTTTTAAGTGTAACAAATAACTCTATAAATGTAGCTAATTCTATATCGGATGTTGATTGAATAAAAGATGTTAAATACTTTTTGTATTCTGATGCTTGAGGAATTAATCAAATCCAAATTTCTACAACATGACAATTTGTTTGATTAACTCAAAATACAACATATTATGTAAGAACAAGTGTTTTAGCACTTAATAAAGCAAATAATACTTGGGAGGTAAAAATATCTTGATTAACTACTGGAACTACTTCAAATGTCATACCAGAAGTAGTTCCAGTGATGTGAGATGTACCAAATCAAACATATACAAGTTGAAG